>JAZDGL010000041.1:0-3024 GCA_043806975.1 bacterium
TGATCCATATTTTTAGTCAAAAAATTAAACAGGCATCTGTTTAATTTCTAATTTCAAAACAATTTTTGATTATTTATAGTTCCCGCAAAACAAATTTATTTTAGAATCCCTCCCAACCTCCCTTTCTGCCTAATGGGCAGACCGCCTTGGGAGGTAAAAAGGGAGAAAATTTTAGAACCCCTTTCAATTCCCCCTTATTAAGGGGGAAAACATCGAAATTTGTTTTACGGGAGCTATAATTTCTAATGCCCCCGCGTATTATTTTTTAGAAATCAAACAATCAATTTTTAGATATTATTTAAAAATTAGAAATTTATGTTTACTGCTTCATCTTTCTTCTTATAAAAGCAGGGATTTCAAACTCTTCAAAATTTTCTTCTTTTGATTTTTTTTCTACTTTTTGATTTTTCCTCATTGCGTCAGAATCTTCTTCGGGTTTGCTAGTTTTTTTTTCCGATTCTTCAAAATCAGAAATGTTTTTAAAAGAATTTTCCTCTTTTTTCTCAACAATCGGAGCAGGGTCAGGCTGGCTGACTTCTTTTCTCTCAAAAATCGGCTTTATAAAAGAACTTATGCCTGTGCTTTCTTTCCTCGCCAAAACCTCGGAGTTATTCTTTAAGCTTTCCATTGATTTTAATGGAGCGATGCGGCTCGTTTTCGCCCCCGGCAAAAGGAAAGAATCAAAACCAGTCGCAATCACAGTGATTTTGATCTCCCCTTTTTTCATAGTGTTATCAATCACCGCGCCAAAAATAACCTTCGCATCCGGATCAATTGATTCCGTGATAACCTTCGCAGCTTCATTGACTTCACTCATTGTAATATCAGGGCCACTACAGATATTGAACAGCACCCCTTTCGCCCCGTCTATGGAAATCTCCAATAATGGACTATTGATTGCCGCCCTTGCTGCTTCAACTGCCCTTGCCTCCCCTGTGGCGCTTCCAACCCCCATCAAGGCAGAACCAGCATCACGCATTATCGCTTTTACATCGGCAAAATCCACATTAACGATTCCATTGATAGTTATTAAGTCAGAAATTCCCTGAACGGCTTGCCTTAAAATATCATCTACAATAGCAAATGCTTCTACCAAGCTAGTTTTTTTATCAATAATATCAAGAAGGCGATCATTAGGAATCGTAATCATCGTATCCACATGCTCTTTAAGCCTCTGCAAACCCTGCTCGGCAATCGCAGATCTTTGAGACCCCTCAAACATAAACGGCTTGGTCACAACTCCCACTGTTAACGCTCCTGCTTCCTTGGCAATTTCTGCAATTACAGGCGCTGCGCCAGTCCCAGTGCCTCCACCCATTCCGCTAGTAATAAAAACCATATCAGCGCCTTTAACAACTTTCATAATTTCCTCCCTTGTTTCTTCCGCCGCTTGGCGACCAACTTCCGGGTTCATCCCCGCGCCCAATCCTTTCGTTAAATTTTTTCCAATATGAATTTTTTCTGGAATGTTTGTATTATGAAGAGCCTGCGCGTCTGTATTAACTGCAATAAAATCAACTCCCTTCACTCGCGCGCTTATCATTCTCGCGACAGCGTTGCTTCCGCCTCCGCCAGCGCCGATAACTTTAATTCTTGCAAATGTTTCCACTTGTGGTTTTATTTCTGGCATAAAGAAAAATCAAATTATTTACTTAATTTGCTCAAAGTTTATTTATAATAATTGCGCTCATTATTTTCTTTTCAATCCTCTTGCTTCTAGTATAACTCTTTCAGATTTTTAAATAAAGGATTGACGACTATTGCGCAATAATATATTTTTGACTATTACCTTATTTTCCTGTGGAAAACTAGTAAAATTTTGCGATTTTAGCGGTGGAAGGTTAGAAGAATATGAATTTGTAAGACGCCCCCATTCCTTTTATTGCCGCTTTCGTAGGGGCAGACCTATGCGCCTGCCCGTTTCAGGGGTATGTTCCTTTCGGACGAACACATAGGTTCGCCCCTACAAATACGAAATTATTTCAAGGTTTATTACCCGAACGGAGCATCCCTTCCCTTCTAATTCATCTTTCCTACCCAGCCGAATGTTTTTTCTAGGTTTTTCATTATGACTTGGAAGACGGATTCTTTTTGCCTGGGGGTAAGAATTGTAAATGTTTTTGAGATTGTTTTGTTGCTGTTGGAATCTTCTGCGATTACTTTGAATGTATAGACGGTTCCAGCTTCAAATTTTGTGATAACAGCGGTATGCTGTTTAGTATAGTTTGTTTCTTGATTGGTGGTTTCTTTAAGGTCTTCTTCGTTTGTGATAATGCCTTTATTGTAAATCACTCTTCCTATTGTCGGTTCGTTGGTTATCCAAGAAATTATTGTTTGAATTGTTGGTGTTTTTCCAGGAGATATGGCTGAATCTGTTTGGACTTGGGCTATTATTGGAGGGAGGTTGTCTTTTGTTGTTGTGAAGGCGCTGATTTGTTTTGATACTATTCTTCCTTTACTGTCTTTTCCTGATATTGTGATATCGTAGGCTGCTCCTGCTTCTAATCCTTTTAAGGTGACTTCGTGAAGTTTTGTCATTGCTTTATCGTAAATTGTTTTTGCTTGGTCTGTTTGAAGCTGCGATCCTCTGTATGGTATGTATTTTAGCGTTGTGTCTGTTTCTATGTTGGTTGTCCATTGGAAGGCTGCTTCTTCTGTTGATACTGGGAAGAATACTTGGTTTGTAATTTCTAATACTTCTGATTTTGTTCTGAATATGAAATCTCTTGATTTTGCTATTGGTCCTATTTTTGCTTTGCTTCTTATTTGGTAGTGGTAGGCGCTTTCTGGGTTTAGGTTATATATTGATACCATATGTGTTGTTGTTTCTTCGTCTGGGATTCCTGCTATTTGAATATATGGGTCTTCTTTAGTTGGATCATATAGCTCGTCTGCTACTGATGCTACCAATGAATTTGATTCTTTGTCTGTCTCCCATATTATGATGGCGCTGTTGTGGGTTGTTTCTATTTTGGGTTCGCCTATTATTTCAGGAGCAGGAAGCATTTCAGAAGCTTTTTCAAT
>JAZDGL010000042.1:0-3127 GCA_043806975.1 bacterium
AAAATAATTCTTTCGGAAAATTCAGAAGCACAACTAAAGAGTACTATTTTAAAAGTGGGACACCATGGCTCGCGCACCTCTACATCTCCGAGTTTCGTAAAAGCTGTAATGCCTTTTTATGCACTTATCTCAGATAGTAAAGATAATAACTTTGGTCACCCGCATCAAGAAACCTTGGATACCTTAGCTCAATTTGGCGCCAAAATCTTTCGCACAGATTTATTGGGCACAATAATTATGAAATCTGATGGTCAAAATGTTGATTTTTCATTCCAGAAATAACCTTACCCCTTCGCCCCTCTCCTTAATAAGTAGAGGGGTTGGGGAGAGGTCTTTTATGTGATATAGTAATTCCATGCGAGATAAACTAGTGGAAAAATTAATAAAAGGAGAAGAAAAGAGACAAGCAGAGGGGTTAGAACTTATTCCCTCCGAGAATTATGTTTCAGAGGATATTTTAAAAGCAAATAGTTCGGTGTTTACAAATAAATATTCTGAAGGCTATCCCGGTCATCGTTATTATGGAGGGCAGGATTTTACCGACCAAGTAGAAAAGTTGGCCATAGAACGCGCCTGCAAATTATTTAATTGCAAATTTGCTAATGTTCAACCGCACGCCGGTGCTCCGGCCAACATTGCTACTTATTTTGCCTTAATGGAGCCGGGAGATACGATTATGGGAATGGATTTATCTCATGGGGGACATCTTACTCACGGGAGTCCTGTTACTTATATCAGTAAAATTTTCAAATTTATTCGTTACAAAATGAAAAATGTGGATACCGGAGAAATTGATTACGAAGAAATGCTTGCCGTTGCCAAAAAAGAGAAACCAAAAGTAATTATGGCCGGGTTTTCCGCTTACACCAGAGAACTTGATTATGCGAAATTTTCAGCTATTGCCAAAGAAGTGGGAGCTATTTGTATTGCCGACATGGCGCACATCGCGGGATTGATTGCCGGAAAAGCTGTCAAAAATCCTTTTGATTATGGTTTTGATATTATTCTTACAACTACCCACAAAACACTTCGCGGTCCGCGCGGAGGGATGATTTTAATACGAAACGATGAAGAACTTGCAAAAAAAATAAATAAAGCTGTTTTCCCGGGTTTCCAAGGAGGACCGCTCATGCATACCATTGCCGCTAAAGCTGTATGCTTCGGCGAAGCGCTCACTCCGGCCTTCAGAAAATACGCCAAACAAATTATAAAAAATGCCCGGGCGATGGCTCAGGTGTTTAAGGATAATAAAATCAGGCTTCTTTGCGGAGGAACGGACAATCACTGTGTCTTGGCGGATGTCTATAGCTCTCTTGGAGTTTCTGGGAAGGAGGCGCAGACGGTATTAGATGAAGTTGGCATAACGCTCAATATGAATATGATTGCTGATGATACGAGAAAGCCAATGGATCCGTCAGGGATACGTTTCGGTACTCCAGCTATCACGACCAGGGGTTTTAAAGAAAAAGAATGCAAACGAGTGGCCGAGTTGATGATTCTAGTTTTAAAAAATAAAGATAACAAGAAAATAAAAGAATCTGTGCACAAAGAAATAAAAGCACTGGCAAAAAAGTTTCCAATACCAAAAAAGTTTGTATAGAAATTAAAATTAATAAAAATAATTTATGTTAAAAGGTAAAAATATTTTAATAACTGGATCTTCTAAGGGGATCGGCGCGGCAACAGCTAGATTGGCAAAATCATACGGAGCGAATGTCATTGTTCATGGCAGAGAAGCATCTCCGGAACTTGAGGCTATCGCCAAAGAACTTGAAGCTGAAAAAATAATTTGTGATATTAGAGATAAAAAAGCGGTGTTTCGCGAAGTTAATAAACTGCTAGAAAAGAAAATACAAATTCATTGTTTAGCCAATGTTGCCGGTGCCGCTAATCATAAACCTTTTTTGGAAACAACCGAGGAAGATTGGTTCTTTGCTTACGAAACAAATGTTTTGGGAACTGTGTATATGTGTCAGGCCATAATTCCATCCATGCAATCATATAAATATGGACGGATTGTTAATATTGGCTCAATTAGAGCGCGCCCGCAAGGCGCCTTAGCCAATAATTTGCCATATGCTGTTTCCAAGGCGGCGATATTGAATATAACGGCAGCATTGGCGAGAGAGTATGCAAAAGATGGGATCAGCGTAAATTCTGTTTCTCCCGGAGGAGTTAACACAGATCTAGCTAAAGGATGGAACGCCGAAACCAGACGAAGAAATTCCGATGTCTTGCTTGGTCGCATTGCTGAACCCAAAGAAATTGCCGAAGCGGTTTGTTTTTTCCTAAGCGACAAAGCCAGCTATGCCACCGGCCAAGATTTTCTGATCGATGGGGGTTATACAATAGGGAAATAAAATGGCTAAACGACGAGGAAAATTAATTGTAATAGACGGCACTGACGGAAGTGGCAAGGCGACTCAGGTCAAGTTTTTGGCCAATCGATTAAAAAGTGAAGGGAAAACCGTAAAAATAGTTGATTTTCCTGATTATTATTTAAACTTTTTTGGAAAATTCATCGGGCATTGTTTGTCCGAACAATATTATAATTTCGTAAAGGTGCATCCGAAGATCGCTTCCGTGCTTTATGCGGCGGACCGTTTTGAATCAAAAGATAAAATTAAAAAATGGCTTTCCGAGGGCAAAATTGTCATTGCGAATAGATATGCAAGCGCCAATCAGATTCATCAGGGCGGTAAAATTGCAAATACAAAAAAAAGAGAAAATTTTCTCAAGTGGCTGGCGCAAATGGAATATGAAGTTTTTAAAATTCCGAGACCGGATATTGTATTTTATTTGAGCGTTCCGATAGATATTATTTTGAAATTGATTAGAGAAAGAAACGGCAACGGCCATAGAAGATATTTAGGCAAGAAAAAAGCCAGGAAAGAAGATGTGCATGAAAAAAATATCCAATTTTTAGAAAATTCCCGCAAAAGCGCCCTGTGGCTAGCCAAAACTCAAAAAGGCTGGATTAAAATTGAATGTATAAAAGATGGCAACCTAGAAACGCGCGAAAATATCCATCAAAAAATTTATAAAAAAATTAAAAAAGTTTTGAAATGATAATCAAAGTCAAAAAACTTAAAAAAGATGCAAAACTGCCGAAATATCATCATCCCGG
>JAZDGL010000043.1:0-8705 GCA_043806975.1 bacterium
ATAATCGCAATAACGATTATAAGCTCAATCAATGTAAAACCTTTTTTCATTTGTTTTTCACCCCCTTTCTAATTAATTTTTGAATTTTAAATTATCTCTCCCCCTTGATAAGGGGGAGATTAAGAGGGGGTATTTAAAGCAACCTCCCCTTAATCCCCTCCTTATAAAGGAGGGGAGAATCTTTTTTACCACATTACCCTTTTTTTAAATTACAAATTTATTATTCTTATTTTACCAAATCCTTTTATTTTAAGCAAAAAAGTTATACACAGGCAGAGCAAAATTATTTCATAACATCTACCATTCCCCACATCGGTAGGAGTATCGCCGCTACCAGCACTGCCACTGCAATCCCCATAACTACCATCAAAATCGGCTCAATCAATTTGGTTAAATTAGTTACTAAAATATCCACATCGCGTTTATACGCTTTTCCAACATTTTTAAGCACTTGATCAAGCTTTCCAGATCTTTCTCCAATACTTATCATTGAGCTTGCCAGCGCAGGAAAAAGCGAGCTTCTTTCAAAAACAGAACTAATACTGTCTCCCGCTTTAATTCTTTTTACCGCTTCATCAATAAGCTTTTTGTATTCATTATTCCCAACAATATCAGCGGTCATTTCTAACGCTCTTGTAATTGGAATCCCCGCCGCTATTAAAACGCTAAAATTTTCAGCGAACCGCGCAATATATATATTTCTTAAAACTGCTCCAAAAATCGGGATTTTAATGCTATATTTATCCCAAACCTCCCTGCCTTGCTTTGTTTTATTTACTAACACGGGCAAGCCAAAAACAACCCCTGCGATCATTAGCATAATCAGCCACCAATAAGCTTGCATAAATTCGCTCAAATTCATCAGAAGGCGCGTCATTAAAGGAAGCTCTTGCCCCCCCTCTTCAAAAACAGCTGTTAATTTAGGAATAACCAAAACAAGCATTAAGATTCCAATTAAAACCATCGCCGAGATAAGAAACGCTGGATACATCATCGCGCCTTTAACCTGCTTCATCAAGTCAAAATTTGTTTCCAAATAATCCGCCAAATAAAGCAAAGTGTTCTGCAAATTTCCCGATGCTTCTCCCGCGCGAATCATACTCACATAAAATTTTGAAAAAGCCTTCGGGTGTTTTTCCAGCGCGTCAGAAAAAGGAGTGCCTCCATTTACATCGTTAGTTACCTCATAAATAATTCCCTTGAAAAATCTTGCCTCAGTTTGTTTGCTTAATGTGCGCAAAGATTCCACCAAAGGGACTTTTGCCTCCATTAAGGTAGCAAGCTGGCGGGAAAAGGTTACTAAATCCCTTGACTTCACTTTATCAAAAATAGACAGGCTTATACTCATCCCCTTGCCCGCCTCAGCGACAGAAAGCACGATTAAATTATGCTTTTTTAAAGCCTCAATCGCTGTTTGCTCATCAACCGCTTCAACGGTTCCCGATCTCATTTCTCCAAAATTGTCTTTTGCTTCGTAATTAAATGTAGCCATAAAATTGTTTTAAATCATCCTATTATTGATCTTAACCCGCTTATATCAGTGGAATAAAGCTTGGCGTTTTCTATTGATATTACTCTATGCCTTACTAAATCGGCTAAGCTTTTATTTAACGAAATCATTCCTTTATCCGACCCTGTTTCAATCACTAAATTTAACTGGTGAACTTTATTTTCCCTAATTAAGGTTTTTACAGCGGGGGTGGCGAATAAAACTTCAATAGCAGGAACCCGCCCTCCATCAATTCTTGGAATAAGCCTTTGGGAAATTATGCCAATTAGCGAGCTCGCCAATTGCGCTCTTATTTGATTCTGCTGATAAGCCGGGAACATATCCACAATTCTATCTATCGTTTGCGCGGCATCGTTTGTATGCAAGGTGGCAAATATCAAATGCCCCGTTTCTGCCGCAGTTACCGCTGTGCGAACAGTCTCTAAATCCCTCATTTCGCCCACCATTATGATATCCGCGTCTTCGCGAAAAGCCGAGCGAAGCGCTCGCGAAAAAGATTCAGCATCCGCCCCCACCTCTCTTTGATCAATTATACACTTATCCTGAGTAAAAACATACTCAATCGGATCTTCAATCGTAACCATATGATCTGAGCGAGTATGGTTTATTTCATCTAATAATGCGGCAAGGGTAGTGGACTTTCCATGCCCGGAAGGACCGACAACTAAACAAAAACCTTGGCTAAAATTAGCAAATTCTCTTGCGATAGGAGGAAGCCCCAATTCTTGAATTGTCCTAATCCTCATTGGAATCGTTCTTAAGGTTAGCGCAAGCCTTCCTTGCTGCTTATAGGCAGCTGCTCTAAAACGAAGATTATTCCGAGTTGAAAGCGAAAAATCCACATCTCCTTTTGATTCAAACTCTTTCACTTGCCTTTCGTTTAAAATAGCATAAATCATACCATTTAAATCATCTAGTGTGAGGACATCGCGCGAAAGCAGCGGCACTAAATTCCCGTCAATTCTTAAAGTGGGATAAATCCCCACGCCTAAATGCAAATCCGAAGCGTCTTCTTTTAAAACATACTCCAATAAATTATCCAATTTTTTTAGATATTCTTGTTTGTCGCTCATTTTATTTTATTCATTTATCTTTTGCTTATTTTTTCTCCAAAACCGCTTCCATTTTGCTAATAACTTCTGCGGGAGTGAAATGAACTTTTATTATGTAATCCGTAGCGCCCATTTTTAACCCTTTCTCAATATTTTGCCGCTGTCCAAGATTGGTTAAAAGAATAACAGGAACTTTTTCAAGTTTTTTATCCTTTTTTAATGATGCTAAAACTTCAAAACCATCTTTTTTCGGCATTATAATATCAAGCATTATTAAATCAGGCGTATTTTTTTCGGCAAGTTCAATCGCGGTTGCGCCGTCTTCCGCCAAATCCACTTTATGCCCGTTAGCTTGCAATTTTTCGGCATACATTTCTAATATAAACCGATCATCTTCTGCAAGCAAAATGCGTTTTTTGCTCATATTTTTTTGGTTAGTGATTAATTTGTTAGTTTCATTAATTGATTGATGACCAGAGGTTCTTATCTATAGCTCCCACAAAACAAATTTATTTTAAAATCCCTCTCAATCTCCCTTTTCAAAGGGAGAAAATTTAAAAACCCCTTTCAATTCCCCCTTATCAAGGGGGAAAACATCGGAATTTGTTTTATGAGAGATACAACTAGACTTCCACTACTTTTAACACCTCTTCTAATGCCACCGCCCCTTCAAGCGCCTTAAAAATTCCATCTTGCTTCATATTCACCATTTCCTGCCTTAGTGCCTCCACTTCAACTTGATTTTCAGTCGGTTTTTTAGCAGCAATCTCTTCCAGCTCTGGGGTCATTACTATAATCTCGCTTATAGAAGTCCTCCCTATCATCCCTTTTCCATTGCAAAATTTGCACCCCGCCCCTTTAAAAAGTTTCAATCCTTTTTCTATATAAGGCCTTCCCTTCCCGCCAGGAACTGCTTCCAGTTCTTTAAGTAAAAAATCGCGAGTATTTTGGTTTATTTCGGCTTCCTGCCTGCAATGAGGACAGATTCTTTTTACAAGCCGCTGCGCTTCTATCATTTTTATTGAAGATGCTACCAAAAACGGCTCTATCCCCATATCAATCATTCTTGGAATTGCCCCAACCGCATTATTTGTGTGTAAAGTTGAAAAAACCAAATGTCCCGTTAAAGCAGCGTGAGTAGCAAGCTCGGCTGTTTCGTTGTCTCTGATTTCTCCAACCATAATTACATCGGGGTCCTGCCTCAAAATAGACCTTAACCCAGAAGCAAAAGTATATCCAATTTCAGCGTGAATCTGACTTTGGCTAATCCCTTCCAAATAATATTCAACAGGGTCTTCCAAGGTAATTATATTTATTCCCTCCTCATTTATAACCTGAAGCATTGAATATAGCGTAGTGGATTTTCCCGAACCAGTCGGACCCGTAACCATAATAACTCCGTAAGGATTTTTCAAGGATTTTTCAAGGATTTTTTGCCCTTCTTCGGAAAACCCCAAATCAGCAAATTTTTTCAAGCCAGAAGTTTTATCCAAAATTCTCATTACCACTTTTTCTCCGTTAGTGGTTGGAAGAGTAGAAACGCGAAAATCTATTTTTTTGCTGTTAATCGTTGCATTAAATCTTCCGTCTTGAGGCTTTCTTTGTTCGTCCAATTTTAAATTT
Organism: bacterium; assembly: GCA_043806975.1. Classification (GTDB taxonomy): domain Bacteria; phylum Patescibacteriota; class Minisyncoccia; order CAYZDR01; family CAYZDR01; genus JAZDGL01. Next base: position 4,186 of record JAZDGL010000043.1, read on the forward strand.
GAAAGAACCTTCACGCGAGCAACAACAGCAGGAGCTAATTTTTTCGCCAAAGTTAAACTAGTATATAAAACCCCATCCACTCTATATCTTACCCGCAAGCTTCTTTCAATCGGCTCAATATGAATATCGCTCGCCTTTCCATCTACCGCGTGCTTTAAAATTGAAGAAACAACTTTGCTGATTGGAGCTTCCTGCGCAATCCTCTCTATATCCCTAATACTAATTTTGCTTTCCCCTCCCGCTCCTTCTTCATCTGTATCTTTTTTCAAAATTTCCAGCGCCTCTCCAACCTCAGCGGATATATTGCTATACTTGCCTATTACCTCTTTGAAATTCGTCTCTGATGTTATAAAAATCTTCCAATCAAGATTATTTTTTAACGCAATAAATTTTATTGCTTCCAAGGCATTCATATCGGTCGGATCAACAACCGCTATAAATATGCAATTATTTTCTTGTTTGAAGACAACAAATTTATAACGAAGACACACTTCTTGGGAAAATTCTTCAAACGGCTGCGTTAAAAGATCTTCTGCGGATAAATCAATATAAGGAACATTGGAAATTTCTGCTTTCAGTTTTGCCAAATCTTCTTCTGAAATAATTTTCTGCTCAATTAAAACTTCTGCCACAGAACGATTTTGCTGCTCCGCTTGTTCTTTTAAAGGCGCTAGCTGTTCAGCGGATAAATAATCTCTGGCGACCATCAAATCAAGAAGGTTTTCCATTGAATGATTAGAACCGTTTTCCATAATCTTATTCCTTTTTTGGAGAAGAAAATAAATTCTTATTTCTTTCTGCTCCCGCTTCTACTGGATATCCGCTTACTTTTCCCAATTTTCTAAATGCATCGCTGTTTAGAATATTTAAATCAACATCTTCATAAATTTTCCTTGGCGTAACAATTGTCTGGTCATTTGAACTGGGAGATTTTCCTCTTCTAGACCACAAAGTAAACCCAACCGCTGCCACAACCACTATTGCCAATAAAATTAAAAGATTTTTTTGTTTTTTTTGAGCTTCTACCATATTTTATACATTAGGCATATAATAAACTTTTATTTTAAAATCCGCTTTTAATTGTTTAATGGAGCTTCCTTCGTCTTCATCTTCTCCGCCGCTTTCTTCGTCTGCTAAAATTTTTACGCTAAGAAGATCCATAATTCTAGAATTTCTTTCTATGGAATCCGCGATTGTTCTAATGGAATAATACATCCCTGAAACCGTTATAGAAAATACCATCTCTTTAAATTCTTCTTTTTTTTCCGTCTCTTCTCCTGCTGAAATTTCTTTTACTGACGGCTTTTTTTCTTCTTCTGGGTTCAACGAAAATTCTTTCATCGCCGCGCCGCTTTCCGAAACTATGCAATTAATCTGCGCTATTAAATCTTGAACGCCCGGGTCGGTTGGAAGAGCCTGAGAAATTTTATCATTAGTTTTTTCGGAAGATACATCAATTTTATCTCTTGCATTTTTTTGTTTTTCCAAAACAGCTTTGGTCTCATTTAGATATTTCAAATCAGAATTAAGCTGTTTTATATCTTTCTCGGATTCAAGAGTATTCGCAGATTCTTTTTGCGCTAAAAACACCCCTGTCCCAGATAATAATATAGAAAAACCTAAAATTAAAATAATTTCTTTTTTCATTCTTGTATTTTATTTTTTCTTATAAATTCATCTTTATACGCCAAATCAATTGAAAAGCTATACTCCGCTTCGTCTGCCTGATCGTCTTCGCTGGTTTTGTCTCCTATTTCAACTTTGGAAAAACTTCCTTTATCATTAAGAAAATTTTTATACTGTTTAGCAACTTCAATAAAATCCGCGGTTTTTGCCTTCAAGCTAACTTTATTTTCCTCAATATTCGCATCTAACTCTTCATACCAAACAGTAGAGATTGTGCTATTTTCTAAATTCTCAAGAACTTGTAAAAAATAAGTATGATTTTTTAAAAGAATTCCAATATTTTTTACCCTTTTGCCGAAATTCCTGATGCCATCAGGATCCAAGGCGCTAATTTCTCCTTGAACATTTTTTTCGCTTTCTTTAAGCTGATTTAATTCAACTGTTTTCTTATTAGATTTATTAAAATGAAATAGACAAAATCCACTTGAAGCCAAAATTAAAACCGCGCTAACAGCTAAACAGGTCATATCAACCCATTTTTTGCCTGATTTTGATTTTGATTTTAACGCAAGATTTATTTCTGACATAATAATAGTTTGAAATTTATAAAATTAAGTTTACAAATGGTCAAGGCTTAATTATTTAATTCTCTCATTGCCAATCCGACTGCAACAGAAAAAGAAGGTCCAATAAATTCCAATGTTTTTTCAAGCTCCTGAGGATATTCTACTCTTGACCATGGATTTCCAACAACGGTTTTTACCCCAGAAACTTCGCTAAATCGCTCCGCCAAGCCAGGAATCATTGCGGATCCTCCTACCAAAATAATTCTTTCTATTTTCCCTGATTGAGTTTCTTTTCTCGCAAATACATCAATTATTCTTTTTGTCTCTCCTGTAATTATATCAATTATTAGAGTGAGCACAGAGGAAATTTGCATATTCCCGCCTTCTTCTTTTAACCCGATTTTCTTTTTTAGCTCATTCGCCCTTTGATAATCCACCCCCATACTTTTCATTAAAACTTTGGTTATTTCAGAGCCGCTAGTTTCTATTCCCCTGCTTACTCTAATAAAACCTCCGCTCACAATTGTAATGTTCGTCGCCCTTGAGCCTATATCAACAACCGCGACAGTGCTTTTATCGTTGCCGAGTAGCGACCTAATCAAAGCAAAACTTTCCGTTTCTAGCGCGACTAAATTCAACCCCGCTAAATCCGAAATAGTAGAAAAACTATTCGCTAATTCTCTAGGGATTGCTACAATTAAAACTAAAATTTTATTAAAAGAACCCCCATTTCCGACTGAATCATAGGTTTTTTTCCCAATAACACTCCACCCCAAAACAACCTCGGTAAGCGGAACAGGGACATATTGTTTTGCTTCAAAATTTATTGCCGATTCAATCTCTTTTTCGCTCATTTCGGGAAGCTCTATAACAGAGGTGAATGTTGAAAAAACAGGAGCAGACATTATTACTTTCTTTGATTTAATACCCGATTCTTTTAAGATTCTTTTGATAATATCGGCAGCTTGCCCATCAGAAACCCTACTAACGGCATTTTGCAAAACATTTTCCGTATTTTTTGGAAACGCGGAAAAATCCCCCGATCCATAAGATTCTAATTTAATTTTTTCATTTCTTTTTTTTGAAAACTCAACAATTTTAATGCTTGTTGTTCCAATATCTATGCCGATATAATTTTTTGTATCAGTTGAGAAAAACATAAATAATTTATTTTAACTTTATTTATCTAGGGTTAATTTCTTTCCAGCTTGGAGAATCTGGGCATGGAACAACCTCAAGAGATTCCGCAGAAATTGATTGATCGTCCGTTATTGTATCTTCCACTATAACCCGATATTTATAATGTTTTAGCCCGTCTTCGTTATTGCCGACATCATCAACACAGTTTAAATTAAGAGTATCTACGCAAGCCGCGGAAGCATTAATAAAATTTCCCACAACAGGATTTCCGTCTTCATCTTTTACGATTTTTCTTTGAACAGTATATTGCAGATTAGCTCCAGCCCCGCTTGCAGGAGCTGCCCAAGAAACATTAACTTTATCAGGGCATAAACCTCCTACGCAAACCTCAACCCCGCATCCACCATCAGAAGGAAAATTACAGACAGAACTAGTCGCAACCGTTCCTGCATTCATCCAATTAGAATTAGTGCATACGCCAAGCGCCATTACCCTATATTCATAATTTACGCCAGGAACTCCTGAATTATCTAGACATCCTAAAATAGTTCCTACTCCTGCCGACGGTCCAATAGAACGAACCAAAACCGATTGGGTATCCCAATCTTGACCAACTATAATCTTTGAAACCTTAAAACCTGTTTCATCAAAAGATTGATCAACCCAGCTGATATTTACTTCTTTGCATCCATTTGACCCAAGCGCCAAACCATCCAAAATTGGCGCGATAGGAGCAGAACTTAATTTTACGGAATATTCATTTCCATCAACTGCCGTTCCATTAAATTTTATCCAGCCAAAATCATTTGACCAAGCATTTCCTACTATTTTAATTTTATCGCTTGAGCAAACTCCTGAATGATTCACTCCCCATAACCCTGTCCCTGGATCGTCTGCATCGGGCTGAAATCTTACCCAACCCTGGTCCGCAGGAAGCCCGTTGAATTTTGCCCATCCTCTAAATTCATCGGTGCTTTTATCCCAATAAACATCGCTTCTGTAATTATCTCCGGTGGCAACCGCAGGAAAATTAGCCAATAAAATTCCCAACCCTCCATTCACAACGGGTCTAGACGGGTTTAAATTAAGCCACCCAATAGATGAATTCCACGCCCAAGAGTTATCTTCAATCTCTCCTGAAAGCAAATTTAAATTAGCGCCAAAATTTGGAATAGGAAGGTTTCCAGG
>JAZDGL010000044.1:0-2836 GCA_043806975.1 bacterium
AATGCCCTTTCAGAAGCGCGAAAATCAGGTCTGTTTAAAAACCTATCCGCATACATAAACCCGATTAAATCCAAGCCCTCAGGAAGCCAAATTTTCGCCGCCAACTGGGTAGCGATAATAATTCCGCCATCTTTTTGCAATTTATCTAAAACATCCGCCATTCCCGCTTTATTTTTTACTGAATCGCTATCAATGCGAATAATATTCAACGCATCCGCATTAAATCCATTTTTTTTGGCAAATTTTTTTATTTCATCCTCAATATTTTGCGTCCCGGGAGAAGAAAATTTAATTTTATAGCTTCCACATTTAGGGCAAATCTGGACAGGATTGGTTTTGTATCCGCAATGGTGGCAGACAAGCTTCTCTTCTTTTTTTGTCTTATGCAAAATCAAAGGCAACCCGCATTTTGGGCAATTCATTACATTCCCGCAATCTCGGCAAGAGATAAACGCCGCTTCGCCGCGCCGATTAACAAGGAGCATCGCCCATTTCTTGCCGCCAATTGTTTCCAATAACAGCTCTTGCAATTTATTGGATAGGGGAGAGAAATTTTTGCCGTAAAACTCATTTTGGCAGTCAACAATTTTAATTACTTCCCCCTTTTGAGAAATGGGAAGCTTAATTTTTAAACTTTCCTGCATTCCTCCTCTTTGAAAAGGAGATGGTTGAATCTTCAAATTTTCCTGTATTTTCCCTTTTGGGAAAGGGGGTGGTTGAACCTTTGATTCTTCCTGTATTTTCCCCCTTTGAAAAGGGGGGTAGGGGGGATTTTCCCCTGACTCTAAACCTTCTCCTTTCTCTCTTTTCTCTAAGGAGGGCAGCTCCACCGGCGGCGCTGAACTCGCCAAAACTAATCCTGCGCCAGAAATTTCACAAAATTTTTTCGCCGCTTCAACTGTATCAAATCGCGGAGTTTGATCGGACTGTTTAAAATCCTGATCTTGATATTCATCAATAATTATTAAACCTAAATTTTGCGGAGGAGTTAAAATCGCTTGCCTAGTCCCAATTAAAACATCTGCCTCGCCAGACTGAAATCCCAGCCAATTATTAAAATATTCTGTCATATTAAGCTGGGAGTGAAGTTTGCCAATCACACCCCCCCTTAATCCCCCCCTCCGAGAGGGCGGGAGACTTCTTTCTCTCCCCCTCTGGGAGGGACACACCCCCTCTTCTCTCCCCCTCTGGGAGGGGGAGTTGGAGGGGGTGCCTTTTTCCCATTCAATATCTGCAAATGTTTTTTTCAGCCGCAGCCACAGCGTCTCTACGCCAATAATTTGAGGGACAAGAATCAATGTCTGTTTATTGTTTTTCGCGCAATTTCTTATTAAATTAATATATTCTTCAAGCCTGTTGGACTGCGAATTAATAATTTGAGAATTTGAGAAATTTAGAATTTGAGAAATTGCGGGTATTTGAAAATTCTTGCTATTTAATTTTTTATCAACAATAATTTCCAGTTTCTTAATTTCTTTATTTCTTAATTTCTTAATTTCTTTTTTTGGTATTTCCGGAATCATAAATTTCAACACAATCCCCAGCGGAGCATAATAAAATTTATGAATCCACATTGCAAGATCAAGCTGGTTTTGAGTTAATTGAACAGCAGAAATTATGCTCAAAATCGGCTTTAAGTTTATATCTTTTCCTCTCCCCCTGTCTGAGGAGGCACACCCCCTTTTTCTCTCCCCCTCTCGGAGGGGGAGTTGGAGGGGGTGAAAATTTTCAACAAAAAACACAACCCCTTTTACATTCCTTTTCCCCAATGGAATTTTTACAACCGAGCCCGGTTGAATTTTACCCGCCAATTCATCTGGGACTAAATAGCTCAGCAGCTGTTGCCGCCCCATTGGCATTTTTATTGAAATAGGGGATATATTAGCAATCATAGTTTAATTATAGCATAAAATAAATCATAAAGTATGAAACAAAAATTTAAACAGCTTTTTGGTTTAACAAAAAAAGCCCCAACTAACTTAGTTGGGGCCGAACGGCTTTTCTCCTTTTTTATCTTTTTAAAATTTTCTTCTCAATTTTTCCAAGAAAACGATCGGAAATTTTTAAAGGGAGAACCCATCCATGGAGTATATGATTAATTCTCCCCAAAAATTCATATTTTAAAAAAGCAAATAAACTTCGAGTATGTCTTTGAGAGTGTATTGCAAATTGATCAAACCCGGAAGTTTTAGTTTTTCCAACAATTGGAAACCTTCCTAAAAAATATCGAATAACAAACAATATCCTCACTACCATTCTTTTGTGAATTACAAGCCGAGGGACTTGATTATACCCCCCGATCCTGATGAATTCTAAAATTAACTCTTTAGAATTCATATACCCTTCATCGGGCCAAACGCAAGAAATCCTAGACTGATTTCTTAGATACCAATTAGAAAACAATACATACAGAGACACAACCAGCTCCCATTGAACGAAAGCTTTAATTTCGGTATTACCACTCATTACTTCCTTTATTTCTCTACATAGAGAGAAATTTGGATTACCTGGATCAAAATCATTGAAGTCAGCTAAATATTGTAATAAATCTCTCTCGCTTGGGTATGTTTTTTTTAAATTAGCAACCTCTTTCTCGTTAAAGGAATTGTTACCTAAGGCAAATCCCCAAACTGTATCCGCTTTTTCAAGATCCCCAATTTGCGGAGATCCCGGCCAAATTAAACAATATAAAACGACACTAGTGTCCGCTTAATAATCCCATAAACTACGCTGTTTCTGGGGATGCTCTTCAAAATTTTGAAGGTCAGTCTCGGAAATCAGCTTAATTAAGGGAATTCTATTGAAAGCAGATACGCTTAAAATTTGTAATATTTCG
>JAZDGL010000045.1:0-6965 GCA_043806975.1 bacterium
AAACAAGATTTTCTTTTTTAAAAAATGATGTAAAAATTCACAGAGGGATGACACGGGAACATCGCAAAAGTTTTATTTTGTATTACATCTTTTACAAAAATAACCCATAGAATTACCAACACTTTTTTACCACATTACCATATTTCAACATAAGGAGAGCCAAAATGAATATAAGCTCAAAATCATCTTATCCTTCTTGCGCGTTGAGTAACTTTGCCTCTCATTCGTTTTTGTTTGATAATATAATCTGTGCTTCTATGGAGGGGATTCTTCAGTCATTTAAATTTCAAGATCCTACCGTTCAAATTGAAATTTGCGGATGCGAAGGTAGGGAAGCCAAAAAGCGAGGGAGCGAGATAGATTGGAAGTCAACTCAAACTCTCTGGTGGAAAGGAATGGCGATTGATCGCCATTCTGAAGAATACCAAGCTTTGCTAGATAGAGTCTATAACGCTTTATACCAGCAAAGTGAAGATTTTCGGGAGGCTCTTAAGGCTTCCGGAGATGATGAACTGACACATTCCGTGGGGGCGTCTGATCCACAGGAAACGATTTTGACGGAGCGGGAATTTTGCTCAAGGCTTATGAAGCTTAGAAGGGATGGTGTTCTATGACTGATAACATGGGAAGGCTTCAAGCAGAAGCAGCAAGGGCAAACCAAGAGTTGGAAAAGGCACTGCACAACCTGAAGGAACGGATTTTGGCACTAATTTTATCTCTGCAATTGAATATCATGGGCGTGTTGCCTAATCCTCTTTTTTAAAAAGTTAGCAGAAAATTTTATATTAATAAGGCATTGATTCCTATCCGGATAAGTGCTTTTTCTTTTCGTCTTTTTATCCAAAACAAGTTCTAACATCGCCTATCCAGCGGATTCCTCAAAAAAATTGCTTAAAAAACGATTTTTTATACTCAAATCGGAGGTTAGGGCTTTTTTAAAATAATTTTTTGCAAATGTCTAAACCTATGATAAAATAATTCTATGAGCAAAAAAGATTTCAAAAAGGGCGAGGTGATTATTTATAAGACTTCTGATGGACCGAAATTGGATGTGAGATTGGAAGAAGAAACTGTTTGGCTTGACGCGCATCAAATAGCGGAGCTTTTTGATATTGATAGGACGGGCATTGTCAGGCATATTAATAATATTTATGAAACAGGTGAGCTAAATAAAAATGCAACCTGTGCAAAAATTGCACAGGTTGCAAAAGATAAAAAAGTTAGAACAATGGATTTTTATAATCTTGATATGATTCTCTCTGTCGGTTATCGAGTCAACTCTAAGCGAGCTACTCAATTCCGTATCTGGGTGACTAAAACCCTTAAAGATCATTTAGCTAAGGGCTATACGATAAATGAGAAAAAACTTTTGGAAACAAAAGAAAAGTTTGCAGAATTGCAAAATGCGGTTGAATTTCTGCAGGAAAAATCAAAACATAAGCTGCTGGACGGGAAAGAGCAGGAAATTCTAGATCTTCTTTTACAATATTCAAAGACACTTACTATTTTAGAAGAATATGATAAAGATAAATTGAAAAAGATTTCTGGAAAAAAGGCGAAGTTTGTTTTAACATGCGATAAAGCAAGAAGAGTCATTGAAGAATTGCAAAAAAATCTGGTTGAGAAAAAACAAGCTGGAAATTTATTCGGTCAAGAATATCCGGGGAAATTTGAAAGTATCGCGAATAGCATTTACCAAACTTTTGGAGGAAAAGAACTTTATAGGAGCATTGAAGAAAAAGCGGCTCATATTCTTTATCTTGTTATCAAAGATCATCCTTTTGCAGATGGCAATAAAAGAATTGCTTCATTCTTGTTTATATATTTTTTAGATCGCAATAATTATTTATTCAAGGAATCCGGCGAGAGAAAAATCAACGATAACGCGCTGGTATCGTTGGCGCTTTTAATTGCAATTAGCGACCCAAAAGAAAAAGATGTAATGATAAAAATTATTATGAATTTAATAAAATAAAAAGCGTAAATAAAAAAGGAGAAAAAAATATGAAATTAAAAAATATCTTAAAGCTAATCGCCGCGATTGCGGTTTGCGAGTTAGCTGGAATTATTGGCGCGTTTTTTACGGTTCCGTCTATATCTGGATGGTACGCGAATTTGGCTAAACCAGAAATTGCGCCTCCAAATTGGATATTCTCTCCTGCTTGGACAATTCTATTCGCTCTTATGGGTATTGCTGTATTTTTGGTTTGGCAAAAAGGAATTGGTCAGATGAAGGTAAAAATTGCTATTGGGATATTTGCTGGGCAACTGGTGTTGAATACGCTTTGGTCTATAATATTTTTTAGCCTCCGCTCTCCGGGAGGAGCGTTTATTGAGATAATTTTTCTCTGGCTGATTATCCTCGCAACAATAATCGCGTTTGCCAAAATTTCCAAGCCCGCCGCGTGGCTTCTTGTCCCTTATATTCTTTGGGTAAGTTTTGCCGGTTATCTTAATTTTTCAATTTGGCGGCTTAATCTATCAAAAAGCTCAACACAATTGCCGCAAGTTTATATTCGCGATAGTTCCTTCTTTTGGAAGGAGGGGGCAGAGGAGGCTTTCGGCGGCGGCTCTTCATATAAAAAATCAATAAAATAAAAGCGTAAAATTATGCCAAATTTTATAACCAATAATGGAACAAGCGATCTTAAAAAGCGTCTGGTTGAGCTTATCCAAAAAAGCGAGGAGTTAAAATTTCTTGCGGGATTCTTTTATTTTTCCGGAATTAGAGAATTGTATGAGGGGTTAAAATTAAATCAAAATGTTGCAATAAAAGTTCTGGTTGGATTAAATGTTGATTATTCCAATTTCGGCTTGATTGAATTTTCCGAAAATGAACAGCTGTCAGACGGGGAAAAGACATATAAATTTTTTGAGTCAATTAAAAAATCTCTAAATACGGAAAACTTTGACACAGAGGAATTTTACGAGCAAATACATTTTTTTATTGATCTTATCCGGAAAGACAAGCTTATTATCCGCAAAACATATAAGCCGAATCATGCAAAGCTTTATCTTTTTAAGCTTGAGCAGAACCAAGTTGGAAGAAAGAGTCTGTTTATAACGGGAAGCAGCAATCTGACAAGGGCGGGTCTTTCCACGCAAGAAGAATTTAATGTGGAGATTGGCGATTATGGCTTTGATGATGCCGAAAAATATTTTGACGATCTTTGGGAGAAGGCCGTAAAGATTACGGAAGATGGCGACATAAAAAAGAAGCTTATTGAAGTAGTTGAAAAAGACACGCTGGTTAAAGAAATTTCTCCGTTTGAAGCGTTTTGCTTGGTTTTAAAAACTTTCATAGATTCATTTGACAAAAAAGAAATCGGCGAGTCGCTGATAAAAATATTTGAAGAGAATGGTTACAAGCCGTACCGGTATCAGCTGGATGCCGTAAGCCAAGCGCTTTCAATAATTGAAAATAATAACGGCGTTATTGTGGCGGATGTTGTCGGACTTGGAAAAACTATTATTGCTTGCGCCATTGCCAAACAGCTTAAAAAACGGGGAATTATTATCTGCCCTCCCGGGATTATGGGAGATAAAAATAAAAATTCCGGATGGAAAAAATATCTTGAAGAGTTTAAGCTTTATGATTGGGAGGTTCGTTCGCTTGGAGATTTGGAAAATGCTTTTGAATTTGTAAAAAAATCTAAAGACATTGAGGCAGTGATTGTTGACGAGGCGCACCGTTTTAGAAACCAAGACACTAAGGATTATGAAATTCTAAAAAACATTTGCAGAGAAAAGCAGGTTATTTTACTGACCGCTACTCCGTTTAATAATCACCCGAGCGATATTCTTTCGCTTCTCAGTTTGTTTATCGCGCCAAAAAAATCATCTATTACGCTAGACAGCAATCTTGCCGATCAGTTCAAGGGTTTCAAGGGGGCTTTTGACCGTCTCGGGTATATTAAAAAATATTGGAATTCGCCGTCTGATAATATAAAAAGAGCTAAGGCGTTAAATTATTATAAAGCATTATTTGAAGAGGATGCGGTGGATTTGAAAAAGGTATCCGGCAGAGCGCGCGATCTTGCCAAACGAATAAGAGATGTTATTGAACCGGTAACAATCAGGCGCAATCGCCTTGACTTGCAAGGCAACCCGCTTTACAAGAATGAAGTAAAAGATCTTTCAAAAGCGGCAAACCCTCTTGAATGGTTTTTTGAGTTAAGTAAAAAACAGCTAAGTTTTTATACCGAAATAATTGATAGCTATTTTTTAAATCCGGATTTAGGAGGAAGGTTTAAAGGCGCTATTTACCGTCCGTTTGAATATGAAAAAGGCAGCAAAGAAGAAATGAGCGAGGATGATAACCGCCAATTTATCCAGCAGCGCAACTTATTTGATTTTATGCGCCGTTTAATAGTTAAACGTTTTGAAAGTTCTTTTGGGTCATTTGAGGAAAGCATCAAAAACTTTAAAAAGATTACGAGGAATAGCCAAAAATTTATCCGTAAAACCGGAGAATATATTTTAGATCGCGCGCTTTTAGAGAAAATCCATGAAATGGGCGCCGATGACATTGAAAAATATTTGGTTAAATATGAAGAAAAAATAAACAAAGGCGAATATCCCAAAAGCCATAAGCGCTATAAACTGGATAATTTTAAATTGAAAGATCAATTTTTGGAAGATATAGAATCGGACTTAAAAATGTTTGACGAGATATTGGATAAGCTTTCCAAATTGGATTTGGTGGAAAATGATCCAAAAACCGCCTGTCTTATTGAAAATATTGAAAAAGAGCTTTCTAAAAATCTAAATAGCGGCGAGCCAAAGCGTAAAATCATTATTTTTACAGAATATGTTGATACTGTCCGTTATTTGGAGAAATCGTTGGGAAAGCAATATGGAGGGAAAATGCTTGTTGTCGCGGGAGATTTGCCGGCATCAAAAATAGCCCAAATAAACAAGAATTTTGACGCGTCTTATCCGGATCAAGAAAATGATTTTGAAATACTTTTATCTTCCGATAAGATTTCCGAGGGGTTTAATCTTAATCGCGCCGGCATAGTTGTTAATTATGATATTCCGTGGAATCCGGTGCGCGTTATCCAGCGATTGGGGCGAATTAACCGCATCAGCAAAAAAGTTTTTGAGGAACTTTATATCGTGAACTTTTTCCCGACCGAAAAAGGCGCCGAATTGGTGCAATCCCGCGAGATAGCCGCCAATAAAATGTTTCTTATCCATTCCGCTCTCGGGGAGGATTCAAAAATTTTTGACGCGGGCGAGGAGCCGACTCCTTCCGGATTATTTAATCGCGTTCAGCAAAATCCGGAAAAGCAAGAAGAGGAAAGTTTTTATACCAAGGCGTTTAAAGAATATTTAAAGATTGAGAAAGAAAATCCTGGTTTGGTCAAAAATCTCAAAAATTATCCTCCTCGCATTAAAGCGGCAAAACAAGGCGCAGAAAACGAGCTTTTGGTATTTTTCAAAAAAGGGCGCCTGTATGTAAGCGGAGCTAAAACTGACGCGGAAAAAATAGAGCCGTATCAAACTTCTTTTGAAGATGCGTTTGAAAAAATTGTCTGCGCGCAAGACGAAGAAACGCTTTCTTGGAACACCGATCGATTTTGGCAATCTTATAAGGCAATCCAGGACTTTAAAGATTACCGCCTCGGACCGGTAAATGAGCAGAGTTTGGAGCGAAAAGCGCTTTCCAATCTGGATTTTTTAATCAGAAGCGAAAATAAAGAAACGATGCCCCTTAAAGATTTTCTCCACGCCCTTAAAGAAGATATTTTAAGCTATGGGACATTGGCGGATTACACTTTGCGCCGCATTGCCAATTTTAAAGGGGACGCTTTCAAAGACATTAAAGATCTAAAAGATGAAATGGGAGAAGATTATTTGATTAAAGAAAAAAAGCGCCAAAAAAACCAGCAAAAAGAAATTATCATCGCTATAAAAAATATCAAACAATAACTATGAAAAACAAATCCAGAGAAAAAATACTAGACAATCAAATAATCTTTTATCAATCGCTGGATGGAGCGGCGCATATTGAAGTTATGTTTGCGGAAGAAAATATTTGGCTTACTCAGAAAAAAATGGCGGAACTTTTTGGATGTTCTGCTGATAATATTTCTTTACATTTAAAAAATATCTATAAAGAAAGCGAACTGGAGGAAACTTCAACTTCCGAGGATTTCTCGTTAGTTCAAAATGAAGGAGGAAGAGAGGTAAAAAGAATCACAAAAATGTATTCGCTGGAAGCGATTATAGCAGTCGGTTATCGCGTCAATTCAGAGCAAGGCACTCAGTTTAGGCAATGGGCGACAGGAGTTTTGAAAAATTATATTCACAAAGGATATGCTTTGGATGTCAATCGAATGAAATATGGATCCCGATTCAGCGCCAGATATTTTGACGAACTTTATGAGGAAATCAAGGATATCCGTACAAGCGAGAGGATGATCTATCAAAAAATTACTGATATTTACGCGACGGCAATTGATTATGCTCCAAAAGCATACGAGAGCAAACAATTTTTTGCGACTGTTCAAAACAAACTCCACTTTGCTATAACAGGAAAAACAGCGGCAGAAATTATTTTCGAGCGTGCGAGCAGTAAAAAAGATAAAATGGGGCTCGCTTCTTGGCGGCGATCGCCGGATGGTAAGATTATGCCAAGCGATACCGTTATTGCTAAAAATTATTTAGATGGAAGAGAATTGGAACATTTAAATCGTATTGGCAATATGTATCTTGATTATGCAGAAATGCAGGCGGCAAGAGGAAAAGCAATGACAATGCAAAACTGGATTGAAAAACTGAATGCCTTCTTAAAATTTAGCGAGTATGAGATTTTAACCAATAATGGTAAAATCAGCCATGAAGTGGCAGAGGCGCTCGCGCTTAAGGAGTATGAAGAGTATCGTAAAATTCAGGATAAAAATTATATTTCTGATTTTGATCGCGAAGTAAAAAAACTTCTATCTGCAAAAAATAAAAAA
>JAZDGL010000046.1:0-2212 GCA_043806975.1 bacterium
TGAGGTAAAAAGGATTTTAACCGCTGAATCCCTGATAAATAAAGAGAGAAATTTAAAAGGAAAACAAAAATTTTATGTCAGCGATAACCCAAAATGGTTTAATGATTTGGCCTGCCGGTTTTTGGGAAGAGTAGTAAAAGACGTCACCAAAGTTGACGATGTAAATCAGGGGTAGAGTATTTTTAATTTATCCCCCCTGTTTCGCTTTGCGAAACAAAGCGGGGGGACTGCGAAAATCATTTATACCTGCGGATAAAACCATTCCGTAGAGAAGGGATTTTCTTGAATGTATAGGGTAAAGGTAGAGGCGGGTTTCAGCGCCGCGCATAATTTAAGGGGATATAAAGGCAAATGCGAAGATTTGCACGGCCATAATTGGAAAGTGGAAATAACCGTGGAAAAATCCAAACTGGATAAAATAGGCATGGTAGTGGATTTCAGGCTTCTTAAAGAAGCGCTTAATTCTTTTTTGGAACAATTTGACCATAAATATTTAAATGAAATTCCGTATTTCAAAAAAATCAATCCCACGTCAGAAAACATTGCCAAATATATTTTCGCGGGAATCAAATCCCGTATCCCCTGGCTTAAAACAGTCACTGTTTGGGAGTCGGAAAATTCATCCGCTTGTTATTATGAATAAAGCTGTTGTTTTATTGTCCGGAGGGCTGGATTCAGCGGTAACGCTTTATTCCGCTTTGGAAAAAGGCTATAAATGTTACTGTCTTATTTTTGATTACGGCCAGCGCCATAAAAAAGAAATAAATTTCGCGAAGAAAATCGCCGTTAAAGCAGGCTGTGCTTATCAGCTTATTAAGATAGATTTGCCTTGGAAAGGCTCAAGTTTATTAGATAACAGAATTAAAATAAGCAAAAGTGCCTTAGTGATAGAGCGTCGGAATACCAAAAAAATACCTTTAACTTACGTGCCCGGGCGTAATATCATTTTTTTAAGTTTTGCTCTTTCTTACGCTGAGGCTTTGAACGCGGAGGCGGTATTTATTGGCGCGCACGCGCAGGATTATTCAGGTTATCCTGATTGCAGGCCGGAATTTTACCGCGCGTTTATTAAAGCGGCAAAAGCAGGGACAAAAGCGGGAGTAGAAGGAAAGCCCATAAAAATCATTACGCCTTTAATAAATAAAAATAAATCACAGATTATTAAATTAGGCAAAAAACTGAATGTTCCTTTTGAATGGACATGGTCTTGTTATGAAGGAGCGCAGTCGCCCTGCGGCAGATGCGATAGCTGTTATTTTAGGGCTAAGGGTTTTAAAAAAGCGGGCTTGGAAGATCCAAATATTTCCTCCTTTGAAAAAGGGGGAGCAAGGGGGATTTTTAGATGAAAGGAAAAATTGCTGAAATATTTGAGAGTGTTCAGGGGGAAGGTCTTTACTTTGGGCATAAACAATTATTTATCCGTTTTTTTGGATGCAATTTAAAATGTAAATTCTGCGATACGAAACCGGATAATTATGTTGAATATGAAGTGGAAGAATTATTTGAAAAAATAAAATCCAACAACAACCAGCTGCGTTTTGTATCTTTTACCGGAGGAGAACCTCTGGTACAAAAAGATTTCCTTAAGAGCGTTTCAAAATTGACAAAAGAAAACGGATTTATGAATTATTTAGACAGCAACGGGATTATGGCAGATGAGTTAAAAGAAGTGATTGAATTTATAGATGTCATCGCTATGGATTTAAAGCTTCCCAGTTCCACGGGAATGGATGGTTTTTGGCACCAACACCGCAGGTTTTTGCAGGTTGCTTCAGAGAAAGAGGTATTTTTAAAGGCGGTAATTTGTGAAGATACTTCAGAAGAAGATTTTAAGAAAGCGGTGGATTTGGTGAAGGAAACCGCCATTGGCGCGGTTTTAGTATTACAGCCTGATAGCTACGGCTTAAATGATTTCTTGCGGGAGAAACTGCGAAAGTTTAACCGGATATGCGAAGAAGAAGGGGTTGTCAGCTGTATAATCCCCCAGATGCATAAAATTATAGGGATAAGGTAAAAAATAAAAAATTAAAGATTAAAAATTAAAAATTAAAAATATAAAATGAAAAAACATTCATCATATGAAGGGTTGCAAAAGAATATCAGGGATTTAAAAACTCCAAAAATTGATGTCTGGAAAAATCAATATGCTGATAAAGAATACACGATAACTTTGGATGTCCCTGAATTTACCTGTATCTGCCCCAAAACGGGA
>JAZDGL010000047.1:0-2702 GCA_043806975.1 bacterium
TCTATATCCACATCATTATATTGTCCCTCTAAAACACGCGATTTCACCGCCAAAAGCGCGACAACTTTTGCAGAAACTTGTTCCCCTGTATTCTTATCAATTTCCGGTTTTTCTCCGCGAAACCTAAAATATTTATTCTCCTGCGAATCAAATTTCCACTCAACTTTCCCTTTTCCGGGATAATTAACTAATACATTTTCTCCAAAATATACCCACCCCTCGGATTCAGGCTCCCATTCGCTTTCAGAAATAAAATTTTCCGCCCGCCGATCATTTTTAAGCGCATATCCCAAATTTTCCGAAGCGCTAAACATTTTTTCCATAGAAGTAAAACCGTTATCAGGCGCGGATACCCCCTTTTTCCTATAAAAAGCATCAAACAAGTTTGGAAGCGCATCCAAATCATCAATTATTTTCTTATTTAATTCATCCAAAGCAAAATGAGACCCGCCCCAATGCGCGTAAATCGCATTCAATCCCTGCGCCAGCGGAATAAAATCGTGCCGAGCGCTGCGAACACTTCCTATATCTTCTGGGCTTTTAGTGATATAAACCGCCATAAAACGGTTTATCCCATTTTTAATTACCGGCATTTCAACAACTAAATCCGCTTGCCCAATCCCAGAAATCGGCCGTGTTGATTCATCTGCCGCCAGCATTACCGCAAAAGGTCTGCGATCGCCATTTTCCGAGGCAACCCCCGAAATTGGAGAAACGGGCAAGACTTGATTGATATTCTTATTTTCAGTTTTCTTTTCTTCTGCATCCTTTTTGTCAGAATCTTTGCTTAAAGAAATGATTCGGCTTTGAGGTTGATCTTCCCCTTTATTCTTTATGGCAAAAAGCGCCCCCGATATTGTAGCCGCTATAATTATCGTTATCAATGTTATTTTTTTCATCTTTTTTAACTTTAATAACTCTGTTATTTTTGGCATTCTGGGCAATAAAAACCGCTTCTTTGCCCAATTTTAACTCTTTTTATAATCGCGCCGCACCTAAAACATTCTTTCCCTTCCCTTTGGTAAACTTTTTGTATAGTTTGATATCCGCCTTCCTTCCCGTCCGTATCCCTATAATCAGACTCACTATCTCCTCTTTTTTCAATCGCAAGGCGCAAAATTTCCCCAATCGCACAAAAAATATTTTTTAGCTCTTCCGCGCTTAAACTTTCCGCTTTTCGCAGCGGGCTCACCTTCGCCTGCCATAAAATTTCCGATGAATAAATGTTGCCAATTCCCGAGACAAGGCTTTGATCCATTAAAATTTGCTTAATGTTGCCTTTTTTATTTTTTAATAAATTTTTAAATACGCCAAAAGTAAAATTTTCACCAGTTGGATCAACCCCTGCGCCATTAACTTCCGCCAAGAAATCCGACTCGCCTACTAATTTTATTTTCGCAAATTTTCTTAAATCAGACAAGGCAGCTTCCCGACCATCTTTCAAATATAAAATAAAATGAATAAATTGATTAACCTTTTCATAAATTGGATCGCCTTTATCTTGCCGTTTTTTTTCGTCTATCACTAAAAAATGCCCCGTCATCCGCAAATGAATGGTTAGACAGACTCCTTCTGATAATCTAAAAACGATCAGCTTACCCGCCCTTTCTATGTTTTCAATTTTCTTCCCTTTTAGCATCGCCACAAAATTATCCCAGTCCTCGAGCTTGCAAATCGGCGGAGCAACAATCATTTTTTTCCAATCGCACCAAATATCCGCAATTTCCGCCCCGCGAATTTTTTTATTCAAATCATTTACGATCGTTTGCACTTCCGGCAATTCAGGCATATTTTTTCGCCTCCCCCCAGTTTTCTCCTACTTTAATGTCAACAATTAACGGAACTTTCAAAACCGCGGCATTCTGCATTATGTTTTTTATTTTTTCTGCTGATTTTTCAATCAAACTATCTTTAATTTCAAATATAAGCTCGTCGTGAACTTGCAATAAAATTTTTATATTTTCTTTTTCCCCTAATTTTTCAAGCCAAGACCAAACATCCCGCATCGCTATTTTTACGATATCCGCCGAAGTCCCTTGAATAGGCATATTTATCGCCATTCTTTCTCCTGACGCGCGCAATTGCCAATTCCTAGATTGCAGCTCTTTCACATATCTTTTCCGCCCAAAAATCGTTTCCACAAAGCCTTTCTTTTTCGCCTCTTCTTTGGCATTTTTTATATATTCCGCAACTCCCGAAAATCTTTCAAAATATCTGCCGATAAATTCTTTGGCGTTGTGCTGCGTAATATCAGAACGGATTGAGAGCCCATAAGAAGACATCCCGTAAAGAATTCCAAAATTTATAGTTTTCGCCACGCGCCGCATTTCAGAAAAAATTTCCTTATCTTCCGCAATCGCAAAAATTTCTCTTGCCGTAGCGCAGTGAATGTCCTCGCCTTGCATAAAAGCTTCAATCATTTTTTCATCCCCAGAAATATGCGCCGCAACCCTTAAATCAATCTGAGAATAATCAAAAGATACTATTTTAAAGCCTTCTTCCGCCACAAAAGCTTTTCTAATGTCTACGCTTTCATCGGATCGCACAGGAATGTTTTGCAAATTCGGATCGTAAGAAGAAACCCGCCCCGTAACAGCGCCAAGCTGATCAAATTTGGTATGCACTCTGCCATCGCCGCCAACCAATTTCGGCAAAGCATCTACATAAGTATTCCGCAACTTTTCCAGCTCGCGATATTTTAA
>JAZDGL010000048.1:0-5027 GCA_043806975.1 bacterium
CTGTTTGTTGCATATTTTTCTATTGGTGGTATAATTATTGTAAAGTTAATAAAAAGCAATGGCATAGCGGGAAGAAGCTGTGTTTTTGCATTATTTATAATTAACTAAATAGGGGGGAGGAACAATAAAAAATGAATGAAAAAAAATTATTAACCAAAGAAGAATTTGAGCGGTTAAAAGCGGAGCTGGAAGATTTGAAAACAGTCAAACGCTCCGAAATCGCTAAAAAGCTGCAAGAAGCAAAATCGCAGGGTGATTTAAGCGAGAATGCGGAATATTCAGAAGCAAGAGAGTCGCAATCTTTTTTGGAGGGAAGAATTTTAATGGTTGAAAATATGCTTTCAAATTCAAAGGTGATTGAGTCAAGACAGCGCGATTTTATTACAGTTGGAGCGAAAGTTAAAATAAATATAGACGGCGCCGCGCAAGATTTTGAAATTGTAGGCGCGGATGGAGCAGATCCGTTTAATTTTAAAATTTCTATTGAATCTCCTCTTGGGCAGGCGCTGGACGGGTTGAAGGTTGGCGAGGAAACTGAATTTGAGACTCCTAGCGGCAAAAAAACCATTAAAATTGTAGCTATAAACTAGCGAGACTTATTTGCAAATAATTTTTATGAATTTATGGCAAGTATTCAAGAAGTGCGGGATTTCCGCATAAAAAAGCTGGAACAATTAAGGCAAAAAGGGATAAATCCGTATCCCGCGAATTCTTGCCGTTCTCATACAGCGAAAGAGGCTGTGGATAACTTTGACGATTTTTCAGCGGGCAAGAGGCAGATTTCTTTGACAGGAAGGGTTCGTTCCATTCGCCAGCATGGGAAAATTATTTTTATGAATTTAGAGGATGAATTTGGAAGAATTCAGCTTCTTTTTAAAGAAGATATTTCAGGGCAGGAATCTTATAAGAATCTTGAGCTTTTAGACATCGGGGACTTTTTAGAGGTTAAAGGAAGTCTTTTTTTGACAAAAAAGGAAGAAAAAACTTTGGAAGTTTCTGAATGGAAAATTTTGGCAAAGTCAATTCTTCCAATTCCGGAGGATTGGTTCGGGCTGAAAGACGAGGAATTGCGGCTTAGAAAAAGGTATTTGGATATGCTGGCAAATTCGGAAGTAAAAGAAATGTTTTATAAAAAGAGTGTTTTTTGGTCTTCTATGCGGGAATTTTTGGCAGGCAAAGGTTTTTTGGAAGTGGAAACGCCAGTTTTAGAAACCACAACGGGGGGAGCGGACGCGCGACCTTTCGTTTCTCATCACAATGCGCTTGATATGGATGTGTTTTTGAGAATTTCTTGCGGGGAACTTTGGCAGAAAAGATTGATGGTCGCAGGGTTTGAAAAGACATTTGAAATTGGCAGGATTTTTAGAAATGAAGGAATGGACGCGGAACATTTGCAGGATTATACACAAATGGAAGTCTATTGGGCATACGCGGATTATAATGATATGATGAAATTGGTGGAAGAAATGTATAAATTTGTGATTACGAAAACATTTGGGCGCTCACAATTTAAAATCAGGGGGTTTGATATTGATTTTAATAAAGAATGGGAAAGTTATGATTTTATTGAAACAATAAAGAAAAATACAGGCGTGGATATTTTAAAAACTGATTTGGAAGAAATTAAAAATAAACTGGAAGAATTAGGCGTTGAATATGATAAAAATGGGTTTAATATCACTCGCGGGATAGATAATCTATGGAAACACTGTCGAAAGCAGTTAAGCGGACCTGGATTTGCCGTAAATATCCCTGTTGAGGTATCGCCTTTGGCGAAACGAGATGAAAAAAATCCGCGTTTGGTTCAGCGATTTTGGCCGATTATTGCGGGGAGCGAACTTGGAAATGGTTTTAGCGAACTAAATGATCCGCTTGATCAGGCGGGGCGATTTTCTGAACAGGCAAAACTTCGCGAAGCTGGTGATGAAGAAGCGCAAATGTATGATGAAGATTTTGTTGAAGCATTGGAATACGGAATGCCTCCTGCGGCTGGATTTGGTGTTTCCGAGCGGTTATTCGCGTTTCTAATGGATAAGCCGGCGCGCGAATGCCAGATTTTTCCGTTGATGCGGCCAAAATAATTTTCCCCCTTTGAGAAGGGGGATTACCGCCCAAGGCGGTCTGCCTTGGGCAGAAGGGGGATTTTAAAAATGAGTATAAAAATAAAAAGTAATTTAGAAAGGAAAAAATATGCGAAAAATTTTTTTAGCGACTTTGATAATAATATTTTCTATAACTACGAAAAATGCTTTTGCTGCGATGAACCTTGCCGATAAGGAATGTTTGCAAAGAGGATATGATGTGAGTTATAACCAAAAAGAAAATAAAACATATTGCATATTTCCTGATGGAGAAAAGTGTTTATTAGAAGAATATAATGATGGGGTATGTGGGAGTGAATATAAAATTGAAAATTATTGTATTAAAGAAGGAGATCCTGTTTGGGATAAAAATAAGTGTTGTAATGGACTAGAACCGTATATCCCTGTGGGGGTTATTGGCCAATCAACTTGTCAGCCGATCGGGAAAAAATATTCGAATGTCAATTGGTGGTTAAGCAGATGGTATGTAGGAGCGGTAGTATTGATTTTATTTGGGTTAATTGTATTTTTTGCAAAGAAAAAGAATACATAGAAGAAGCCATAAACCAAGTTAATTGATACTTTATACTCTATATTTTACATTTAATAATTTTATGTTAGATATTAATTTCATAAGGCAAAATCCAAAATTAGTTAAAGAGGGGGTTAAAAATAAAAAAGTCAATTTAGATATTGATGAGATTTTGGGTTTGGACAACCAAAAAAGAGATTTATTGAAAGAAGTTGAAGATTTGAGGGCAAAACAAAAATCTTTTAACGATGAAATTCGGGATCAAAAATCAGAAACGGAGAAACAAAAGATTTTAGAAAAAATGAAGGATATAAAAGGCGAGATACAAAAATTAGAGGAAAAATTAAATGAAGTTGCCGATTTATTACAAGAAAAATTATTACAAATTCCAAATATTCCTCTTGACGATGTGAAAATTGGAAAAGATGAAAGCGACAATGAAATTTTGCGGGAAGTCGGGGATATAAAAAAATTTGATTTTGAAACGAAAAATCATATTGAGCTGGGCAAAGATTTGGATATTATTGATATTGAAAGGGCAACAAAAATTTCTGGCAGTCGTTTTTATTTTTTAAAGGGCGATGCTGCTTTGTTGGAGTTCGCTTTAATCCAATATTCTTTAAAAAAACTTGCGGAAAAAGATTTTACGCCAGTTATTCCACCCGTTATGGTGAGCGAAAAAGCGATGGGCGCGATGGGATTTTTATCTCGTGCAAGCGACTCGGAAGAGGTTTACCATTTTGAAAAAGACAATCTGTATTTAGTGGGGACATCGGAGCAATCTATCGGGACGATGTATTTAGATGAGGTCTTGAAAGAAGAGGAATTGCCAAAACGATATGCGGGGTTTTCAACTTGTTTTAGAAGAGAAGCGGGTTCTTACGGAAAAGACACGAAGGGAATTTTAAGGGTTCATCAATTTGATAAATTAGAGAGATTTATTTTCTGCAAGCAGGAAGACAGCGACAGCGAGCATGAAAAAATGCTTTCTGATACAGAAGAAATGATGAAAGAGTTAGGGCTTCCTTATAGGGTTTTGAAACTTTGCACTGGCGATCTTGGATTCGCGTCCGCTAGAACTTATGATATAGAAACTTGGATTCCGTCTGAGAATAAATACAGAGAAACTCATTCAATTAGCGCTTGCGGTGATTTTCAATCAAGGCGGTTGAATACAAAATATAAAAATAAGAAAACAGGGAAGAATGGATTTGTTTATACTTTGAATGGAACGGTTTTCGCAATCGGAAGGATTTTAATCGCTATTTTAGAAAATTATCAGAATGCGGATGGGAGCATAACTGTGCCAGAAGTTTTGCGGGGATATGTTGGGAAAGATGCGATAAAAAAATAAAAACAGATTTTCAAGATGCAAAATAAAAATCAAATTTGGAGGGAGCAAAAAATAAAAAAAAGAAAAATAGAACGGCAAAAATCAGGAAAAATTTTATGGTTTTTTGTAGGTTTATTTTTTTTGGCAGCGGCTTTTTATCTGTTGGTTTTTTCGCCGTTTTTTAAGATAAAAAAAGTTTTTGTTAAATGCGCCAGCGCTAGGATTGAAGCGGACGCATTAATAAAAACTGAGGATTTTTTAAAGCGAAAGGTATGTTGGATTCTTCCGATGGATTCTGCGATAGTTTTTAGGCTTAACAAGAAAAAAGCCGCGCAAATTATTGGCGGAAGCGGGGAGTTTCAAGTTGCTAAATTAGGTTTAAAGCGGATAAGAAATTTAGAGGTTGAAGTTTTGGAAAGAGATTCCGCGCTGAATTGGTGCATTGATGAAAATTGCAAAGTTTTAGGCAGTGATGCATTTGAAATTTCCACTGGGCTTGTTGATAGCCTCCCTATTGTAATTGATAAATGCAATGGAAGGCATTATGAAAAAGAAAAAATTGCTTTTATTTCTGAAATCAATCAGCTTATTTTAGAAAAAACCGATTTAAAAATTAAAAGTTATCATTTAGATGAATGCGCAACTCAAAAATTAACTGCAAAAATTGCCGTAGCGGAAGTAAGTAATTTTGAAATTTATTTTAATTTGTTGTATTCTGCGGAAGAGCAAATAAACATTTTAAATTCTGTTTTAAGAAAAATAAGTTATCCTGTAAATTTAGAATATGTAGATTTACAGGTTGAAGGCAAGGTGTTCTTTAAATAACAAAGAGGGGATAGAAAAATGGAAGAGGGGATAGAAAAATTTTTGTCATTAGCGCCAGTTTTGTTATTGCTAGACTGGTTGCTCGCTATTTTTTTGTAGGTTTTGTAGGTTTTGCTTGTCAACCTCTAAAAATTCTGAACCGTTATTTACCTGTGGATAAGGAAAGTTTTTTTAAAAAATTAATTGTAAATTTTAGTGGCGCCTGGCAGTTTATGCTGGTATGCAGTCGTTTGCCATTGTAGTAATTTATTCTGTT
>JAZDGL010000049.1:0-18110 GCA_043806975.1 bacterium
AAATTTTCATTTTGTTGGTTGTCGCGCAATTTTTGCGACAGGTTGTAGATATAGCTACCGCAAAACAAATTCCGAGATTTTCTTCCTTCACCTTAGGGGCTTTGGCGGGACGCAGCAAGGGAGATCAAGAGGGATTTCGATATTTTCTCCCTTTTTACCTCCCAAGGCGGTCTGCCCATTAGGCAGAAAGGGAGATTACCGCCCAAGGCGGTCTGCCTTGGGTAGAAGAGGGATTTTAAAATAAATTTGTTTTGCGGGAGCTATAGATATAAAAATAAAAAATCAAATATGTTTTCATTTTCTAAAAAAGAAACAGTCGCTATTAGCGGTTTGGGCGGCGCAGAGAATATCCAAAGCATCACTATCAGAACGATGCAAAACGATTTAAAAGAAGCGAAGGGGAATTTTGTTCCGAAAAAAGAAGAAAAAATAATACTAGACAATTCAACGCTTGGGAAAAAAATCCCTCTTAACCCAACAAATCTTCCCGACGCTCCTGCGCCGTTTGTTTCAAGCGCTGCGACAAAAAAATTTTCTGTATCCGCTGCTTCTCCTGTGATAAATTCAGAAAAAAATAATCCGTTTAAACAAAATAGCAACATTGCCATCAACCCAGATTCGCTTTTAGATTTTTCGGGACAAGAAAATGTTGCGCAAAATCATCTAAACTCTTCTCCCGCGCTTTCATCTGACAAATTTCCTGAATACCCGCCAAAAAAATCTTTTGAAAACGCTCCTGCGCTACCTAAAATTCCTGAAATTCCAAAAAATAATTTACTAGAAAAATCTGATTCTGCTTTAACTTTGAATAATCAAAAAAATCAACTTCCGCCGTCTCCTGGTCCAGCCAAATCTTCGCGCGCTTTTCATAAAGTGTTTTTTATTGTGATATCGCTCATTTTAACCGCAGGAGCCGCGCTTGGAATTTATTTTGCCATTCCTTTTATAAAAACTTTTTTCAAAAAAGAACCCATACAAAGAACCGAAACAGAAAATCAGCCCGTTGAACGACCCGTTTTTGAACCTGAAATAATAAAAAACGAATATAAATTGCTAGAATTACAAAATGTTTATGATTTTAATTTAGAATCAGACGATCTTTCTTTCTACTATGCAATCAAAAGTAAAATAAATTCCAAAGAAATTAACCCTAATACAGGTATTTACGACTTACAAATCTCTTTGGATGGCAAATTCCCTGATAGCGAATTTATTTTAAATGATATTTCTGAGGATTTTCCTCCTTCCGTTTTAAGTAAAATTGGGAATAAATACAATTTAATAGCTTACGAAGAATCAAAAGAAATCCGCTTGGGGCTAATTTTAGAAATAATAGACGAAAAAGAAATTGTGGTTGTTTTAAGGCAGTGGGAAAACTCAATAGTTCAAGATCTTAAAAATTTATTTATAAAAGGAATGGAGGAAGCCACTACATTAGACACCGAAGAAGAGAAACCAGCTACAGGTTTAAATACTTTTGACACCACTATCTTTAAGGACATTGAAATTCGTTATCAAAATATAAACTCTCCTTCAACCGCGCTAGATTACGCTATTGTGGATAATATGTTAATAATAACAACTTCTAGAGATAGCATGTTTGACACGATTGATATAATTAAAGCCGAAGAAGAACAACTGCCATCAAATGATCTGCTAGAAACAGAGTAAAAAATTATCCTCGCCAAAACCGATTATGCAAATAAAAATCAACAAACAAAATCAACAAACAAACCCGGAAGTTGTTCAGCAAGCCAGAAAAGATCTGGAAGAAAAAAGAAATAGCAATTTAGAAGATTTGCGCTACAAACAAACAAGCCATAAAATGCGAGATTTGTTTTTTTATAGTAGAATATGGGGTTTGTTCATTCTATTAATTTTGGCAGCCAACATCTGCCTATTTTCTTATTTTAAGCCAAAAAAACAGCCTTATTTAAATTATATTCCTGAAACTAACTTAAAATTCACCATTCCGAAAGAAAAAATAAAAGAAATAATAAATTCACCAGAAAACTTCTCTTTTTTATCTTCGTCCCTACAAAAAATCAATCAAATTTCATCTCAATTGAAGATTGATTCTAATCTTCAAACACTTTTAGAAAATATTGATCAAGATTTAATCATTTCTTCTAATAAAACAGGTGATAAAACAAATTTGCTAATTATCTCCCAGTTTTCTTCTGCCTATGATAAAGCGCCATTGGAATCAGATATTAAACAAAATTTTGATACTTCATCCGAAGTTTATCGTGGAGAAAATATAATAAAAGTTGTTTCATTGAATTCTAAAAATGAAAGTTTTGCTTATTCTTTTATTGATGACGGGAAAATTTTATTGGTTGGAAATGATGCCAGCTCAATAAAACAAGGCATAGATAAAGGAAAATAAAGAAATTTTTGCAAATTTACTGCCCTGTGGATAACTCAAACTTGACTTAACTTCAAATTACAAATAAAATAAATGTGTAAGGTCAACATTGACTTTACGAAAGTTTTCTTTCTGTTTAGTTTCTTCAAAATAAAAATAAAAATAAACAACAAAAAGCCACAATAGCTATGTGGCAAAAAAATAAAACAAAATTAGTCTTGCGTTTTCTTACCCTTCCCTTTTTTGGGGCTAGACGGAAGAAAATTTTTTTCCAGTTTGGTTCTTTGATTAAACTCCATATGTATTTTTGCATCTTGGTGATTTTAGTTTTTTATAATTTGATAATTTTAATTTCTGTTTTGAGTAATTCCATAAGCAGAAAAATTAATATGGGGTAGAGTAGTGGGCGTTGAAGCTCAAAATTTTTTATGGGGCTATGTCAACGCCCGCTACACTTAATTAAATACTTTTATAAATATCATAGGCTTTTTATTGCCTATTTTTTAGCTTTTAAAACCCTCGTTTACCGTTCGCTTATCGTCAAATAACGCACAACGCACAAAAAACGCCAGCAATTTCAAATAAATTATTACAACATTACTATAAAATTTGCCCATTTTTTTAATTTATAATATACTGAACATAGAAATTTTTAAATTTTAACTAACTAAATAAAAAATATGGAAAAGCAATTACTTAATGATTTTAAAAACAAACTTTTAGCAGAGAAAGAAGACATAGAAAATAAATTAAAAAATATCGCGACAGAAGACACTGCTGTAAAAGGAAATTACAAAGCCAACTACCACCCGATTGGAAGATCCGAAGAAGAAAACGCCGATGAAGTGACTTTTTATGAACAAAATATCTCCGAGGAACATCATCTAGAAGAAGACTTGGTTATGGTAAGAGATGCGCTAGAAAGAATTGAAAAAGAAACTTATGGAAAGTGTTTAAAATGCGGGAAAGAAATCCCGACAGAAAGACTTGCGGCTTATCCTTCAGCAAAATATTGTATGCAGTGCAAAGACGCGGAATAAAAAAATAGGCACAGCGCCCTTATATTTTCTTTAAACTGCGCTTAAATGCGTAAGTCTTAAAAAAACTAAAAATGAAGTTAAAAACTTTTTTCGGAATTTTTATTATTGTCTTATTTTTCTTAGATCAAACAATCAAACTATTCGTTTCCGCTCAAATTAAACCTGAAAATTCAGGTATTTTATTTGGCTTTATCGAACAACCAAAATCCTTTCTGCTTATTTCAAATTTTATTATTTTGACGATAATTGCAATTTTCGCTTTAATTTATTCAGAAAAAATTCCTTTTTTTCTGCTTCTAGCAGGAGGAACGAGCAATTTAATTGATAGAATTCGTTTTGGAAAAGTAATAGACTATTTTAAAATTGGAAATTTTTCTCAATTCAACCTTGCAGATTTAATGATATATGGAGGAATAATTTTAATTTTAATACCAATAATAACCTCCTCAATTTCTCCAAAAAAACTAAAACAAATTTTATGACATCAAAGGTTTTTTCTTCTACAACAATCGGACTTGACTGTGTCCCGATAGAAGTTGAGGTGGATATTTCGGGAGGAAATCATAATTTAACTATTGTAGGGCTGCCTGATAAGGTTGTGCAAGAATCACAATCCAGGGTAATCGCCGCCATAAAAAACAGCGGTGATTTTAAAAGCCCAGGTGTTAGCCATGGGGTTATTGTGAATTTGGCGCCAGCAGACATTCGCAAGGAAGGACCAAATTTTGACTTACCAATTGCAATTGCTTTCTTACTAACTTCGCAACAAATAAATTTTAATCAGCGGGGAAAACTATTTATTGGGGAGCTAGCATTAAATGGAGACTTGCGACCAATTAAAGGCATCTTGCCCACCGCTTTAATGGCAAAAGAAAGGGGGTTCCAAACGGTATTTCTCCCCGAAGCCAATGGAAAAGAAGCATCTCTTGTTGATGGAATAGAAATCATCCCTATTAAAAATTTAAAAGAATTAATTTTGCATTTAGAAAATTTAACGCAAATTCCCCCTTTTCCAAAAGCAAACATTAACGCATTTTATGAAGAGCAAAAATTTCTTTCCGATTTTGCCTATATTAAAGGGCAAGAACACGCTAAAAGAGCGATAGAAATTGCCGCGAGCGGAGGACATAATGTTTTATTGCAAGGTCCTCCTGGAAGTGGGAAAACCTTAATCGCAAGATCACTTCCATCTATCTTGCCTCCGCTTAATATAGAAGAAGCGTTAGAAGTAACTAAAATTTATAGTATTTCGGGACTTTTATCAAGTGAAAAACCTTTAATAACTACTCGGCCTTTTCGCGCCCCGCATCATACAATATCCGAAGTCGCTTTGGTGGGAGGAGGAACATGGCCAAGACCGGGAGAAATCAGTTTAGCACACAGGGGAGTGCTTTTTTTGGACGAATTCCCCGAATATTCAAGGCAAGCGCTAGAAAGTTTGCGCCAACCGCTGGAAGATAATGTAATCACAGTTTCACGCACGCAGGCTACTGTAAGTTTCCCTGCTAAATTTACCCTCATAGCCGCAATGAATCCCTGCCCATGCGGTTTTTCTACCGACCCAGAGAAACAATGCACTTGCAGCATTTCAAATATCGCAAAATATCAGAAAAAAATTTCCGGACCGCTGTTAGACAGGATTGATATGCACATAGAAGTTTCTAGAGTAAAACAAACAGACTTGACCAAAGAAAAACTATCAGAACCTTCTTCGGAAATTAGAAAAAGAATATTAAAAACCCGCCAAACACAACAAGCGAGATTTAAAAATCTTCCAATTTCTATAAACAGCGAAATGAACGCGCAAAATATTCACGATTTTTGCAAAATAGACCCGTCTGCGCAAAATTTGCTTTCAAAAGCCGCAGAACAATTTCAGCTTTCAGCGAGATCTTATTTCAGAATGCTCAAACTCGCTAGGACTATTGCCGATTTAGAGGAATGCGCGGAGATTAAGCCCGCGCATATTGCGGAAGCGCTCCAATATCGTCCGAAACTTCAATTTGCATAAAAAAAGCGCCCATAGCCTTTATTCCTAGCTTCCCGCACGGCAACTAGATAAATAAAGGTTTATATGGACGCTATAATGCAACAGTTTACTTGCTATGGCTAGATAGCAGGTAAACTGTTTGATTTTGAAAAATTGGCAGGTCTCCCTTTAAAAAAATCTTGGCTTGCGGAAGGAGAATGGTGATGGATTTTAAATAATAGTGGAAACCTGCCAATTTCTTTAATGAACACAGTATTTCAAATTTAGAAATACTGATTATTTTCCAGCAGACCCCTGTTTATCTAATGGATAAGGGGGCACCCTCATTACATTACAAGGGTCTGCCGATGATATAGAGGAATTTGGTAATGAATACCTTAATCTTATTTTAACATATCTATTTTTTTTGTCAACAAAATCCACTGAGTTGTCGCTAAATCTTGCGGACGAATCCCTTTATTTAAGCCGATTTCCTCAAAAAATTCTTCTACTATCTCTTTTGAAAATTCTTTGGAAAGATTATTTATGAGCTTCTTTCTTTTGGAAGAAAACCCTAATTTTACTATTTTTAGAAAATCTGTTTTATCAAAATCAACTACTTTTTTGTCTATGCTCAAAATAACTGAATCCACGCGAGGCTGAGGAGAAAATGACCTCCTTGAAATGTTTGAAATAATTTTTGGCTCGCCAAAAGCTTGGAGCAAAACCGAAAATAAATTCATTTCCCCCTGTTTTAGCAAAACTTTTTCTCCCACTTCTTTTTGAATAACAAAAACAATTTTTTCAGGACTGTTTTCAGATGAGACAAGCAAATCCACCAGCAAACGCGATGCAATATCGTATGGTGGGTTAGAAATAACTTTAAAATCCCCCCTAACCCCCCTTTTTAAAGGGGGAAAATTGAGGATGTTTCTTTTGCAAATGAGGTCAGGCGTCTTTCTAAAATCCCCCTTCCCCTCTTCTTCCAAGAGGGGGGAAATCAAAAACATTCCCTTTGGAAAGGGAGTAAGAGGATTTAAAAATTCTTCCTTTATTTCCCCCTTTTTAAAGGGGGTAGGGGGATTTAACAATTTCAGCGCATCCCCGTGAATAATTTCCACATTTTTAATTTCCCGCGATTTTACCTCTTCTTCCAATTCCCGCGCCAACCCCTTATCTTTTTCAATCGCAATAACTTTTCCCGCCCGCTTTGCCAGTTCAAAAGTTAAGGCGCCGCGTCCCGGTCCGATTTCCAATACAACATCATCCGATTTAATTTCACCAGCCTCAACGACTTTATTTATAATATTTTTATCCACCAGAAAATTCTGTCCGAGAGATCTTAATGGTTTTAACATAAAGTATCTTTAAAAAATCCCTCTTAATCTCCCTTTAAAAAGGGAGAAAATAAAGAGTTTGTCTTATTAAAACTAAATCTCATTTCCAAATTCCCTGCTTGCATTCCACAATAAATCATAAAAAACTTTCATCGTATTCGCATAATCCACGCTTTCAATAATAAATCCAAAACCTTCTTTTTTGGAGCTCATTACCGCCACTTTATTATCGTATATCGCGATCGTATTGGCAATGTCAATATTCGGCGGAGAGATTCGGACTTGGCGCAAAGTTTTTTGGTAAGTTGAAGGATCTAGATATTTATATGGGATTCTTTTGTTGGAAATATGTAGCGATTTAATCCAAATGTTTTTTCGAACCCGTTCATCAATATATTTTATCAAAAAATCTTCTCCGACTGTTTCCGCGATATCCCGAATCGGCGAAACCCAGTATTCCATTTTATTTTTCACTTTCAATGTATCCCAATAAATTTCCCGCAATCCCTCGCGGCCTTCAAAAAACATAATTTTCGGCTTAATAAATCCGATATTGCTGATTGACTTTAATTCCGGCAAAATTTCAGCCAATAATCTTTCTTTTTGAACTAGATTTTTCTTTAAATTTTCCGGATCCGCCGCGATAAGCAGCTTTCTTTTCCCTTTCGTTGTTTCCGACATCAGACCCATTTCTTTAAGATTTTTAATCATTTCATAAACCGTGCTTCTTTTTATGCCCGATTTTTTAGTTAAATTTTGGATATTTGCCGGTCCCAATTCCAAAGCAGCCAGATAAACTTTGGCTTCTTTTTCATCTAATCCTAGTTGGAGTAAATTTTGCTGTAATTGCATATTTTTCTTCCCCTCCTTTCGGAGGATGGGCTAGGGGAGGTGCGTTTAGCCGCTTATTTTTTATCTGTCCAGACATTCTCTCCCCCTCCAACTCCCCCTCCGAGAGGGGGAGAGAAAAGAGGCGTCGCTCTTTTAAGATAGAAAAAAGCTTATAATTTATCAAATAACGACAAAATAGTCATTATTTATTTGCATAAAATCCTTTATTTAAAGCAATTTTTAAATACCACATTTTTATAATAACAAATCTATTGACAATTGTAAATAGAAATGTTATGATGCGAGTGTCAATGGGAGAGTATTTTGAAAAGTTAATAAACCTTTTTAAGAAGGAGAAAGTAATGTCAGAAGATCAAAAAAAGTTAGCGACATTCAAAAAAATCGTTTCTTTTTTAAGGGGAAGTAATGTCTTTTTTGCTGAGGCAAACAATTCAGAAAAAACTTCTCGACGAGAAGAAGCAATGGAACTACAGGATTTATTTGCCAATACAAATAAAATTGAAGAAGCTGATTCGCTGATATTTTTTTGCGGATGTGGATGCCACTGTGATGGACAAGGAAAATATTATCGAGAAGATCTTGATAGATTCCTTTTGCCAAACATTAAAAAGATTTTAATTGTGAGCACGGTTCAAATTGCTACAATTAAAAAAGATCAATTTAATAAGGATATTCACTTCTTATGGGTAAATATCTGCGATGGTTGGGTTGTTGATTCTTTTGAAATTACAACAGAACAAATCCAAAAGGAGTTAGTGATATAGGAATATTCAGGGGTTGACACGCCCTTCAGAGTAACATAACGAATCTTTTCGGGCGCGATTAGCACATCGCGCCTGTTTTTTATCCTTTTAAAACTGCCGCGTAATTCCTCAATAAGAAAATCGTTTCCGATTTCAAATTCTTCCTAATCCAATCTTTCTCTTTGTCGCTTACAAGCTCGCCAAGGCCGGTTAAAATTTGATTGTCTTTAACTTTTCCAATCTTTTCAACGCAATCTGCCAAATATTCTTTTATGCTTTTCCCCGTCATTGCCCGCAAAATTTCGCGGTCAATATCCCAATTATTTTTCGCAAAATAATAAATATCATAAATATCGCGCGCCGCTGTTTCCTTTCTTAAAATAAGCGCCGCCAATTTGCCGGCAAATAAGTATTCTTTTTTTGCCGCTTTAATTAAAATTCCTAGATATTCTTTTAGCTCATAAGAATTTTCAATATCTTCAATGTTTTTTCTGGTATTCACTTCTATTTTAATGTTATAATCGGCATCGCCATAAGAAAGCCATAGCAAAATTGTAGATTTTTTTATGAATTTATCTTTTAATATGCCATATTTTTCCAAAATTAGCCCGATTTTATCCAAAATCATTTCTTGCAAGCCCTCTTTATTCGAAAGCAGATCAAAATCCAAATCAACAGAAAAACGAGGCAGTCCATAGAAAAAATACGCGCAAGTTCCGCCTTTAAACCCTAAAAAAGAACTTATGGAAACATCTGTATAAATATCTTTTAAAATTTTCCCCATTAATAATTGATGTTTTTCTTTATTGAGCATAATTTTTATAATATTTATTCAATCGCTTAATTAGCTGCTTATTTTTGTAAATTCCAGCTATTTCAAAGCACTTTTCCCAATTTATCGGCTTTAAATTATCAAAATAATAATCGGGAAAAAGATAAATGGTATCTAAAAATGCCCGTTCGGGAGAAGCAATGCTAAAATTTTCTTGATTTATAATTCCAACCGGATTAAATAAAACCTCATCCTTTAACTTCCTAAAAATAAATTTGTATCGCCCTATGGAAACATTTTTCGTCCAAGAACCGGCAACAAAAATGCTATCATAATACTGAAAAATTATCCCCGCCTCTCTTAAAACCGTTTCAAAGCTTATATAGGATGGCGCATAAATGCTTGTCGCCAACTCTTTTGGATTGAAATTTTTATCTTTTGCGAAAATTCCTCTTGATAATCTTATTAAACCGCCTCGCTTAGTATAATAAGAAATTTTGGATTTTAGATTATTTTTGCCGGCTTCTTGCCATATTAAAGCAATATCTTCATTCGTTAAAACGGTTTTAGGCGATTTATAAATTTTTACAAGTAAACTTTCCATAATAATATATCGAATTTAGGTAAAAGATTTTCTTACTTCCATTGTATATTATTATTTTTAGGAAGTCAAGAACCCCTTTTTATTTTTCCAAAACCTCCATATATTTTTTAATAGGAAAATTGTTTCTGATTTTAAAATTCATCTACCTCAATCACATCTCCAAAATCATCCAGCTTTTGCTGAAATTCGGCTAAATAATCTGGAATATCGCGTAAAAAGCGAGAGGGGACAGAAATAACCGAATTTCCATATAGCCGCCGTATTTGAGCATAAATTAAAAATAACCGTTCTTTCGCGCGAGTCATCCCCACATAACAAAGCCTCCGTTCTTCTTCCATTTCTTCCGCGTTTCCGTTTGTGCTGCGAGAATGGGGGAGAATGTTTTCTTCCATCCCTGCTATAAAAACCGTATTAAATTCCAACCCTTTGGAAGAATGCAAGGTCATTAAGTTCACAACATTATGGTCTGAATCAACTTCATCAGTATCAGCTACAAGCGCAACTTCTTCCAAAAACATCTTCAACGCCTCCTCGACTGGACGATTATTATACTTCTCAACGGCTGTAAAAAGCTCTTGAATGTTTTCCCAGCGCGCTTCTGCATCTTTATCCGTTTGAATATACTTATCATATCCGCTAGCTTTAAGAATAAAATCTATTAAATGAGAAAGACCGACAGGCAACTCCCCTCCGCTAGGCGGAGAAAAAAACTGTTCCCGAGTTTTATCAATAAGCTTAAAGAAAGAATCAATCGCTTTTTGTTTTGAACCGTTAATTGCATCAACTGATTTTATCTCCGCTAGCGCTTCTTCCGCGCCTAAATCCAATGTTTTAAGCAGCTTTTCCAAGGTTGTCTGTCCAATTCCGCGCGCAGGAACATTGATAACCCGCGCAATACTAACTTTATCCCGCGGATTTAAAATAAGCCGCAAATACGCCAAAATATCTTTAACCTCTTTGCGGGAATAAAATTTTAATCCTCCGACAATTCTATATGGAATTCCAGCGGTTAAAAACGCTTCTTCAATTGCCCGCGACTGCGCGTTTGTGCGATATAAAACCGCAAAATCCTTATATCCTAACCCTCCCCTCCTCTCGGAGGAGGGGCTAGGGGAGGTGTGGCTCTCGGAGGAGGAGTTGGAGGGGGTGTGCCCCATCTCGGAGGGATGACATCCACACTTTCTCTCCCCATCTCGGAGGGGGAGCTGGAGGGGGTGTGCCGCCCCTATGCGCGTTAATTCCTTTATTTTCCCCACAATAAACCTTCCTTCCGCTTTTTCGTCCGCAACCCCGACAACCTGAATTGCCTCGCCCTGATCTTTATCGCTGAAAAGTTTTTTATCCTTTCTGTTCACATTTTTAGAAATAACGCCGTAAGACGCGTCCAAAATGTTTTGGCTGGAACGATAATTTTGTTCCAACAAAATAACTTTTGCATTCGGGTAATCCCTTTCAAACTCTAAAATGTTTGAAATATCCGCCCCGCGCCATTTATAAATACTCTGCCAATCATCGCCGACAACACAGATATTTTTATACTTATCCGCAAGCATTCCCGTGAACATATACTGGGAATGATTTGTGTCCTGATATTCATCCACCAAAACAAACTTAAAAAATTCCTGATATTTTTTAAGCAGTTCCGCGTTTTGTTTAAATAAAAGGGTGGTTTTCATTATCAAATCATCGAAATCCAGCGCCCCCGCCTTGTTCAGCTTATTTTGATAAATTTCATAACATTTTACCGAAATCTCCTCAAAATAACCGCTTGTATTTGCCAAAAAATCTTCAGGAGTCTGCAATTTGTTCTTTGCTGATGAAATCGCCGCAAGCACAGAATTAGGCTTAAATTGATCAACCGAAACCCCCGCTTCTTTTATAGATTCTTTCAAAACCGCAAGCTGGTCATCTGTATCATAAATCAAAAAACCGCTTGGAAGCCCTAAATTTTTATATTCTACCCGCAAAATCCGCACACAAGTGGAATGGAATGTGCCAACAAACGGCATTTTATGCTGATCCCCCAAAAGCCCCGCGACTCGCTGTCTCATTTCCGCCGCCGCTTTATTGGTGAATGTGACTGCCAAGATATTATGCGGTTTTACGCCTTTTTCTTTGATCAAATAAGCAATTCTGTGCGTTAATGTTTTGGTTTTGCCTGAACCCGCGCCCGCAATAATCAATATCGGACCATCAACCGTAGTAACGGCCTCAATTTGTTTTGGATTTAAATTTTGAAGAATGTCCATATATTTCATTATACAGGCAAACCTTATTATTCCCAAATATAGTCCTGCAAAACAAATTTATTTTTAAAAACCCCCTTCATCCCCCCTTACCAAGGGGGGAAATAATTGGAATTTATTTTAAAATCCCTCTCCTGCCCAAGGCAGACCGTCTTGGGCGGCAATCTCCCTTTTCAAGGGGAGGAAATATCGGAATTTTTTTGCAGGAAATATAATTTTACCGCGCGCCTTAGGACATTATCTCTGTGGATAACTTATTTAGCCGAAAAAGGCTTATTTAAAACATTTTTTCGCCTACCGCCATTGACATTATCCGATACTTCCATTGACATTAATTTCTGATATGCTACCTTGTATCTTGTGATTTTACTAAAACTAATGTCTAGCTATTCCTTATTCAGCTATTTACAGAAACCACAAAGTATTCTCATTGTATTGAGGTAAGGGAAGCCGGAATTGGAGCAATCATATTTGTAAGCAAATTTTCCTTTGTCTAAAAAAGAAACTTTTGAGAAATTCAACGCATTTTCCAAAGGTTATCTTGGTTGCTCTCGCTTTAACAACGGGCGCAAGAAACTATAAACAAAAAACAAGAAAAGAAGACCCTTCGTATTCTTTTGGGATATTCGGGGGCGGGGAAGAAAGTCAGGCTTTTGAAATTTCGCAAGCAGACCCCGAATTAGAAATAGGCAATTCAATCAGCCAAGTAGTTTTGGCTTCTTCAAGTGAAGTATGCAGCGCCGCAAAAGAACAAACATCGCTAGAAATCTCGGATTTTGCTTTTATTCTAGATAATGCACTAATCAGTCTAAACACGCCTTTCTGCTCCGCTTCGTCTGCATTCCAAAACGAAATTGGTCAATATATGGTTCAGCCAGGAGACAATATAACGCTTATTTCTAAAAAATTCTCTATTTCAATAGACACTATTCTTTGGGCAAATAATTTAGATTCCCCAAATAAAATCAAGGAAGGGCAAATTTTGGAAATTTTACCAGTTTCAGGGATAAAGCATACAATAAAAGAAGGGGACACCCTTGAAAAAATCGCTATTCAACACAAAGTTCCCAAAGAAGAAATTGCGCTTTTTAACTCTATCTCAGAATCCGATATCTTGAACAAAGGCGCAGAGATAATAATACCAGGCGGAAAAATGCCTGAAAAACCGAAATCTAGGTTAGCAATTGTAAGCGCGCCTGCCTATACAGAAGCGGGGGATTTAAATGGATATTTTATTTATCCTGCCGCCGGGCACAATTGGGGACGAACTCACGCTAATAACGGGGTTGATATAAGCAATTCCGACGGCGGACCTATTTATGCCGCTGCAGACGGAACCGTTATTCTTGCAGACAGCACGGGATACAATGGAGGATATGGAAAATACATAAAAATCAAACATCCTAATAATGTTGAAACACTGTATGCTCATTTAAGCAAAATCAATGTAGCGCAAGGTCAGTGGGTAACGCAAGGAACAATCATCGGCTTAATGGGGAATACTGGCCGATCCACAGGAACGCACTTACATTTTGAAGTCCACGGAGCAAAAAATCCGCTAGCAAGATAAAAAGGGTGTGTCGCCAAATAATGTTTTTGCGTCATTCTAAGCGACGAAGGAGTGACCGCATGCCGCATAAAGCTATAAGCGGTGAGGCAAGAATCCCATTTTTTTCAGCTTAAATACGGGATCCTTCACTTCGCTCCGCTCCGTTCAGGATGACGCC
This sequence comes from bacterium, assembly GCA_043806975.1. Taxonomy (GTDB): domain Bacteria; phylum Patescibacteriota; class Minisyncoccia; order CAYZDR01; family CAYZDR01; genus JAZDGL01. The sequence goes on from JAZDGL010000049.1 coordinate 13,659, forward strand.
TTGACTATAAAAAACCCCTCTTTCAAGAAGAGGGGTTTTCAAGTCATCGCTCACGCAAAACAAATTATTTTATAAAACCCCCTTCATCCCCCCTTGCCAAGGGGGGAAATATTGGGATTCCTCTGCTCGCCTCCGCCTGAATATAGGCGGAGCTCGGTTGGGATGACAAATAAGGACAGCGAGTAGTTGCGCTTATAACTTTAAACTCTTTATTCCACCCATCCTTTAACTTCATCCTCGCTTGGCAAGCCTTCTTTGATTATCTTTCCATCAGCTACAAAAGTAGGCGACCCCTTAATCCCCATTTCTTGTGATCGCGCCATATCCTGCAAAATTAAATCAGCATATTTTTTGCTCGCCACGCAATCGTCAAACGAAGCCATATTTAAATTGATTTCGTTGGCATAGCTTGAAAAACCCGCGCTGCTTCTTTGTATATCTTCTTGGTTTTTGAGAACCTGCTCAAGCATTTGCCAAAAACGCCCCTGCTGTCCCGCGCAAGCGCACGCCATCGCCGCTTCTTGAGATTTTTTATCTAATATCGGTAAATTTCTAAAAACCAGCTTTGCTTTTTCATCTTTAATAATAGCTTGTTTCGTTTTTTTCAAAAGAGAATGAGTAAAAAATATTTTCGTATAGGGACACATCAAATCAAAAAACCCTTCAATTTCCACAGGCGCATTTTCACTTCCTAAAAACGGGGCAGAATAAGGCGCCATTTTTAAAAGCTCCCCGGCTTTCTTTTTTATCTCTTCGCTTTCAAATTCCTGTTGATTTTTTTTGTCTCCAAAACTCATTAAAGATGCGAGTTTTTTTGGATTTAAATTTTTTACCGCAAATCTTCCTGTTCTAAAAAAAGCAAAGCTTCCCGCAAAAACAAAAACTCCGACAACGGTTGCCGTTAAAATATTCTCCCATAAATCTTGGGATGAAAAATCTTTGAAATCCATTATTGATATTATACCACAAAATCGTAAAGTATAGCTACCACAAAATAAATTATTAAAAAATCCCTCTTCAATCTCCCTTCTTAAAGGGAGAAAAGCACAAAATTTGTTTTATGGCAGCTATATCTAATAAAAGTTTTCCACAGCGATAGCAATGCTTTTATTTAACTAAAATGGTATAATTATATTAATGAAAAGTTATTTTTTAAGAATAGTATCGGTTCTATTTCTTACGGGAGCGGTTATTGCCGTCGCGGTTTTTTGGATACAAAAAAACACCAAACAAAACAAAAAACTTTCAGCTTCATTCTTAAGCTCTTTTGCCGATAAAGATAGCGACGGAGACGGGCTGAACGACAATATGGAATCTATTTATGGAACCGATTTTAACAAATCCGATACAGATGGAGACGGTTTTCTAGACGGAGAGGAAGTTATTAGCGGATATGATCCGTTAAAGCCCGCCCCCAACGACAAACTTAATACAAAATATACAATTATCCCCCGACCGGCGGCAGGATCAATAAAAAACCTGAACTATACTAACGATTTAATAGAAAAACTAACTGAAAAAATTGTTGGTGAAGAAATTTTACCTAGGAAAGATAACGAAATTGTCACTTTGGAAAATCCATCTTCTATAGAAGAAGCGCTTTCAGCGGCTGTTCAAAGATCTTACCAAGAATTTACTCCGCCACAAATACCAAGCGACCAAATAATCATCAACGACGATAATTCAGAAGATTCCATAAAATTATATGGGCAAAAAATGTCTGCCTGTTTAACGCCTATAACCCAAGTTTCTTCTATTGATATTGACGAAGGAAAAATAACTTTTGATAATTTGGTTGTTCTATGCGAGAATACAGCAATAAATATGAAAAAAATTTCAGTCCCTTCCGATTTAGCAGAACTCCACAAAAAACACATTAGTCTTCTTATCATTCAAACAAATGTTATAAAAGCAGTCGCAGACATTCAAAATGACCCATTAAAAGCAAATATCGCTCTCTCGCAGTTGGGGACAATTCGCAAGCTATCAGAAGAAGTTTTAAATGACATATTTAAAAATATAAAAAGTCATATTCATATTCAAGGATAAAAAGTGTTAAAAATTAACCAAAAAATAAAAAAACTTACTCTAAATAAAACTATTGCTTTTTTTCTTGCGGCAACTTTTATTTTTCAAATAATATTTGGAGGGATTGTATTACAGGTAAAGCAAGCAAACGCAATACCAGTGATTCCAGCAGACAGCTGGGCAACCATAGGAGAATTCATTTGGGATATAGGGGGAAAACAAGTTTGGGATGCTGCAAAATGGGTATATGAAAAAGCTTACTATGTTGCCGATCTTGCGGCCGATACTCTAAGTTCTATTGCAGATGGCATTTCTTCTTTCGTTGATACTTGGACAAAAAATCATGAATGGCTAGCAGAATTGTTAAAAATTGCATGGAATGTGCTCAGAAAAAAATTTTTTGATATGCTTGTAAATACCATCATTGATTGGATACAGGGAGGAAAAGGAGGAAGCACTAAATTTGTTACAGATTGGAAAAAATTCTTAGGAGATGTCGCAAACGAAGCCGGCGGGATGTTTATTGAAGGAAGCGATTTAGCGTGGCTTTGCGATAGCTTTTCTACGCAAATAAAAATAGCGTTAGGCACGGTTCCGCCGTTCAAAGAAAAAGTTAGCTGCACACTTGATGAAATAGCTGATAACATCAACGACTATTACGGAGATATGCGGGCGGGCGGAGGATGGGATGGATGGCTAAAAGTTACTCAGCGATCAAATAATGTTTTCGGAGCATATTTTGATGTTCAAGGAGAGAAACTATCTAGAGAAATGAAAGCGACAGAAGCCCTCGCGAATGAAGCAATTTCAGGAAGCGGCTTTCTTGGAGATAAAATCTGTAAAGAATGGGGCGATTGTGATGAGCAAATGATTGAATATTGCGAAGGAGACGGACTCCCAGCAGAAACTTGCAAAGAACAAAACTGCCAATGTAAAAAATGGGAATCTCGCACACCTGGAAAAGTTATGGCAGATGCTGTATCAAAAGCAACCACGATGGACTTAGATTGGCTGATTAGCTCTGATGATTACACGGAATATGTTGCGGCAATTTTAGATGCGGTTATCATTAGGGTAACCAAGGAAGGTTTAGCCCTTACGCAAACCGATGAAAATGGAAAAAATGGTTCATATAGCTCTCGTGGTATGACATCGGAAGAACGAGGTTTGCAAGCTCAATATGAAAATATGAATGACCTCGCAAACCAAATGTCGCAAGGAGATCTTGATCAAGCGGCTGCTACAAGCGGATATGGCGATAAAATAGATATTGCCAACAGACAAGGACAACGCCAACTAATGCTCGGATTTAAAAATGAGCTAAGAGAAGTTAAACAAAATATTAAAAAAGTTTTTGATTATTTGCGAGAGCAAGAAGAAAATGTTAACGCGCTGGACGAGTGCACAAATACAAAATATGACTTATGTTTAGGGATTGCTTCAGATAAGATAAGCGCATCTTTGTCCAAAAAACCTTCCACGATAAGCGACGATGGAAACGGAAACCCCATTATGGTCATCGTGGGAACCAGCATAGATGAATTTTGCGCAAGTAAAAAATTAACCTGCGCGGAAACAGATCCCGTTAAACAGCTAATCTGCCAGGAGGAAAAATACTCTGCTTGTATTTCCGAAGCAAAATCATTACTTAAGGAAAAATTTGAAAATTATTGCTATGATCCCAACGATGTTTATACAATTTCTCTTCAAGAACAAGCTGAATCAGCAGAATGGTTTAAAGAATATCTAAATACTCATGAGCAACTGATCCAATATGAAAAAACTTACACCAATATTGATATGGAAATAGCCGTGACTGACGAAATTTTACAAAAATTAGAAAAATATAAACCCTTTGATGAATGCATAGAAAAAAATTGTTCTGCCGTCAGCGATTTTCAAACCTGCAAAAACGAGGTTATGGCAGAAGAAACAGGAATTTGTTTTACACAAGAAGTTACAGTAACCGCGTTAGAGTCATATAATCCATTCCTGGTTTGTGCTGAGGACAATTGCGGATCTAACCCTACTAGCGAATGCTATGTTAAAATTACTTCAACAACAGGAGCTTGTGCTCAGTTTATGACCTACATGCTCACATATTCTGAACTTACAAATAACCCGAAATCAGCTATAACCGAGGAAAATATAAAATTAATGCAAGAGATTCAAGAGGTAAAACAACAAGACTACTTTAAAATAATATCTGACATATCCTCTAAATCCAAACAAATTCCTAGACAAGATGAAGAGTGCCTTGACGGAACAGTTCTTCCAAAAGTAACCGCCAACGAATACGAACTAACTCATATCTGCACAGTCAAGGCTATGCAAAAATGCGCGCCAATTCCATCAATGGATCGGATTGTAAGCGAGAAAATTTGGTATAGTTTTATAGGAGAAGCAGAGAGAAGAAAAGGATGG
>JAZDGL010000050.1:0-36322 GCA_043806975.1 bacterium
AAATCCGAAGAAGAGGGTCCGCCGATTTCTGCTTTTGGCGTGGTAATAACTTCTTTGAAGCAGGAGGATGCGGAAGCTATAAAAAAACAAATTCCTGAAATAGAAGCGGCATCAGGAGTAGTTCGGGCGATGGGTTCGGTAAAGTGGGACAGCCAGTCAACGGATACAACTTTTTTGGGAGTGGATTCTCCTGATTATTGGAACGCTGAAAATTTAGAGGCGGAAAACGGAAGGGTTTTTTCCGAAGAAGAGAGCGTTGGCGCTTCTAGAGTAGTTGTGCTTGGGAGCGAAGTTAAGAAAAATTTGTTTGGGCAGGAAAATCCGATAGGAAAAACGGTTAAGATTAAAAAAGAGAATTTTCTTGTCGTGGGGGTTTTGAAAGAGTATGGAACGGTAGGGTTTCAAAACCGCGATAATCAGCTTTTCGTGCCGTTAAAAAGCGCTCAAACCCTGCTCTTGGGAATAAACTATTTAAACTTAATTGCAATTAAGTTTAAAGATGGGGCGGACATTGATAAAATAACAAAACAGGTTGAAATTGTTTTGCGCGACAGGCATAAAATAGAAAATCCGATAGATGATGATTTTACTGTTAGAAGCTCTCAACAGGCGCTGGAAACCCTAACTTCGGTAACTGATGCTTTGAAATTTTTCTTGGCGGGGATTGCGGCGATTTCTTTGGTGGTAGGAGGAATTGGAATTATGAACATTATGTTGATTTCTGTAGTTGAAAGGACGAGAGAAATAGGATTAAGAAAGGCTGTCGGCGCGACAAATGGGAATATCTTATTGCAATTTTTGGCGGAGACTATCATAATTTCGGTTTCGGGAGGAGTCGCGGGGTCTATTTTTGGGATAGGAGTTACATTTTTAATCGCGCTAGTCGCAAATTGGAAAGGGTTTAATTGGGATTTTATAATTTCCCCGCTGTCTATAATTTTAGCGGTGTCGGTTTCACTGATTGTTGGACTAATTTTTGGATTATGGCCGGCATATCAAGCGGCAAAAAAAGATCCGATAGATGCTTTAAGGTATGAATAATAGCAGCGAGTTTCAAGTTAAAAGTTGCAAGTTAAGGAAAATTATTAGAATTCTTTACTTGCAACTTGCAACTAGAAACTTTTAACTATTTTATTAGCTTATGCTGAATTCCTTCTCTTTTGCTATAAAATCGTTGCGATCACATAAATTAAGAACGGCGCTTGCGATGCTGGCTGTTTCTATCGGCATTGCTGCTGTTATCACGGTGGTGTCTTCTGGCGAAGGTTTGAGGTTTTTAATAAACAGCCAAATTGAAACTTTTGGAACAAACCTTATCCAAATAGAAGTAAAAATCCCAGGAGCTAAAAAAAATTCTACTGAAAATGCGATGGAAATGGCGGCTGGGATAACAATCACGACTTTAAAAGATGAAGATAGAGAGGCGATTTTAAAGGAGTTTCCGCAATATATTGAAGGCGCTTATTCGGGATTTATGGGTCAGGAGCAAATTGTAAGACAGGAAAAGCGAAAAAAAACAATGATTTTTGGCACATCGGCTGGCGTTATTGATGTTGATAATATGGAGATAGAGCAGGGGCGGATGTACACCGAGAATGAGGAAAGGAGTATGGCTAGGGTTGCTGTTTTAGGTTCGGATATAAAGGAAAAATTATTTGGGAAAGAAGATCCCATTGGGCAGTCTATAAAAATTAAAGGAAAACAGTTTAAAGTGGTAGGAACTTTAAAAAGCCGAGGCGGTATGGCTTTTTTTAATTTTGATGAGATGCTTTATATTCCTTTGAAGACTTTGCAAAAGCAGATTTCTGGGGTTGATTATGTTTCATTTATTTCCGTTAAGGCGAAAAGCGGAGTTGATTTAGATCGCGCGACAAGCGAAATTGCGGATATTTTAAGAATAAGGCACAGTATTGATGATCCGCAAAAAGATGATTTTTCGGTTACCACAATGGAGGAGGCGATGGAATCGGTGGGAACTATTTTGGATGCTGTGGAAATTTTGCTTTTAGGAATTGCCGCAATTTCTCTTTTGGTTGGAGGCGTTGGGATAATGAATGTTATGTATGTAAATGTGAAAGAAAGAACATTTGAAATAGGGCTGCGAAAAGCTTTGGGCGCAAGTCCAAGAAGCATTTTAGCTCAATTTTTATGGGAGGCTTTGCTAGTTTCTCTTTTGGGGGCTGTTTTAGGAATTGCCGGGGCGGCGGTTTTATCAGCTGGCATTGCCAAATTTGCCATATCTAAACATTTTTCTTGGAAATTTACAATTCCGATTATATCAATAATTTTGGCGGTAGGGTTTTCAATGGCGGTGGGTTTGCTATTCGGGTTTTTGCCTGCAAAAAGCGCGTCAAAAAAGGATGCGGTAGAAGCGTTAAGGGGGTAAAGGCGGCAGGTAAACTAAAAATTTGAAAATTATAGCTCTCGCAAAAAAATTCCGATATTTTCTCCCTTTGAAAAGGGAGATTGCCGTCCAAGACGGTCTGCCTTGGGCAGGAGAGGGATTTTAAAATAAATTTGTTTTGCGGGAGCTATGTATTTAATCTTTCCTTAATCTTTTTATAATAAACTTTTTATGGAGCTTTAGTGGGGGTGAAATAAAAGTTTAAAGAAAAACAAAGCGAAAGGAGACTAAAACAATGACAATACTTCTTGTTGAAGATGAAGAAAAAATAACTAGGTTTATAAAGCGAGGGCTGGAATTAGAGCATTTTACGGTGGATGTTGCTTATGACGGGGAAGAGGCGTTAAAGCTGATAGAAATAAATGGGTATGATCTTGTGGTTTTAGATTTAATGTTGCCCAAAAAGGACGGAATTGAAGTTTGTAGGGAAATTCGCAAAAATGGCATTTCCACGCCAATTTTAATGCTAACTGCTAAAGATTTAGTGGATGATAAGATTGCGGGGTTGGATAGTGGCGCAGATGATTATATGGTTAAGCCGTTTGCCTTTGGAGAGCTTTTAGCGAGGATTAGGGCGTTGCTGCGGAGAGAAAGATCCGTAAAGCAGACAAAATTGCAAATTGATGATTTGGTTTTGGACCCCGCGACTCACGAAGTGCAAAGAGCAGGCAAAGAGATTGAACTCACAAGTAAAGAATATAGGCTTTTAGATTATTTTATGCGCCATCCGAATCAAGTTTGCACTAGGACTATGATTGGAGAGCATGTTTGGGGATATAATTTTTCGCAAAATAGCAATGTGATTGATGTGTATATTAGTTATTTGCGAAAAAAAGTTGATTCTGGTTTTCAAAGCAAAATTTTTTCAACTGTTCGAGATGTGGGATATAGATTGAGGGGAAATGTTGTAAATGAGAAAATCCAAAAAGTTGGAGATGCTGTTGCAGAGAAGCAGCGGTGATTAAACGAAAATAATGGCAGGGGAAGCAGAAAATTTAAAAGAAGTCAGCCGAATAAAGATATTTGAAGAGTTGGAGCAATGCGCCAATATTTTAAGTTTTATTCAGGAGATAATTTTTATTATTGATATTGAAGGAAAAATTATTGGATATAATAAAAATTTTATTGAATCAACCAGCGGGGACGAAAGTTTTTTGAAAAAGGATTTTAGGGGAATTTTGCGCCGCTATTGGGGGAATACTGATTTAGAAAAAAAATGCGAGGAGATGATTGGGGGGGTTTTAAATTTGGAGAGGAATGATTTTTTTAAGGATAAAGAAAAAGAAGAGTTTTTCTTGAAAATAAATACTCCGCTTGCCAAAGTTGCAAGAGGAGTTATAAATAAAAAAGAAGGTTTTTTTAGAGTAAGACCGTTTCCTTCTTTTGGGACAAATAAAGAATTGCGAAGGATTGTGTGCGTTATCAATAATATCACAGAGCTGAAAGCTATTGATGAAAATTTAAAAAAAGTTTCTAGCCTGTATGAGAAGGTTTTAAAAAATGTTCCCGTTGGGATCGTGACATTAGATAAAAACGGCGATGTTGTTTATAACAATCCATACACAGAGCAAACAGTGGGGGATAGGAAAGGCGAAAATATTTTTTCAATGGATTTTATAAAAAAGTGCAAAATAACTGGAAATTTTAGGCAGTTATTTAAAATAGGCGAAGAATTTCATAAATCTGAGTGCAGGTATTTTAATAAGAAAAAAAATAGAACATTTTATTTGGATATAAGAGCGGTGCCGTTAAAAGATAATTTTGAAGAGGTTTTGGGGGCGATAGCAATTTTTTATGATGAAACTGAAAGTGTTGAAGCGAAAGGGCAGATTGAGGAGTTAAATAGAGGGCTGGAAAATAAAATTGCCGAGAGGACAAGACAGCTGAAAGATGCGATTGATCTAAAAACTCGTTTTATCGCGGATGCTTCGCATGAACTGCGAACCCCGCTTACTATAATGAGGGGTAATTTAGATTTAATTGCGCAGAAAGAATTTTTAGATGATGAGTCAAAAGAAATGCTTGAATTGGTTGCGAGCCAAGTGGATTATATGGCGAAAATGCTTATTGATTTGACTATGCTTGCAAGCGGAAATAAAGAATTTTCTGGGATGAAAATGAATAAATTTTCTCTTACAAAATTAGTAGATGAGGTTGCAAAGGTGTTTGCGGTGGTGGCATCAAATTATAGTATAAAAGTTTCTTTAAAGAAAAGTGGATCTTCCAAGGAGATAATAATAGTAGGAGATGAGGAAAAAATTGAAAGAATGATTGCAAACTTGGTTTCAAATGCAATTAAATATGGGAAAGAAAATGGATGGATTAAAATTAGTCTGAATCGCGAAGAAAAATTTATTGTTATTGCGGTGGAAGATAACGGAATTGGAATATCAAAAAAAGATTTGCCGAATATTTTTGAAAGATTTTATAGGATTGATCAGTCAAGGACCAAAATCAACAGAATGAATGAAGAGGAAGGCGGGACTGGGTTAGGGCTTTCTATATGTAAGTGGATTGCGGAAATTCATGGAGGGTGGATTAGGGTAGAAAGCAAAGTTGGCAAGGGGAGCATTTTTAGAGTGTTCTTGCCGATACTTACAAGCTCTAAAAATTTAAAATCTTAAAGCATAAGCGGAGTAAAATTTTTATATATATCTCCCATAAAACAAATTTATTTTAAAATCCCTCTTAATCTCCCTTTTCAAAGGGAGAAAATATCGGAATCCCTCTTAATCTTTCTTGCTGCGTTTCGCCGAAGCCCTTGGGGCGAAGGGGGATCAAAGGGGGGAAACATCGGAATTTGTTTTGTGGGAGATATATTTTAAGATTTTATTTTTGTTTTTTGAAAATTAAGCGAAAAAATAAGGGGGGTGATGGAGTGGACAGGTTTTATTTAGTGGATGCCATATGGAAGGGGATGGATTTCATTTTTTCCCAAATGAGAGAAGACGGAATCTTTCCGATTAGGGTTGGGAAAAATCAGTCGCTTTTGAATGCGGCTGAATTTATGATTGAGAATTATTCTTCTGTTGTTGTGTTGGGGTGCCTCAGCAGGTGCTTTACGAAGCACGGGTTTTTCTTTGACAGAGAGAAGAAAGAAAAATTCGCGTATTTAAAAAATGAATGCGCGGAATTATTTGAAAGAAAAACAACAGTTTGTTTTTTTTCTGATTTTGAATTCCCCGATGATATTGATATAACTTCTTTGGCGTCCTCCAATTTGATTGATTTGGGAGAGCCGAAGGAGAGGTTTAAAGAAACTTTGGAAAAAGTTTCTTTAAATTATTGCGCTGATAAAAATTCTTTTTTTGTTTATTTTTTTGATTCGCGAGAGCTTGAGGAAGGGGAGGTAAAGGAGGAAACGAGGAAATTGAGGATTGGCGATATTATTACGGATGTAAATGCGGAAGCGTTTATCCGTAAAATGGAAAAAAGAATCCCCGCAATTGAGCAGGAAATTTTTAATTTTTTGAGGTTAAAAAAGTATGAAAAGAGCGGGTATAGTATTTATTATATCACTCCTATGTCTTACATCTATTTTGCCGCTAGATTGGCGGCAGAGGTAAGAAATAACAAAAGATGGAGATTGCTTTTGATCGTAAGGGCTTGGGAGATTTTATTCTCTTCTATCCAAAAAGAATTTTCCCCATTGAATATCTCAATGGGGATATCATCATTGATTTTAATGGGAGAGGAAGATGTAGATGAGATTTTTGTAAATTTTATTCTTTCCTTTCAAGATGCTCAAACTGGCGCTTGGCCGGCCGAAGCGCTTTTCCATTATGGAAGGCGTATCGGGTTTTTTGGGAGCAGAGTTCTTTCAACTGCCTTTGCCATAGAGGCATTGTGCAGTTGTTTAAAAAAAGCTGGATAGTTTTGTCTTCCAGCTTTTTTATTCGTGCGGAAAATCTGATTTTGAGCGGTAGTAGCTGTAAAAAGTATCTTTGCGAATTAGTTTTTTCAGATTTTTGTCGTAAATTTCTTGGTATAAAACCGTTTTCATTGATCCGTTTTCGTTTTTATAAACAATGGATGGACATTTAATCTTTACTTCTCTGTCGTTTGCGGCTCCAAAGATATCAAAAAAAAGTTGCAAATTTTCAATTCTCGCTTGGATTAAAATAGGGGAATCTGTGTCATTTTTGAATTTAAAATCTAAATTCGGACTTGCAATAGCGGCATCAGTTCCTTGCGGAGAATAATACCCGACTGGATAAGCGTGATTTTTTCTTTCAAGTATTTTCATTCCAGAATTTAATGCTGCGCGGAAAAGCGTGGTGGAAACTTGGCATAATCCTCCGCCAAGCGCCATAACTGTTTTTCCATCGCGGATGTTTGCTTCTAGTTGGTATCCTTTTTCGGAGTTTACTTCTCCGATTGTTTTTAAAACAGAGAAATCTTCTTGCGGCTGGACAAATTTTCCGTTAATCTCACCCGACCCGATTTTGATATTAGTAATTCTATTTTTGCTTGATCCTGCAAAGCTGGTTTTCCCTGTTCCCAAAAGTGAATTTATGCCAAGATTATTAAGTTTTTCTAAAGTGATTTCTGCTAAAACTGGTGTTGTTTCTATCGCGCATATTTTTTTATATCCAATTGCGGCGCTTTTTATTTTTTGGATAGTTTCTTTAATATCTAGCTCAATTCCTGGTTGGGATGGTGTTTCTTTTAGCTGGTTTTCTTCCCAATATATTTTGGAGTTAGGTGGCGTGATGTCTATTTCAGGTTTTATTTTAAGTAAAAAATCTTCAATTAGTTTTTCTTCAAAAGAAATTCTAAAAGAAGAACATCCGCTATTTTGAGAAATTAAAGTTTGCGGGCAAGATAATTCTAGCGAAGAAATTTCTACCCAATTTTCAAGGTCTTCTTCGCTAATTTCCCAAGATTTTTCATTAAATTGCAATTCAAGTCCATTAGAGATTATTTCTTTTTTTATTTTTTTGGCGATAAAATATGTTTCAGGAAATTCTATACCGTTTTTAACTTCTGCTATTTTTTTATAAGCGCAGGGAAGAGCAGCTAAATTAATTGTATTTTTTTTATTTAATTTTAAAAATAATCCTAGCGCAAATATTTGCGAAAAAAATAAAATTCCTAAAATTAAAATAGGAAAAAATTTAATTATTTTTTTGAATTTCATTTATTTAAAAATAAAACCAGAAATCAAAAATTAAAAATTTATAGCTCCCGCAAAATAAATTTATTTACAAAACCCCCTTCAATCCCCCCTTATTAAGGGGGGAAAATATCGGAATTTATTTTGCAAAAGCTATAGAAAAATTAGGTATTTTTGGTTTCTGGTTGCAGGCTTTTTCGCGGATAACGATATAACTAATAAAACTATGATCCAACCACTCGTATTTTTTTCGTTTTAACCTTTTCTGCTTTTGGAAGGCGGATTGTGAGTATGCCTTGTTTATTTAAGGATGCTTGGGCGTTTTCCGCTTCTACATCAACGGGTAAAATTATTGATCTTGAAAAAGCGCCCCAATAACATTCTTGGTAATAATAATCTTTTTCTTCTTTTTCTTCGCAATCCTCCCGCTTTCCCTTAATTGTTACCATATCATTGGTGATATTTACATCCAAATCGCTTGCGTCAACTCCTGCAATCGTTGATTTAATCACTATTTCAGAAGAAGTTTGATATACATCAATAGTAAGCTGCCCCTCGGATTCATCTTGCCATACGGGGGAAGTAGGCTTTTCTTCTATTTCTCCGTCATTTTCGTTCGTTATCTCTAATTGTCTTTCTTCTAGCGATTCCTCATTTATTTCTTCGCTTGGCCCTGCGGATGAGCCCGTTATTTTATCTAAAAAAGATTTTTTTTGTTTAACCATATTTTTTTCCTTTATAACTTTATAAATTATTTAATTTTTTAATTTAATTTTGCAGCTTTATTTTTTGCCTACATTTTCATTATATTAAAAAAAAATTTTTAATGCAAATAACAAGTTGTTTTTAACTTTTCAAAACCGAGAGAAACCAGCAGCGCGATGATGATTATCAGGGCAAGCGCGAGCATCATTAGATTATTGTCAAAACTGATTAAAAAGTTGTATGAACCATGAAGCAGAATTGCCAAAATAATTCCTAGCGAGATATTTTTTAAAGTTTTTTTTGACGATCTTACTCCCGGCAGGAATTGGTTTTGCTTCATTTCCCAAATTTTTACTAGTCCGATGAAATAACCGATAATCGCGCCCGTTAAGGCGTGGATTAGCACTGCCGTAAAAAATCTTTCTATGGAAGTGCGCGCTGGATTGGCGTATTTAAAAACATATAAGATATTTTCTGCCGATGCAAACCCTAGCGAAGCAACGATTGAATATACCATCGCATCCACTGGTTCATCAAATTCTTTGGTTTTTAGAACTTCTGATTTTATAATTGTAAATTTAAAAATTTCTTCAATACAGGCGATTACTAAAAAAATAAAGATGAATTTTTCTAGGAATGGGTTGGCGAGAAGCTTGTTGGAATATAAAACCCTATCTCCGTAAAAAGCGCAAGAGTATCCTAATGCGCAACTGGCTGAAATTTCTGCGGCTACCGTTGGCACGGTGATTAGCATTCCCAGTAAAAAAATTTGGATTATTTTTCCTTTTGGCTCGGGGTTTTTGCTGTCTTCTGAAAGATAGTATGAAGCCCAAATTATTCCAGGCAGCGTCCCGATAATTATATAAAGAATAATTAAATTAAATGGAATTTTCATTTTTTGTTTTTGTTATCTTAAAATCTCTAATTCTTTTTTGATCTTTTTGATTTTTTCTTTTGTTGTTTCCAGCTGTTCTGATTTTTGATTTTTGATTTTTTCGGGAGCATTATTTAAGAAATTTTTATTCGCTAATTCTTTTTGGAGAGATTTTTCGAAATTTTCTAGATGGGATAGCTCATTGGAAAGCTTTTCTGCTTCTTTTTTTATATCAATGATATTTTCTAGCGGAATAAAAATTTGGATATTTGCATCAATAATAATAGATGCCGAATGTTTTGGGCGAACGGCGGTTTTAGAAAATTCCAATTTTTCCAATCTAGCAAGGGTTTTTATAATTTCACCTTGGCAGATTATTGATTTTTCTGATGCGGATATTAAAGCGGATATTTTTTTAGCAGGTTCAATTTTGTATTCGGCGCGGACATTGCGGATAGATGCGACTATTTTTTGCAATGTTTCAAAAATTTCTATGTCTTTCTTTTTGATGTTTATTTTTGATTTTTTCGGCCATTGCGAAACCATTAAAATTTGTTCTCCGCGATATTGCTCGGGAATTTTTTTCCATATTTCCTCGGTTATAAAAGGCGTAAATGGGTGGAGGAGCTTTGTAAGATTTGAAAGAATATAAAGCAAAATTTCTGTTTTGCCCTTTTCTATTTTAGAAATTTCCAAATACCAGTCGGCGAGTTTATCCCGCGAAAAGCTGAAAAGCGCTTCGCCTGCTTGGGAAAGCTGGTAGCTGTCCATATTTTCATTTACCGATTGAATGAGTTCGTTGAATTCGTATAAAATCCATTTGTCTGAAAGAGTTAGATTTTTTTCTTGCGCGGGCGTTAAATTGAAAGGCGCGCTTTTTGCAGATAATTTTTCGGAAGAATCGGCGGCGTCTTTTAAAATGAATCTTGCGATATTCCAAAATTTATTAACAAAATTTCTGTATCCAGCGATTTTTTCTTCATAAAGGCGAAAATCGTTTCCCGCTGTGGCGCCGATTATCATACTTAGTCGCAAGGCGTCCGCTCCGAATTTATTGATCATATCAATTGGGTCAATTCCATTCCCTAGCGATTTGCTCATTTTCCTTCCGAGCTTGTCGCGGACTAATCCGTGCAGATATACGGTTTCAAAAGGGATTTCTTGCAGCGCGTATTGGGACATTAAAATCATCCGTCCGATCCAAAAAAATAAAATGTCGTATCCTGTTTCCATTAAAGATGTTGGATGAAATTTTTTGAGATCGCTGGTTTTTTCTGGCCATCCAAGGGTTGAGAAAGTCCAAAGCCCAGAAGAGAACCAAGTGTCTAGCGTGTCTGGGTCTTGTTTGAATTCGTCGTTGCCGCATTTCCAGCAATGGACTGGCGGAGTTAGACTCACAACAATTTGCCCGCATTCGCAATAATAAGCAGGGATTCTGTGCCCGAACCAAATTTGGCGGGAAATGCACCAGTCTTCCAAATTTTCCATCCAGTTAAAATAAATTTTTTCAAATCTTTTCGGGACTATTTTTATTTTTTCGCTGCGGACAGCTTCAACGGACAATTCTTTTAGCGATTTTTTTCTTCCGGGAATTTCTTTGTTGACATTAATGAACCATTGCAGAGAAACTAACGGCTCTACGACTGCCTCGCATCTATAACAATGTCCAACAGAGTGGAGGTAGTCTTCTATTTTATCGATTAACCCGAGTTTTTCTAAATCGGCGGCAATTTTCTCTCGCGTTTCTAGCAGGGTAAGTCCTTCGTATTTTCCACCGTTTCCGTTTATTGTGCCGTTATTGTTAAATATGTTGATAACTTCAAGCCCGTGCCGTTTTCCAACCTCAAAATCGTCCTTGTCGTGTCCTGGCGTGATTTTAAGCGCTCCTGTTGCGAATTCCATATCCACATGGGCATCGGCGATGATTGGAATTTGGCGGTCAGACAAAGGAAGGCGCGCCATTTTCCCGATAAAACTTTGGTAGCGTTTATCTCCGGGGTTCACGGCAATTGCCGTGTCTCCTAGCATAGTTTCGGGGCGGGTAGTGGCAATTGTAATAAATTGATCTTCAACGGGATATTTTACAAAATAAAGCTTTCCTTGTTCTTCTTTAAATTCTACTTCGTCGTCAGATAAGGTTGACTCGCATCTTGGGCACCAATTGACAATGCGATTTCCCCTGTAAATTAGTCCGTCGTTATACATTCTGATAAAAATTTCTTGCACGGACTTTGATAGTCCGCTATCCAAAGTATATCGCTCTCTTGACCAATCGCAGCTGGAACCCATTTGCCTAATTTGGCTGCGGATTGTGCTTTGTGATTCGGCGACAAATTTTTCAACTTTTTCCAAAAATTTTTCTCTTCCTAAACTATGCCGATTCAACCCTTCTTTTGCGATGATTTTTTCTACTTTTGTTTGAGTCGCTATGGAAGCGTGATCAGTCCCTGGAACCCAAAGAGCGCTATATCCTTGCATTCTTTTTTGCCGCAGGATTATATCTTGAATTGCCAGCATTGTAGCATGACCCAAATGCAAAATTCCTGTTGCGTTTGGGGGCGGCATTGCGATTGAAAACTTTTTTGTTCTTTTTCCGGGAAGATTGTCGGGATTAAAAAATCCTGATTTTTCCCATTCTTTGTAAATTTTTTGTTCGTGTTGTTTTGGATCGTAAGATTTATCCATAATAAAATTTTAAATCTATCCATACTTGCTTGGAATATTTTTTTGTTGAGAGCGGACGGAGGTTTTAAAATTAAATTCTATAGCTTTCACAAAACAAATCATCGCATTTTCTCCCTTTTTACCTCCCAAGGCGGTCTGCCCATTAGGCAGAAAGGGAGGCTGGGAGGGATTTTAAAATAAATTTGTTTTGCGGAGGCTATATTAGTATATTACCGAATTTATTCTTTATTGGCAACAGCAGTGGAAGTAGGAGGAAAGATAGCCCTTATATGTCATCCCGACCGAGCTTCGCCTGTATTCAGGCGGAGGCGAGTGGAGGGATCCTAATATTTTCTCCCTTTAAACCTCCCAAGGCGGTCTGCCTTGGGTAGAAGAGGGATTTTATAATAATTTATTTTGCGCATATTTTTTATTCTTGATATAATAATGCTATGGTTTCTGAAAAATAAATTCCAAGAATTATGGGGATAGCGATTGCCAGACAATTATTAACATTGAAAGAAGCGTGCGACTGGGCAAGCTTTTTTTCGGGCAAAAATATCAGTGAATCAAATATTTCATATCTTATACAATACGGCAAAGTCAAAAAATATGGTGAAAATGGCTCTACCCAAATAAATATTGAGGATTTAAAATTATATTATCAATCATTTAATAATGGCATAAGGGAAATTGAGTGGAAAAAGAAACTTGGCAATGATTTAAATTGGAATTTGTCTTTTGATAACTTGCGCGAAAAAGATACCACAAAGCATGTCCATCGGCTGCATCCATATAAAGGAAAGTTTATCCCGCAATTAGTTGAATATTTTATTGATAGCCACACTGACGATTTCAAGCAAAAATCTTTTTTTAAAAAAGGTGATATTATTTTAGATCCTTTTTCAGGATCAGGGACAACATTAGTGCAGGCGAATGAGCTTGGCATTCACTCAATAGGAATTGATATATCGCGATTTAACTGTATGATAACCGATACAAAGCTTTTAGATTATGATTTAGATTCTCTGACCAAGGAAGTCAGGGATATAAATTTAGCAATCACCAAATTTGAAACGGATAAGAAAATTGAAGATTTTGAGAAGGATCTTTGTCTTGAATTGGCAAAATTTAACAACAAAAATTTTCCTTCACCAGACTTTAAGAGAAAAATTTACAAACGAGAAATTAACGAAAATAAATACTCAGTTGAAAAAGAGAAAGAATTTTTTTCTATATATAACAAGCTAGTTGCTAAATATAAAATAGAACTCAAACAAGATAAAAACGAATCCTTTCTTGATAAATGGTATATAAAAAACATAAGAAAAGAAATTGATTTTGCTTTTGAGCAAATTAAAAAAGTAAAGGATGAAAAAAATAAAAGAGCTTTGGCGGTTATTTTAAGCAGGACAATTCGCTCTTGCCGCGCTACGACACATTCTGACCTCGCAACATTAAAAGAGCCTCAAGTAGCTACTTACTATTGTTGGAAACATAAAAAAATATGCAAACCTCTTTTTTCAATAAAATATTGGTTCGGTCGTTATGCGAATGATGCTATTGTTAGGATAAAAGAATTTCAAAGATTAAGAAATGGATCTCACTGGGTATCAATTACAGGAGATTCAAGAACCGTTGACATAGCGAATGAAATAAAATCAAGAAATAAAGAATTTCATAAAATTCTTGAGAAACAAAAAATTCAGGGAATTTTTTCTTCCCCTCCATATGTGGGACAAATAGATTATCATGAGCAACATGCTTATGCATACGATCTTTTTGGTTTTGAGAGAAAAGATGGATTAGAAATCGGGCCGTTATATAAAGGGCAAGGGATGGAGGCCAAAAAATCTTATATTGAGGGCATATCGCAAGTTTTGCTAAATTCAAAAAAATATCTTGTGAACAATTTTGATGTATTTTTGGTAGCCAATGATAAATGGAATTTATACCCTCAAATTGCAGAAAACGCAGGTATGCGAATAGCTAACCAATATAAGCGCCCCGTGCTTAATCGCACTGAACGCGATAAAAATCCTTATTCAGAAATAATTTTTCATTTACAAAATAATTCATAAATATGGCATTATCAAACAAATTGCAGTTTAAAATTCATAATTTTCTTAAAGAAAAATTGCTGAAAAAAATTGATGAATATAGTCTTAACGACGATGATTCATCAAAACCATTTCAATACGCTCTTTTTACAAAAAAGGGCTATCTGACAAAAGGTTTTATACATGGATGTGAAACGGCATTAGGCAATTGGCATGAATCAATAGCAAAAATTATTGCAGCGGAAAATTTTAAAGTAGCAGAAAAACTTCAAGGCAAAAATAAATTAAAGGGGCAGGTAACCAATGAGGCGCAGAAAATATTTGAAAATATTTTAAGCGATCTTGATAGCGCTCTCAGGGAGCCTAACTATGAAAAGGAGGCTAATGAAATTTTTAGCGCTAGCCAAGAAAGTAATAAAATTTTAGATCGTATTCAAACGGTTGATTTATTTCTTGAAAAGGAAGGCGGTGAAGAAATTTATTTTGAAATAAAAGGACCAAAACCAAATAAAAATGAGATGAGAGCTGCGAAAAGAGATCTTCTTGAAATTTTTGCGATGAGGACGCGCGAAGGTAAAAAAGTAAGAATTTATCTCGGGATGTATTATAATCCATATTATCCAAAAGACTATCAAAGATGGACTTGCCTCAAATTTTTTAGCAAAGGACAAGATTTTTTGATAGGCAAAGATTTTTGGGATTTTTTGGGAGGAGCTGGCGCCTACGAAAATCTAATTAAGATATACGAAGATGTCGGTGAAGAAATAAGGCCTGCGCTTGATAAAAAATTTAAAGATTTATTCAATGAATCATAAATTATGGGAATAAGGAGTTTCTAGCCTCGGTCATTCCTCCTCATTGTTTTAAGCGCTGCATTGGCAGCTATAATAGCGGGCAAACATTGATATTGGCGTCTGTTTCCACTTCCCACGGTTTGCGGGTCGCTTCTTGGCGGTGAAAATATCCAGCGACTGCGATCATCGCGGCGTTGTCTGTGCAAAATTGCAATGGGGGAACGGAGAATTTTATTTCGGGGAAAGTATTTTTTATTTTTGCGGCAAGTTGAAATCGCAGCTGGGAATTTGCGGCGACCCCGCCTGCTAAAATGATTGTTTTTGGAGAAAATTTATGCGCCGCCTTAATTGTTTTGGATATCAGCACTTCAACAACAGCTTGCTGAAATTCTGCGGCGATATTATTGGCTTGTGATGGCTGTAATTCTGCGCCGTTTGCGGTTTTTGCGTCTAATTCTCTTACCGCTGTTTTTATCCCGCTAAAACTGAAATCAAAATTTTTGCTTGAAATCATAGGGCGAGGAAGGCTGTAAATTCCGGGTGTTCCATTTTCTGCCGCTTTGGAAATTGCGGGACCTCCCGGGTAGCCTAAATTTAAAAGTCGCGCGGCTTTATCAAAGGCTTCTCCTACGGCGTCGTCGCGGGTCGCTCCAACAGAAATAAACTTTTTATGGTCTTTCATTAAAACCAATTCAGTATGACCTCCTGACACAACTAAGGCTAGAACTGGGAAGATTATTTCCTTTATTTCTTCTTTTTCGCGTCCTCCGAAGTCTGCTGACGCAGGAGAGGTAGAATGGCCGGGTATATTTTTAAAATCCCCCTTAGTCCCCCTTCTAAAAGGGGGAAAAATTAAGGATATTCCCTTTAAAAAGAGGGTAGATATATTTCTAGGCTCTTCCTTTATTTCCCCCTTTGTAAAGGGGGTAGGGGGATTTTCTATCCAATTTGCGTAAATATGTCCTTCAATATGGTTAACTCCGACAATTGGTTTCTCCCAAACATAAGAAAGTGTTTTTGCTGCGCTTGTTCCAACCAAAAGCGCAGGGATCAACCCCGGTCCGCGCGTAACCGTAATTAAATCTATATCTTTTATTTTTATTGCAGATTTTTGCAAAGCTTCTTCCAAAACCGAAGTTATGTTTTTTGTATGTTCGCGAGCTGCTAAATTGGGGATTATCCCTCCAAATTGAGAGTGCAAGCCTACTTGACTAGAAACGATATTTGATAAAATTTCAAAATTAACCGATTCCTCGGGTTCTGTTGTTGTCGTTTCTGCTTTTAAAACTGCTGCTGCGGTTTCATCGCAAGATGTTTCAATCGCTAGAATTATCATATTTTCTAAAATAAGCTAATATCTGCTCCCAAATTTTTCAGCCGTTCTACGGTATTTGAATGTCCCCGTTCAATTTGGTAAATGTTGTCTATAATGGTTTCGCCTTCTGCGGCAAGCCCGGCTAAAACATAAGCCATTCCTGCGCGAAGATCGGGCGCGGAAACAGAGGCTCCGCGCAGTTTATCAACGCCCTCAACCGTTGCCACATTTCCTTGTGCGGTTATTTTTGCCCCAAAAGAGTTTAGCCCGTCTGCCTGGCTAAATCTGCTTTCATAAACATTCTCACGCAAATAACTGGTTCCATCTGCCAAGGCTGAAAATGCCATCATAGCAGGAAGTAAATCTGTTGCAAAGCCTGGATATGGCCATGTTACGATGTTTATCGGGCGAGGTCTTTGTTTTAATCCTTTAACCCTTATGGTTTTTCCGTTATTTTCTACTGTTGCTCCCATTTGCTCCAATTTTATTTTTAAAATTTTCATACAATCAAGATCCGCCCCAATAAGAGTGATGTCTCCTTGCGTCATAGCGGCGCCAATCATAAAAGTCCCCGCATCCAGCCGATCTGGCAAAACCCGATATTCTACTGGATTTAATTCTGCAACTCCCTCAACTGTAATGGTTTGGGTTCCTGCGCCGTAAATTTTAGCTCCCATTTGGATTAGCATATTTGCAAAATCTACAATTTCTGGCTCTGACGCGGCATTTTCAATTGTAGTTTTTCCTTTTGCAAGGCTCGCAGCCATAATAAGGTTTTCAGTCCCGGTCCAGCTGGGGATATCGGAATAAACCACATTCCCCACCAATTTTTTTGCTGTAATTTTTAATTTATCGTCGCTCTTTATGTCAACTTTTGCGCCAAGCCGCTTGAATCCATTATAATGAAAATCCAGCTTGCGTCCAAGCGAACATCCTCCCGCTCCATTTATTTCAACTTTTCCGAGCCGATGAAGAATGACGGGTAAAAAAAGGATAGAGGCGCGGAGTTTGTTTGAAAGTTCGCTGTCTAAAACGGAATTATTTATTCCTTCTGCATCAATAACTAAAATTCTTTTGTCCTCAAAATAAGTCAATTTAGCTCCGATTGATTCAGCTATTTGTATTAAAACTTTGATGTCGTTAAGCGGCGGAACATTTTTTAAAACGGTTTGTCCTTTTTTCGGCAAAAGAGCCGCCGCAATCATCGGCAGCGCCGCATTTTTAGACCCTTGCACAAATAAAGTCCCTTTTAAGGGCTTCCCTCCGGTGATTTTGTATCTCATTTTGATTTATGATTAATTATTGCTTAAATTACATTATAGCATAGGTTGAGGAAAAAGCAAAAACCCTGACAAACTTTTGTCAGGGTCTAATTTTTATTAGATCATTAGTCGTGTAAGTCGCGCAAACCACATTCTATCATTTCTGCTTCTTCCTCTCTTTCGCATTGCTCTATGCAACTTTCACATAGACCGCCTTCGACATTTTTTTTAATTTTTTAGAAATTTCTTTCCAAAGGGGACTACTAGCAATCACGGGAATTTGTTTTTTTGCTTGAACGATTTCTTCGACTTCCAATGTTGTTACAAACTCATTTTCTGTTAAAAGCTTTCTGCACTTCTTACAATGCGCATTTTTTGGGGATGACTCAACGCTTTTTTAAAATCAAGGTTCTTCTTGTAAATTATGTTTTAAGGGCGTGTCGCCGAATGCAATTTTTTCAAAATTCTGAAATTTTTTAGGCTTTAATAAACCAAAAAATTTTTCGAAAATTGCAAAATTTACTATTCGGCGACAGCCCCTTTAATTTAGATTCTCCATAAAATCAAGGATTTCTTTTTGCACTTTTAGCATTGGAAATTTTTTCCAAGGGAAAATAGATTTTGAGACAGACATAATTGCGCAAATATAGTGAGCAGAGTTGCTTTTAGCCGAGAAGACATCATTGTGCCAGCGAATTACAGCCCAGTGTTTTTTAAAAATACTTTTAATGGCAGATTTAAAAGAGTATTTCCAAAGGTTTGTTTCTAGCCATCCTCCTTTCCCGAAAATTTTTTCAAATTGTTGCTTGTAAAATTTTTCTTCGCATTTTTCAGGTTTTTCCCCGAGCTTTGAAAGCTTTTCGGATACCCAAGGAGAAACCATTTGATTTTTCTCCACTAAGTAGAAGAACTCTGCCAAATGTTTTGCGCAAGACATAGTTATGTCTGAAAAACGGAATTTTGGATTTTCCTTGTCTCTATTAAGGAATTTTCTCGTTACCTCACTTCCTTGCCATCCGTATTTATGAATAATATTTTCAGTGATCGCTTCCCTGGAAACTAAATCAATTAGGCAATTTGACGCGGTATTATCCGAACGGGTAAGCATAAGGTTTAATAGATATTCAACTGAAACTTTGTCGCCAGTTTTTAAAAGCGGTCTTGAATCATTCGGGAAAATTCGGGAGTCTCTATCAACATCATTCGGGGATTTAACTGTAATTATGGTAATTAGCGAGAAAGTTTTTTGTTCTATTTGCCTTAATACTTCTGCTCCAATGAAAATTTTATAACAACTTGCTGGATAAATAAATTTATTTATCTGATAGCCAAAAATCTCGTGTTCTGAAGATGCAAGGTTAATAATGCAAATTGAAAAATCGAATTTTTTCCGATATTTTTTTGCTATTTTTTCCATTAACTTTTTTTCTGTGTTTGAATTATATTGAAGCATTAGATTCTCCCCTTGATCTCAAATGAAAAATAAAATTTTGAAATTTATTTTCTAGAAAGGTTATGGTAATTTGGTAATTAATAATATGCGGCTCGCGGGTTAATAAAAATCCCTGAAACTGCGTTAATAAAAGTTTCAGGGATAAATTACATCGGTCCGTAAAAAGCCGATGTATGTTTCCCATAAGCTGCCCAAAGGCGGTCTCCATAGGAATAATGCCACCATTCGGCGGGATAGTTTTGAAATCCCGCTTTGACCATGGCGTTTAAAAGAATATCCCTAAATTCGCATTCCTTTTTTGAAATTGTCCTTGCAAACATTGGAGTTTTTTCCGAAAACTCCTGAACTTTAGTTCCCAAGAATAGCTCATTTCCGTTTTTATCTCCAAGCGTGACATCAATGGCTCCGCCTGTTTGATGCCCGCCGCCCAGTCCGACAGGTTTTGCGGCGAATAGCCTGGCTATTCTTTCTACCTCTTCTTGACCTGCGTCAGGCTCCATTTCTTTGGCCTTTAAAAGCGCTCTATTCCAAAGCTCTTGCTGTCTTTCTCTGCTTCGAAAACCTTCCACAAAAATTAAAGTGAATTCCGCGGGAAGATTGTTTGAAACTTCTTTGAGCATTCCATAAACCTTTTCACGGCACCGATAATCCTTTGTAGCGTATCGTGCGATTCTCAGTTTTTCCGTTTCCACAATTTCAACTAATGTTTCGCCGTTATCTTGGATGGGTATCGCATTTATCTTATTGCGCGGCAATACACCTCGCAATTCCAAAAACCTGACACATTTTTCTTTAACTTGCATAAGAAATTTAATATTAAAAGAGTTAATTGTTATTCGCCTCCTTTCATAATACTACCATTGCTTCGATACATGTCAATTGTGTATTCCATCTGGATTTCATCAACTCGATTACCAAGCTCAAATCGCGATTTCTTAAATCTTCCGCATTCGCGGAATCCTAATTTTTGGTACAACTTTATCGCCTTTTTATTCGCCTCCGAAACGGACAAATGAATGGCAAATAAATCGCACTCTTCAAAAGCCCAAGAAATCATAAGTTTTGAAGCCAGGAAAGCATGACCGGCTCTTTGAAATTGAGGCTCTGCCACGGCAATCCGAAAAATTCCGATCCTATGTCTTTTACGGATAAATAAACCCGTGTAGCCGATTGGTTCCCACGAATCTTTTTCTTTCGCAACAACTATCCAGCTATCCTTTTTATGGCTTTCCGCGTAAGAGACAGAATCCGACTGAGTAAATGGAAACGGATCGATGTCTCCCATAAAAAGGTAGATTTGTTCGTTGTTCATCCATTTAAAAATAAGCTGGTTTGTATCACTTGCAAATGGCGCGAGTCCAGTGTTCTTGAAGATTAATCTAGGGGTATACAGCATTTTTTTCTCCTTCTTGTGATTATTAAAGCAACAAAACAAAATTACCTCCTAAGTAATTTAAAAATAGCATATTTTTCTATTTTGTCAACCAAAAACGTCTTGTTAAGTATTGGAATCGTTTATTCCTGAGTGAACTTGTCTCAATTTTTCAACATAAAACTTATTTTAAAATAAGTTTTATTAGGTTTGCGTGGGGGATTTGTCAGAAAAATGTCTAAAATAATACATTTTTGGGTGAATTCAAGGTATTTACTCAAATAATAATTTATGTTAAGATGAGTTGATATTTTTTAAGCAAAAAGGAGGGGTTAGCGATTTAAGGGAGGATGGGAGGCTAGAATTTTTTGTTTTTATGATAAAAAAGCAGACGAAGATTATTGCGACGATTTCAGATTTAAAATGCGAACTAGAATTTTTAAAAGAGTTATACGAAAACGGGATGGATGCGGTGCGGCTTAATACGGCGCATCAAACACCCGAGGATACTTTAAAAATAATTGAAAATGTGCGAAAGGTTTCTGATCGGATTGCGATTATCGTTGATATTAAGGGTCCGGAAATTAGGACGACAAAATTGGAAGAGCCGCTATTTTTGCAAAAAGGCGATTTGATTAAAATTTCAGGAGGAACTCGGGATAGCGTTTCTTCTAGGGATACGGTCTATGTAAATTATTCGGATTTTGTTAAAGATGTCGCGCAGGGGGCGAGAATTTTGATTGACGATGGAAAATTGGAGTTAGAAGCGATTGAAAAAAATGATGAGTATTTGCTTTGCCGAGCGCTTGGAAACGGAGAAATCAAGGGGCGCAAGGGCGTGAATACTCCGGGAACGCATATTAATTTGCCATCTTTAAGCGAAAAAGACAAAGAATATGTTTTGTTTTCAATTGAACATAATGTTGATTTTATCGCGCATTCTTTCGTTAGAAATAAAAAAGATGTGATGGCGGTGCAGGAAATTTTAGATGGGCATAAGAGCCCGATAAAAATAATCGCTAAAATAGAAAATCAGGAGGGCGTGGAAAACATTGATGAGATTTTGGATTCGGCGTATGCGATTATGGTAGCGCGCGGCGATATGGCAGTTGAGATTTCTGCTGAAAAGGTGCCTTTGATTCAGAAAAAACTGATCAAAAAGTGTCTTGCGCGAAATAAAACGGTTATTACGGCGACGCAAATACTACAAAGTATGGTGAAGAATTGCTGGCCGACAAGAGCGGAAATTAGCGATATTGCCAATGCTGTTTTGGATGGGACTGACGCTTTGATGCTTTCGGATGAAACAACGCAGGGAGAATATCCTGTGGATGCGGTGAGGATTATGGCAAAAGTTGCGCGGTATGCGGAGGGAGAAAAGGTGCTTTGCGAACATTCTACGGATGATTCGGATGGAGGAGATAATAAAATAGCGGATTGTCTTGCTGGGTCGGCAGCGCTGGCGGCGAAGGAATTGGGAGCGAAGGGGATTATTGTCAGCACAAAAAGCGGCTATTCTGCGGAGTTGATTTCTTCTTTTCGCGGCAATGTCCCGATTATTTTAAAATGTTTTGATAAGAAAAAAGTTCGCGAGTTTGCTTTGGTTTCCGGCGTGAATGCGCAATATATTGATCCCGAGGCGAAAATAGATAATTTGGTCGGGTATGTATTGGCGGATCTTGTTAAAGAAGGTGTTTTTTTCAAGGAAGATCTTGTAATTTTCCTTTCCAGCGACTTAAAAGAACCTGTCACTACAAATATTTTGGAGGTTTGCAGAGTAGGGAGGTATGTGTAGAAGTTCGCGCAAGGATTTTTTATTGACCAATTGGATATTTTTGTGTATTATAATTTTGTTAGTAAAACTAGCATTGTTTCGTTGTTTGTCAGTGTATTGCGCGCATAGCTCAGTCGGCAGAGCAACAGCCTTTTAAGCTGATGGTCGAGGGTTCAATTCCCCCTGCGCGCACAATTTTTGTCAAAGAGCGAAGCGATTTGCAACAAAAATTAGTGCCCCGTCTCGCTAGATGATGGGGCAGAGGGAAGCATTTTTTTGGCTAATTGGAAACTTTACAATTTATTGATAAAATGCGTTGAGCGAAGCGATTTGCAACAATTGAAGCGATGTTTAGGAAATCACACCTCCCCTTACCCCTCCTCCGAAAGGAGGGGCGCAAAGACTTTAAAATAATTTTGGCCCCATCGTCTAGTGGTTAGGACATCAGGTTTTCATCCTGGAAACCGGGGTTCAATTCCCCGTGGGGCTACCAATAATTTCCCCCTTTAAAAAGGGGGATTAAGGGGGTTTTTAAATAAGTTAATAGGAAAAATTTATGAAAAAATCAGGGTTAATTTTAAAAAGTTTTTTGTGTTCAATAGGATTGGTTGGTTATATTATGTTGGTGTCAGCAATTTTGAATAATGCTGAAAAATGGTTTGGTTCGGTTAATAAATTTTGGGGTCCTGTCGCGATGCTATTGTTATTCGTTTTTTCTGCGCTAATTTCAGGGATGCTGGTGCTTGGTTATCCGATATGGTTATATTTGGAACAAAAGAAAAAAGAGGCTATCTCAATGCTTGGTTATAATGTAGGGTGGATTTTTGTTATTTTGGTTGTTGCTTTCGTAGTATTGGGAATTTTCTAATCACTTCTCCTTTTTACCTCCCAAGGCGGTCTGCCTTGGGTAGAAGATGGATTTTTTATAGTTGTTCATTCGATCATTGAAAATTGATCATTGAATTACGCGCTCATAGCTCAATCGGCAGAGCAGGGGCCTCTTAAGCCCAAGGTTGGGGGTTCAATTCCCTCTGGGCGCACAGACTAGTTTTAATGTTATGAAGCAAATAAAAATAGCTGCCGCAAAACAAATTTATTTTAAAATCCCCCAGCCCCCTTTTTAAAGGGGGAAGTAAAAATATTTTATTCTTGTTTTATTCGGGATGGAAAATTATCAATCGCATTTCCAAACCCAAACCATCTCGCTTATTTTTTCCAAACATTCTTTCGGTAAAGCGGGAAGCGGGATATTTTCTCCTGTAAAAATATACAGCGGTTCGCGGTTATAAAGGGCTATCAGCTCTTTTTTTCTTTCAAACCATATCGGATTATTTTCATCCCAAAAACTTTTCCAAACATCATATGGCCATAAGTTTTCAAAAAGTCCTGGCGCGATTATTCTGTGGGGCGTCCATCCGTATATCCACGAAGAATTAGTTGATGACATTGCGAGGGCGGTTCCTTCGGGAAGCTGCGCGAGATTTTGCATTTCTTTTAACTCTTGAGCGGATATTTCAGGCTTAATAGACAGTGCAGTTTTAAATCCGATAAAAGCGCTAGAAAAAATTAGGATAAAGACAAAAAATGATTTATATAATTTTGGAAGTGAATTGTGGTTTAAGATTTTGGCGATTGGCGGCATTGCTAAAAAAATCACTGCTAAATCTAAAAAAATAATAATTCTTTTGTAAAATATGAGCTGGAATAGAATCCAAATTAAGCAAACAGTTGAAAAAGCGAAAAATATATCTAGCTCTTTTTCTCGGATTTTCTCTAAATATCCAAATAGCGCCAAGGGAATAATTGAGGCGGAAAGAAGCAGGTAGTCTTTTGGGGCAAGGAAGATGCCTTCTTTAACCGCGAAAGGATCAAAATCCTTGAAATTGCTTAAGATTTCTTTTAGAAGTATTTTAACGGCAGGAAAATTAACCCAAATCCCAATAGCAAAAAATATCAGCGCTAGAAGCAGATAAAAAGATCTTTTTTTGATTTTTTGCGTATTAAAATTTTGGAAAAAGCAGATTAAGGCGAAAAAAATAAGAACGGCGGAGGCGATAAAAGTAGTTGTTCTGTGGGCGAGTAAAATCAGCGATAGTGCGCCTAAACAGGTTATTTGCAATTTTAAGATGGTTTTTTTGTTTGGGTTTGCGCGGCTTGTCTGTTTTAGAAATTTAATGAAAGCAAGAAAGAAAAAAATAAGTAAAGATATTGCAATGATGTTTTTTATAAAAAGATACTGAAATGTTAGAAATTGGATAGGGGATGCGGCAAATAAAAATGCGCCGATAATCCCAGCGGAGTCAGAATGTATTTCTTTGCCAATTAAATAAATTCCGAATATGGAAATTAGCGTAAACGCAGCGGGGATAAGGAAGATTGAAATGTTGGCGGGAATTTTGGCGATGCGGAATAAATCAAAAATTTTCCTTACAAGCCATGAATTTTCCATAATATGAAAAGGTGTTCCGGGCGGGCGGTGATTTTTGAAAACTAGATAATTTCTGTAATATCCCGTGTCAAAACCTGTGTAAATTTGCTGGTGCTTTATTAGCGGAATAATTTGGATGGAAATTGCTGTAAAAAAAATGAAAAAAAACAGGAGCAATTTAAGTGGAAAAGATTTGATATTGGCGGGCAGAGCAGCAGCAGTTTTGTTGGTTTTTGCTTGCGCGGATTTTAATAGAAAGAAGCAGAAAACTGCCCAAGTTATAAACAAAATTTGCCAAATTTTTAGCATCGGCAAAGAAAAAAACGCGATTGCAATTAAATATATTCCCAAGATGGATTCTTGCATAATTTTGTTATCCACTTTTATTATAATCTAAATTCAGCTATAATGAAATTATAATAAAATAATTATTAAATTTTATGTCTTTAACGCAAACAAAAACGCAAACTAGCGTAAAAACAAAAGTTGCCGTCGGGATGATAACGGCAGGGATTGCGGTGGTCGCAGCCGCTTTGGTTTTTGGAGGAGCCAGCGCAAAAGTTTCTATGCAGCTTATTCCAATAAGCGCAAATGAAGTTGTTGATAATTCTTTCGGAACGACGATTGCCTCTATCGTATTAAAAGCAGGGCAAAAAGATATTTTAGTTACAAAAATTCCTATAGAAATATCTCTTTCTTCTTCTGCGTCGGGGGAAATAGGCGATTTGGTAAAAAATTTAAACTTGGAAACCACAGGGTATGTTTGTTATCAAGAACATTATTCAGGCAGCGGATATGGATATTCAGGCGGTTCTTATGGTTATAACAATGGAAATCAAAGCAAAGGGGGGAAATATTTTTGCGAAACTGTTTTGAGTTATGGCTACCCGCGAATGGAGCAGATCGGATTTGCGGGGAGAGTGTCGCAGAAGCTCCCTACTCAGGCAGGTGATGTGATTTCGTTGTCGCACAAGCTTATAATTCCCGCGGGGCAGGCGCGAACCATAAATATCAAAGTTGACCTAGGGAATTTTAAGGGGAAGGAAAACAAAATTAAGGTTTATTTCGGTTCTAGCTCTAAATTTGGAATAGAATATACCGACGGGTCTAAGGCGCAGGCAAGCATTACTGCTCAGCATAAATGGATAAAGATAAAGCCAAGCAGCCAGTCTAAATTATTGCCAGATTTGATCATTGAAAGAGCAGTTGTAAGCAGAATAACCAATAACAGCGCTAGAGCGATTATTTCTATCAAAAATACGGGGGAAGCTGATGCGAATTTTAAAAAAATCCCGCTTTCTTTTGCAATATCAAATAATGGGGTAGTATTTAGTCCAATTGTCTTTAATGAGCTGAATTTAAATCTCAAAAAGAATCAAGGGAAGGTTTTAACTTTTACTTTTAAATCTGTTTCTGGGGCAAATCAGTTAAAATTTACAGTTGATGGGCAAAATGCGATGGAAGAATCAAACGAGAACAATAATTCGTATTCTAAAATAGCAGATTTTTAAAAAAAGTTTGCGCAAGGGCGGAGGATGAATTTAAATGTTTTCACAATCGGTTTGTGTTTGATAATCGCGGGAATCTTTATTTATTTTCAAAGATATTTTTTGAATATCGGCAATAAAATTGGCAATAAAAAAATAAATTTTTTGGGTCAGTTTTCCAAAGATCTTACCGAAATGGCAAAGTTGGGGAAAATAGATCCTGTAATTGGAAGAGAGCTGGAGATAGAAAGAGTAATACAAATTCTTTCAAGGAGGACTAAAAATAATCCGATTTTGATAGGAGAGCCCGGCGTGGGGAAAACTGCTGTTGCCGAAGGTTTGGCGCTCGCCATATCAAAGGGCGAGGTTCCGAAATCTTTGAAAGATAAAACAGTTCTTTGTCTTGATCTTGCCGCGATTGTTGCAGGGACTAAATATAGAGGGGAGTTTGAAAAAAGGATAAAAGACTTAATTGACGAGATAGTTTCCGCAAAACGATCCATCATTTTGTTTATAGACGAAATTCATATGATTGCTATGGATCCGAAAGGGAATTCTGATTCCTCAACTAATATCGCGAACATTCTCAAGCCCGCGCTGGCGAGAGGGGACTTGCAAACAGTCGGAGCAACCACAACCAAAGAATATATCCAATTTTTCTCGCAGGACGAAACGCTTGCGAGAAGGTTTCAATCTGTTATAATAGAGCAGCCTACCGTTGAGCAAACGATTAAGATATTAAACGGGATAAAAGATAAATATGAAGCTCATCACGAAGTAAGAATTTCAGGTGAAATTGTAGAGCTTATCGCTAATCTTGCTAATACAATTCCTGGGCGGGCGCTTCCAGATAAAGCGATTGATCTTTTAGATGAATCAGCGGCGAATGTGCGGTTAAATAATGTTGATGCAAAGGATTTTATTGATGTTTCCAAGGAAGATGTGCTAGATGTGTATAATGAATGGAAAAATAACGAAGTTTTTCCAGAAAAAGATTTGGAGATTTTGTAGCTAAAATTATTATGGAAATTAAATGCATTCTTCTTTCTTCTGGGGGGCTGGATAGCTTGTTGGCGGAAGAAATAATTAAGCGGCAGGGTATTCAAGTGAAAATTGTGGAGTTTAAGACTCCTTTTTTTGGCAGTTCGGAGGGCGGGGTTGATATATCGGATAGTTTTTTTGATATTTTGAAAAATCCTAAATTTGGATATGGAAAAAATTTAAATCCTTGCATTGACTGTAAAATTTTGATGTTGAAAAAAGCGAAAGAATTGATGATGGAAAAGGGAGCGGATTTTATGGCGACAGGAGAAGTTGTTGGACAGCGTCCGATGTCGCAAGGAAAAGATAAAATTTTGAAAATAGAAAAAGAAGCGGGGGCAGAGGGGCTGGTTTTGCGACCTTTGTCAGCGCATATTTTGCCGGAAACTTTTCCCGAGAAAAATGGCTGGGTGAAGCAGAAAGAATTGTTTGCGATTGAGGGGCGCTCCAGAAAAGAGCAGATGGATTTAGCGGAAAAATTCGGCATTGAAAATTATCCGGAGCCTTCTGGCGGGTGCCTTTTGACGGATGCTGGATTTTCTTTAAGAATGAAGGATTTAATGCGAATTAACCTCGATTTTACCCAAAATGATATAGAATTGATAAAAAGCGGCAGATTTTTTCCAATTGGAAGCGGATTTTTAGTTATCGGCCGCGATAAAAACCAAAATGCGCGTTTGATGGAGTTGGAAAAAAACGGCGATATTGTTTTTGACTATACGAGTTCTCCCGGCCCCTTTGCGATTCTCCGCGGCGATAATTCCATTAAAACGCGAGTAGAAGCGGAAGAAATTGTAAAAAGATATTTAGGGTAAAAAAATCCCCCTACCCCCTTTAAGAAAGGGGGAAAAATAATTTCCTGTTTAAGAATTTTTCCTTTAAGAGGGGGGGAATGCTGTTAAGATATTTTTTCTATAAAGTCGAATTTCTTCCCTTTCCTTAGGAAGGGGAAAATAAAAAAAGAAATTTCTTCCCCCTTTTTATAATAAGAATTAAAGTATTCTTTCCCCCCCCTTGCAAATAAAGGTATTCTTCCCACTTTTTGTAAATAAGAATTAAAGCATCCTTTCTTTTCCCCCTTTTTAAAGGGGGATTAAGGGGGATTTTATTTTACAAAGGATTTCAATAAAAAAACTCCCCCGATTTTTTGCGGGGGAAGGATTATTAGAGGCGTTTACTAGCCTTGTCAGGATCAATTAAAGTACTCCTTTCCCAATCTATAAAGATTAGTGCATCTTTTACAACTTTTTTTGTATAACTAGTATCCAATACTTGCATAAGATGATTGCAATCGTGCATTCCAATGCCGAACTCTTTTAAATCGCCATGCTTCCAGTCTTCTGGGCGACGCATGAAAAGGATACGGATACCACTCTGCTGGCATGCGAGGATCAAGTTATTTTTAAACTCTTTTCCCATAGCTTCTTTAAGATTTTCATATTCTTTTCCTGATAGTTTTTCAGGATTTCCATGAAAGCAGCAAGCGCAAACTACCGAAAATTGACAGGAAGGAACTCCATTAATATTTAAACTTATTTTATAGCGAGTGCTACTAATGTTAGAATCTTTAAACGCCCAAACGGGAAAAGCAAATTCGCGTATATATTGAGAACGAAGAAGCAGGATTCTATTATTTGCCCTATTCCAAACAGGTATGATTTCTGGACGGTTATTTTTTGGTATTAAGGGAACGAAATCTTCTAAGGGGATTGGGAAGATACCCTTTATTTTTTGACATTCATGCAGTTTATAAAAGTTTGCTTTTCTGCGATTTTTTTCTTTCTCTAAGCGGCTTATTTGATTTTCAGTATCTTGAATTTTGTTTTGTATGTTTTTTAATCCTTGAATAAATCCATTCGCATTCATTGTATTTTCTCCTTTTCTGCCATATTGAATTGACAAATAGCTTAACTTAAACAGACTTTACAACATTTCAATAATATAGTAAAATAAGAATAACAGTTTAAGAGAAATTTAATAAAATTGCTGATATTAAAGCTAAAATTGGCAATTAAACTGTTGTAATCTTATTACTACTAAAATTAAGATTTTAACACAGGTTGGGAGATTTTCCACCCCTACAAGGGTAAATTTATGAATCCATCTATAAAACTTAAACCGATTTTAACTCAACTGGGGTTGAATGATATTGAAATCCGAGCGTATTTGGCGGCTTTGGAGTTTGGACCGGCGCCGGCGAGCGAATTGGCAAGACAGGCAGGATTGAATAGGATCACTGTTTATGAGGCATTGAAGCGGCTTTCTCAGAAAGGCATAGTAAAGATTCGCGCAAAAAAGGGAAATGAGGTAAAATATTTTACAGCTGAGGATGTCGGCATTTTGAAAGAGAAGGCAAGACAGAAAAAAGCGGATTTGGATGGATTAATTGAAAAAATCACGGTTTTGGAGCCGCAATTGCGCGCACTAGCTTCTTTTAGCGAGAAAAAGCCGGAAGTATATTTTTATGAGGGCAAAGAGGGAATTAGAAATGTGTTGTTGGACACAATCAAACAAAATCCAAAAGAATCATTAGGCTTTGCTTCAGCGGATTTTTTGGAAGTCGGTTTTGATAAAAAGTTTTTAGAAGATTATTGGAAAAAGCGTGTTGTAATGAAGATTCCGGCGCGGGGAATTATGCCGAAAACTAAAGCTGCGCTGGCGCTTTTTACTCCGGAAAGAAATCAATCGGAAATTAGACAGGTAAAATTTATTCCGGCAGAAAATTATCCTTTTGAAGATGAAATTGAAATTTACGGCGATAATATCGGGATTATTTCAATGAAAAAGGGGAATGAGCACGGGGTGATTATCAGAAGCAAAAGTATTGCGGATAGTTTCAGAGCGATTTTTGAATTGGTTTGGAATCAATATAATTTGGTAGTGTAGGGGCGGACATGAGTGTCCGCCCAGGTCGGGGCGTTAATTATTTTTTGAAGATGTAATTTTGAGCGTAGAGAAGAATGTTCAAAATATATCTTAATTTCGGTTTATCTCTACACTTAGGGCAGACACATAGGTCTGCCCCTACAAGACAATGAATGGCAACATATGTTTAAACTGAAATCACAATTTGCGCCGAGCGGCGATCAGCCGAAGGCGATTGAAGAGCTGGTAAAGGGGCTGGAATCCGGGATGGATTTTCAGACGCTTTTAGGCGTGACGGGATCAGGGAAAACATTTACGATGGCGAATGTGATTCAGCGGGTTCAAAAGCCGACCTTGATTATCGCGCACAATAAAACGCTTGCGGCACAGCTAGCAAGCGAGTTTAGGCAGTTTTTCCCGGAAAATGCGGTGGAGTATTTTGTGTCTTACTATGATTATTATCAGCCAGAAGCGTATTTGCCGTCATCCGATACCTATATAGAAAAGGAATCTCAAATAAACGAAGAGATTGATCGTTTGCGGCACGCGGCGACTGCGGCAGTGATGAGCAGGCGCGATGTTATTATCGTTGCGTCGGTTTCGTGTATTTACGGCTTGGGCTCGCCTGAATTTTATAAAGATATAACTTTGCAGATTGAAAAAGGCGAAAAAGTTAATCGTGAACAAATTGCGCGCCAGCTTACAAAAATGCATTATACGCGAAGTGAAGTTTTGGAGCGTGCGCGATTTCGCATTCACGGGCCGATTTTAGAAATTGTCCCGCCGGATAAAGAAATCGTGTGGCGAGTTGAATTAGGAGAAGGGGATGTTGTTGAGGAGATCTCGCAGAGAGATTTATTCGCAACCCCCTCCGACTCCCCCTTGCCAAAGGGGAGAGAAAGAGGGGATGCGCAGGGCAGGAGCGATTTGGATAAAATTATTATCTATCCCGCCAAGCATTTTATTGTTCCAGAGCCTGTAATGGGCGGAGCGATTAAGGAAATAAAAAAGGAATTGGCGCAAAGACTAAAACAATTTGAAAAAGAGGGGAAGCTTTTGGAGGTGGAACGGTTGGAACGGAGGACGAATTATGATACTGAAATGATGAAAGAAATCGGCTATTGCAATGGGATTGAAAATTATTCCCGATATTTAACTAACCGCAAGCCGGGCGAACCGCCTTTCACTTTGCTGGACTATTTTCCAAAAGATTTTTTGACGATAATTGACGAATCGCATGTTACAGTTTCGCAAGTCGGGGCGATGTTTGAAGGAGATAAATCTCGTAAAAAAGCCTTAATTGAACACGGGTTCCGTCTGCCGTCCGCAGCAGATAACCGCCCGCTTAAATTTAATGAATTTGAAGAGCGGATCGGGCAGGTGATTTTTACTTCTGCGACTCCGGCTAAATATGAGCGCGAAAATTCCCGCCAAACGGTGGAACAAATTATTCGTCCGACAGGTTTGGTTGATCCTGAGGTTATTTTGAAACCGCTTAAAAATCAAGTTTCCGATGTGATTGAAGAAATAAAAAAGCGCGCGGATAAAGATGAGCGCGTGCTAGTGACGACTTTGACTAAAAAAATGGCGGAACAGTTAAGCGAATATCTTGTGGAGGCGGGAGTGAAATCTAAATATCTGCATAGCGAAGTGGATACGCTAGATAGGATCCGTATTTTAAAAGAGTTGCGGCAGGGCAAATTTGATTGTCTTGTTGGGGTGAATTTACTCCGCGAAGGGTTAGATTTGCCGGAAGTTTCTTTGGTGGCAATTTTGGATGCGGATAAAGAAGGATTTTTGAGGAGTGAAACTTCTTTGATCCAAACAATTGGTCGCGCGGCGCGAAATATAAGCGGAAAAGTGATTTTGTATGCGGATAATATCACGGGATCAATGCGCAGGGCGTTAGATGAAACTGATCGCCGTCGTGAAATTCAGATCGAGCATAATAAAAAGCATAACATTACGCCGCAGTCTATTAAAAAATCTATAGAATCTATTATTGATTATGAAATTAGTCAGGAAAAACCGTTAGCGGAATTTGTAAAGCTGGAAAGCATTGAGGATTTGCCGAAATATATTAAACAGCGGGAGCGCGAAATGAAACTGCTTGCCAAAGCGCTGGATTTTGAAGGTGCGGCATTGATTAGAGACGAGATAAATCAACTGAGAAAAATAAAAAGCGGCTAATTATGAGCCGCTTTTTTTGTGGGCCTGTAAGTCCACAAATTATTTAATCCAATCTACTCCTCCTTTTCTTCGACAGTTTTCCAAATTTTGGAATTAGAGAAGAGCCAAAAACTGAGCGTCAAGTGGAAAAAAATTGAAAAAATATTTTTTTCCATTCCCAGCGCGCGAATGAAAAAAGCCATACTTAAAAAAAATAGTATGGAGTGAACGCAGAAAAAAACAGCTTTATCAAAAATTTTTTTCATTCTGTCCTCCTTATTCCACTATATTACCTGGACATATTATTTCCTAACTAATCTCAAAACCATCGCTAGAATAAGAGAAAAAAGTGTGAAAAAAATTACCCAGTAGAAACAGAGCAGAAAAAAGTTATCGTTTGATAAATAAAAACTAAAAACACTCGCGATCAAACCGAATGTTACTCCTGATATTATTCCTGTTGTGAAATCGCCCAAAAAGCGCATTTTATTCCCCTCCCAAAACCTTTAAAAGATGCATTATCACGAAACTAATCGTGATAATGCATAATAAAATAGTATGGACAAGGTTATTTACATTGATGTTAAGCAAGATTATTGACATCAATGCGAAGGAAGAAACTCCAATGGAAAAAATTAAAAAAAATGTTAAATTTTCTTTGATATTTCGTCTATTTCGTTCTTTCATTTTTTTCCCCTCCTGTGAATTTTTAAATAACATCAGCATTAAATCAGTATCAATAAGACTGCAATAGCATATTTTTAGCAAAGAGGAGCGATTGACTTTAATCCTTCTAGCACCCCTTCTATCTCTTTGCCTTGGGCAAAGTATATACTATTTAAATTCATTTGTCTAGCCTTTGTCTTTATTTCTTCTCTTGCGTTTCCGACTAAAATTGAAGGAATCCCGCTCGCAAAAACATCTAAGTCGTTGCCTTCATCGCCAGCAAAAACGACAGAAATTTCTTCCATCTTTTGGGAAGAAGGGTTGGGGGAGGAGTCGCTCTTTCTCTCCCCCTTTATAAGGGGGAGTTGGAGGGGGTGTTCCAGCAGATATTCAATCCCTGCCAATTTAGAGATATTGTCCGCTAATATCTCTAAAATCCCCGTTTTCCCTTTTAAATCTTGGCTGTAAATTATTTTAATTTCTTTGATGCCGTTTTTTTCTAATAATTTTCGCGCTTCTTTTGTAATTTTTCCAGAATCTATTTTTAAATCCACATAAAACCCGGCTTTAAATTGGTGTTGTTTTGAATCTTCTTGAATTTTTAAATCTTTTGATTGAGATAAAATACTAATAATTTTTTCTTTATTAAAATCTGAATTGCTGGCGGATATTTTTTGACGGTATTTTTTGTCTTCTTCCCATTTTTTGCCATTGCGGCGATAAAGTGCCGCGCCATTAAAGGGGATTAAAAAATCAGGCATCGGCAAAAGGTATTTTTCAATCGCTTCACAAGCCATTTGAAAAGTCCTGCCGGTAGGGTAGCATAAAATAAATTGCGGATTTTCTTCCAGCAATTTTCCGAATTTTTTAATGCCGTCAAAATTTGGTGTTTCAGTGGAATTTGGGATAAGCGTGCCGTCTATATCAATGGCGAGGAGAATTTTATTTTTTGTTTTCATTAAAAATATAATAGCAGTAAAAAAACATTGAAGCAAGAAATGAGAGACTATAAAGAAGATTAATGTGTGCAATGTCTGCGCAAAAGATTGTAATTGCTCATTGTTTTTTGTCATCCCGACCGAGCTCCGCCTGTATTCAGGTGGAGGCGAGCGGAGGGATCCCTTAAATAATATGTACAAGATTTTAATTTTTTAGCAAAAATCATTAAAGAGACTCCTCCGCTCGTAATTTCTGCTTTGCTAACAGAAATTACTTCGGTCGGAGTGACAATAAAAAAAGGTAGTGAGCAGTTACAAAAGCCTTAAATTCTATTCCAAAGCTTAAGTTGCGCATTGCGCCATTTTATTGTATATTTACTAAATAAATCCGAAGGAATATCGCGGCAAAATTATGGAGAAATTAGATAAAAAAATCGTTGTTCATGGAGCGCGGGAGCATAATCTCAAAAATGTTCATTTGGAAATTCCAAAGGACAAATTTATTGTGTTCACGGGAGTTTCGGGCAGCGGGAAATCTTCCCTCGCTTTTGATACTATTTTTGCAGAAGGGCAGCGGCGCTATCTTGAAAGTTTATCGGCTTATGCGCGGCAATTTTTAACGCAGATGGAAAAGCCCGATGTTGATTATATTGAAGGGCTTTCTCCAGCTATCTCAATAGACCAAAAATCGGCATCGCGAAATCCGCGATCAACAGTGGGAACCGTAACGGAGGTTCACGATTATTTGCGGTTGCTTTTTGCCCGCGTTGGAACGCCATATTGTCCGCAGTGCGGCGAAGAAATTAAAAAAATCACAATAGATGAGATTATTGATAAAATTTTAACTGATTTTGAAGGGAAGAAAATTGAAATTTTTGCTCCGATTGTGCGGGGAAGAAAAGGGGAATATCTAGCGCTTTTAAATGATATGTATAAAAGGGGATTTAGCCGGGCAATTGTGGACGGGGAAGAAGTTGACTTGCGAAGCGCGGGAACACACCCCCTCTTAACCTCCCCCTCCGGAAGGGAGAGGCAAGGAGAGAGTATTCCCTCTGGCAGGGGGAGAGATAAAACCCCTCCCGATCTCTCCTTAAAAGGGGAGAAGGCAGACGATAAATATAAAAAGCACGATATAGACATTTTTATTGATTCTGTTGAAGTGAATGCGGATAATATTGGGCGGGCGAATGAATCAATAGAATTGGCGCTTAAAATAGCCGATGGTTTAGTAAAAATAAAATGCGGAAAAGCGGATAAAGGCAAAGGCAAAAAAAGCGAGAATAAAAGCGAAGAGCTGATTTTTAATCAGAAACTCACTTGTCCGCGGTGCGGAATTGCTTTTGAAGAAATAGAACCGCGGCTTTTTTCTTTCAATAGTCCGTTTGGAGCATGCCCCGATTGCAACGGGCTTGGGAGCAAGAAAAACATTGATTTAAATTTGGTGATGCCCGATAAAAATAAAACCATTCAAGAAGGCGGTTTTTTGCCTTGGACATATAAAATTAATAATTATTATGGAAATTTAATCAAGCAAGTTTCGCAACAATACAGAATTCCGCTTAATACGAGGATAAAAGACATCCCGAAAGAAAAAATTGATATTTTGCTTTATGGATCGCCTGATGGAGAAGAGCTGTTAAAAGTGAAATATATTGTTCAGGGCAAGACATTTTATCATAATATCAAGTTTGACGGGCTTATTCCTCATTTAGAGGAGCGCTATCGTAAAACTGATTCTGATGCTGTTCGCAAGGAAATTGAAAAATATATTTCAGATAGTCCGTGTCCTGCTTGCGAAGGGGCAAGGCTTAAAAAAGAAGCCTTGCTGGTGCGGGTTGGCGGTAAAAATATCGGAGAGGTGAACCGAATGTCTGTGAATCGGGCGCGGGATTTTTTTCTTAAATTAAATTTAACTGAACGGCAGAAGTTGATTTCGCGCAGAATTTTTAAGGAAATTGAAAATAGGCTTAAATTTTTGGAGGATGTGGGGTTAGGATATTTAACGCTTGAAAGGGCGGCGATGACTTTGGCGGGAGGAGAGGCGCAGAGAATTCGCTTGGCATCACAGCTGGGTTCGTCTTTGACGGGAGTTCTATATATTTTAGACGAGCCATCTATCGGGCTTCATCAAAGAGACAACGGGAGGCTTTTGGACACTTTGGAGAAATTAAGGGATTTGGGGAATACAGTGATTGCGGTTGAACACGATGAGGAAACAATGCGGCGAGCCGATTGGGTGGTGGATATAGGTCCTGGCGCAGGAAAACACGGAGGGAAAATTGTCGCGTCAGGTTCGGTCAAGGAGGTGATTGAAACAGAGGGATCTTTAACGGGGCAATATCTTTCTGGAAAAGAAAAAATTGAAATTCCTGAAAGGCGCCGTCCATTGCGAAATAAAATGATTGTTGTGAAGGGAGCGCGGGAACATAATTTGAAAAATATTACAGCGGGTTTTCCAGTCGGGCTTTTTACTTGCGTTACGGGTGTTTCTGGAAGTGGAAAATCATCTTTGGTGAATGATATTTTGTATAAAGCGCTGGCGCGCCAAGTTGGGCATTCTTTGGAAAAGCCGGGGCAATTTTCAAGCATTAGCGGGTTTGAGAATTTGGACAAGGCGATTATAGTGGATCAGTCTCCAATCGGGCGCACTCCCCGCAGTAATCCAGCGACATATACGGGATTTTTTACGGACATTAGGGAAATTTTTGCAATGGTTCCTGAGGCGAAAGCGAAAGGATATTTGCCGGGGCGATTTAGTTTTAATGTTGCTGGCGGAAGGTGCGAGAATTGCAATGGCGATGGATTTTTGCAGGTGGAGATGCAATTTTTGCCCGATGTTTATATTCCATGCGATGTGTGCAGCGGAAAGCGGTATAATGCCGAAACTCTTAAAATTTGCTATAAAGGTAAAAACATCGCTGACATCTTGAATATG
>JAZDGL010000051.1:0-3333 GCA_043806975.1 bacterium
AGGCCGAGGCTTTCATTTGTTGGTTCATAGCCATTGCATTTTTATATTTTTTAGTGCCAAAAGTTGCATATTGTTATTATAGCGCTATATTAAAACCTAGGCAACGCGGGGGCAAAGTTGCACACTTCTATACAAGTGTGAAGTAGGATTTCTCGCTATCTTAAAATATATTTTATAAATTTATTTATTTGATTTTCTCCGATTGTGAGTTCTGCAAAGTACCTGTGCGTTATTTATGTCAGTTGCGCCACCTTTAGAATGTGCTAATATATGATCTGCCTCGTATTCACTCCAACTAACAGTGGATTCTTTTTCTGACTTACCTTCTCCCAAACACATCTGGCAAAGCCCCTTATCGCGGCGATATATCTCTATCTTTTGTGCTTCATTAAATCCTCGTTGATCATCTTTAGTATATATTTCTAAACCTTGTTCGCTTGCAAATTCAAAAAATAGCTGCCGTAAAATCTGATTTCTTTCTTCAATAGAAGTTTGATCCATTTGTCTATTAGATACGAAAAGTAAAAGTTCCTTATCCTCATCAGATATCTTTAACCAACGTGGATAAAATTCGTTGATAATAAAGTCATGGAATATTTTTTTTGTACTTTCATTGAATATATAGTTTTTTTTCAAATGTCTTAAAAGCAAATAAAAGGAAATTGTCGTATACTCCTTGCTTAATTCCTTTAATCCAGACTTTTCATCAAGCATTGGATCGTCTTTAAAAATATCATAAAATGTCTTTAAGTTAGAAATTACAGATTGAGCAATCGGATTATTCTCATAAGATTCGTTCCCAACTCCATTTGGATCAATTGTTTCGTCAATAAAATTAGCAACTGCCGTATCTTTCAGTTCTGTGGGACCATCGGCTTTTTCAAGTAGTAAAAATCGCGTTAATAGCAGTAAATGTTGCATCCTATTATTATCTCGACTATATATGTTGAAAAATTTATGTTTATTTTGATTATTGTCTACCGGTTTATAATCTGAAAAATTAAAAGTTATATCGTCTGCATATTTAACAACGAAATTTCTTACTAAACTCGCAAGACGCGCATGAGCTATTTCCATAAAATTAAGAGACTCTCCTTGTTGGAGTCGCCGAAAAATTTCTGTGGCTATTTTTTGATGTTGCGGGTTTCGTGGATTCTCAATTCCTTTTACGACATCGGCTTCATATTGCAATTCTTTGTCTATAAATCTTTTAAATTCACCGCTAAGATCCTTAAAATACTTATCTGGCAAGTCTGCATGTATTTCACTTAGCGATTTAGGTAGTTTTATTTTGTTCGCAAAAAATTCCTGCGCGACAATAATTCGTTGTTGACCATCAACTACTTCATTTACAGATTTATCCTCATCTAGCCTTACTTCCCTAATCACAATTTTGGGGATGTAATATCGGCGGAATAAACTATCAAGTAGCGCCTGTTTCTTCTTTGTACTCCATACGCTTTTTCTTTGGTAAGGCGGTCGTGTAACAAATTCATCTGAGTAACGATAAAAATCGCCAATAGGAAATAATTTGGGCGATATGGTATATTCAGGTTTTGGATTAAATGGCATATTTTTTTTTAAATATATGTATTCTTGTAAGCCATTATTATTTTCTCGTACGACTTTGATCGTATTTCCATTTTGCCTACTCAATAAATTTTTCTGCCACCCCGCCTTTGCCCTTCACATGTCTGACGGCAGGCATGGCTTGGGGGAAACGAAATTCGCGCCGGAGCTAACCGACGCGTTACTGTTATTACGGTTTTGTTTAAGTTTGTGGCCGCCGTTGTGATTGCGCCTGCGGCGGACATATTATGCTTTGAAATTGCTTGCCCCAAGAAACTCCGTGCGTGCTTTCGTATAATTTTACAAACGGGCTAACATTGAAAAATCCGTTTAGTAAAATATACGCTTCCCACATTAAATCACGGAGCGGATTTTCGGCAATTTCAAGTTTCAAACCAAAATCCGCTAATTTATCCGGCGTTAACGGCCGCGAGTGGAGTTTGTGAGTATTGTAATCGGAAAAATACGAAGCGGCCTTTTTAATTTTTTGCCCGTTATTTTTGACGTCTGCAAACATATACTTTTTGAGCCAAGACGAAACGAGCTCTTTTGATAATTTTTCGGAATCTTCGCAAAGCTCAAAAAGGTCAAGTGAATATTTTTCAATCAACGGAATATAGGCGGGCAGAGTTTCCGGTCCCTCATCTTTGATAATTTTTTTAGCTTTCGCAAAACCATTTAGAATTGATTTTGCGGGGACGAAACGGATCATGCCTTCTTTTGTCGGAACGCCAACTTGCGGATCAATCGGCCCGAGCGTCGCGCTTGGGTGCAAAACAATACCATTGCCGGACAGGACCAACATTGTGGCGGCGGAATACGCGGAATGCGGAACCAAAAAATTTACTTTTTGAAATTTATTGCGAAGTATGCCGACAATCCGCTCTGTTGCGTCAGGCCGTCCGCCCGGACTATGCAAAAGCACATCAACGGAATTGCAATCATCGCCAACGGAATTGATTAAATCAGTAAAGCCGTCCACATCAGGTAAGTCAATTTGATTTGGCATTCCGGGCGGGCCGCCGTCCAAAAACTTTGTCGCGTAAATTAAAAGCGGACGACCACGCAATGCTTCAATTTCGGTGTAGCACGCCTTGCGAAGTTCAAACAATTCAGGACCGCTCATTACCCCTTGTTTGGATTGAAGAAAATTATACCAATCTTGTGCTGTCTTAAATTTTTTGCGCGGTTGTTGAATAGGTTCCATGTAAATTTATCTTAAAATTCAGTGTGGAACTGAAGTCAGTCTTATAACTCACTCTTTTCCCACACGCAAACTCCGCGCGCTCTATAATGTCGGCGGTTTTCTTGTAAGTATCGTAAACCTTAAACGCGGCGGCGTTTTGGTCTAAAACACGCTTTGACGCGACTTTATTAACTATGCTTTTTTGATGAGATTTTTTAGTCATAGGCATGAATTTATACTCCTATCATACTAATTTTATTGCGAAAAAGCAACTTTTCCTAAAACTACACTAAAATCATATAGTTAACTTGTTTTTGCGCGCCTATCTTTTTTATTTCTCTTTTCTGAAGTTTTTCCGACAATGCAATACCTCTACTTATAAATCAACTCCTTTCTGCGTCTCTTGCGGTTTAATTGGATTGTTTTGACTACTTGGTGGGGTTTTTGGTTTACCTGTGTTCGGAACGGGTTTTGAAGGGCGATTCAGCGGTCTTTGTTCGCCGATATGTTTTTCTATTTTTTGAAATTCACTCATATTATTATATTAGCAATTGATATTAAAATTGTCGCTAAGGCGA
>JAZDGL010000052.1:0-7786 GCA_043806975.1 bacterium
ATTTTTGATAGGAGTATTGCGCCTAAATATTAGAAAAAGCCATTCGGCAACAGTCAAAAACATAAAAAGCTAGCAAGATCTAGCTGCACCGCAGTTAAATATTGCTAACTTTTTAAAAAAGAGGATTAGGCAACACGCCCAATAAAGATATGGAAAAACAAAAAAGACAAGAAGGGCTTCAAAGAATCGTTAAATGTCTGGACGAAAAATCAAAGCGGTTATAGTGCGCTTTATTTCTAGTCAAAGAAAATGTAAATAAAATTAAAGACAGGTTTGGAGATAAAATTAACGTTCATTTAATTGAAAAAAATTTAAGGACAGGGAAATACCAGTTTGAAACGGATATTGCTAACATTGATGATTATATAAAAATAGAGTATATTAAAAAAGACTTGAATAAGCTAATATTACAATAAATATGGCAAATACTAAAAAAATTAATAATCAAAAAACAGCTGAAAAATCCAACCCATTTATTGATTTCTTTTGAAGATGCTTCTTCAAAAGAAAAAAAAGAGGTATTTGATAAAGTTATCAAAGGAGCTAACCATGATCAAAGAAAAATCTTAAAAGAATACGATAAGAAATTTTCTAAATAGTAAGTTTATTTTTTATGAAGCTATTTTTAGCATCATCTTTTGACAAAACAATTTCTTTATTTATTGAAAGATTACCAAATATAAATAAAAGGCAAAAAGTGCTTTTTATCTCTAACGCTTCAGACCATTGCGAAGGAGATAAATGGTGGGTTGAATCAGATAGAAATGCTTTTATAGAAAATGGGTTTGATTTGTCGGAAATTGAT
Organism: bacterium; assembly: GCA_043806975.1. GTDB lineage: Bacteria > Patescibacteriota > Minisyncoccia > CAYZDR01 > CAYZDR01 > JAZDGL01. The sequence goes on from JAZDGL010000052.1 coordinate 806, forward strand.
TTGCGGGATATTTCAAAAGATGATCTATCTTTGCAACTAAATAATTCTGACATCTTGCATATTTGCGGTGGAAGTGTTTTCTATTTGCTTTCTTTAATTCGAGAAAAAGAGCTTGAAAGTATCATCAAAGACGCGATTTTAAAAGATAAGTTGATTTATACTGGCACAAGCGCTGGGTCAATGATTGTCGCAAATTCGGTAAAATCGGCATTTATTGAACCCGAAGAAAAAGATTTTGTTAAAATAATTCCTGATTTTAATGGGATAGATTTGGTTAATTTTCTTATTGTTCCGCACTGTAATAATTCAGATTTTATTAAAGATAATATAGATACCGCAAGGTATCTTCCCGAATTAAAAACCCCTCTTATTATGCTTTATGACAACCAAGCGGTATGGGTAGAGGATAGAAAAATAGAGATTTTAGAGAAAACTTAATTATAAAAGGGGAATATGGAAAAACAAGATTTTAATGAAAAGGATGAAATAGCGTATTTAGAAAAAGAATTTACAGCAGAAAGGCAAAAAGAAACACTGCCTGCGTTAAATGTCTCGAATGTAGTATTATATGTAAATTCAAATTTTAAGAATTTTCCTTTTGACATTGTTGAAGGGGGATCGTCTAATTTGGGAATGTTTTTGACGCCAAAGCCAGAAAAATATTGTAGTGAGCCAATACAAAGAGCGAAAATAATGCCAGAAGAAATAAGCGGAAGAAGTATTTTTCTTGGAGAATTTGATTTTGTTGATAAAGAGGGGAGACAATATCGCGATGTTGATTTAAAAGGGACGGGAACATTTCTAAGGTTGGAAACAGGCGAGTATGTAGTAGGAGAGGTTAAAAAACGAGGGAATAACCCCACGGAAGCTAAAGGGTTGATGGGCAATAATAGCGCATTTGATAGTAAGGATTGCTCAGAATTTTTTTTGTCTAATGGTATTAGGACTAATCGTGTTGTAGCTATTTTGGGTTTAAAAGAAATTATTGATAAAGAAGGAAATAAAATTTCAATTGAAAAAGCGAAAGAGATAGGCATTATTTCTGCGGAAATGTGCCCTGTGATATTGGTTAGAGCATTTAATACTAAAGAAAGGATAGATTATATCACGCGTATTTCTACTAATAAAGAAAAAAATAGAGCGATACTTGCGCTTGAGGATGCTAGATCCGTAGTCGCAAAAGAGCTAAATCGTGATTTGTATAATTTTTCTTTAGTTGACTATTTATATTGGTTTTCTAAAACATTAGGGGAACAAATTGCAAAAGTAAGGAAAATAGGTGTTTATAGTGGAAATTTGCATCCTCAAAATATAACTCTTGATTGTAGCATCGCTGACCTCGAAGGTTTTAAAGTTACGAAAAAAATATTCTTAAATAACAAAAAGGAAAATGATTATCGCGAGCAGCTTGAAGAACATTTAAATTTAAAAAGGGGGGGACTAATCCCAGAAATAATTTATCAAAGTGAGTTTGACGGAGTTTTAAACACATTAAATGTTTTTTTGCAAAGTATAGAGGAACTAACACACGGTATAAAGGATGACGATAAACAAAGATGTATTAATTTTTTCGAAGAAGCTTATAAAAAAGAATGTGAAAATAATTTTTTAGAATATTAATTTTTGGGGGCTTGCCCAAAGTAGCTATTTAATAATCATTAATTTCTCTATTGTTTTAGTTATTCTAGGTAATCATTTAAATTTAATGGAAAAATATAGAGCAGTTTAAAATATGCCTAAACTAGACATCAACCTTCAGTTTAAGAAAGCGCTGGATTTGATGGAGAAGACTGATAGCTGGAGAAGTTATGACGGACTAATCTTTGACGGATATAAGCATTACAGAATCAACCACAGTAAAACTTTTTCAAAAGGGAAAAGGAATCATATTAACGGAATAGAATCCTTTTGCAGATATGCCAAAAACAAATTAGTTAAGCATTATGGCATATCTGCAAAAAGGTTCTATTTCTACCTAAAAAAGATGGAATTTCGTTTTAACCACAGGGATTGTCAGAATTTGGCTAAAACAATAGAAAAATTAATGATTATTAAATAGCTGTCCTGGGCAAGCCCCAATTTTTTTTATCCACAATTTCTAGATTTAGGTAGATTTGACAGTTATTCTCCTGTGGTATATAATTACCACAGGAGAATAACAATTTATATGCGTAAAAATCTAAAAATATTTGGAGAAAATTTAAAAAATGCAAGAATTGCTTGTGGTTTCAGTTTAAGAGATATTTGCAAAAAAACAAATTATGATGCCAGTAATTGGAGCAAAATAGAGAGGGGAATAATCTCTCCGCCTTCAGATGAAAAAGTTTTATCAAAATGGGCGCAAGTTTTAGGGCTGGAAAAAGGCAGTTTTAATCACCAGCAATTTATAGATGAAGCGCAAATATCTCAGGGAATTATTCCAAACGATATTTTATCTGGAAGAGAAGCGATAAATTATTTACCGGCTGTTTTTAGAACATTGCGCAATGAAAAACCAACAAAACAAGAGATAGACAAACTAATAGAAATAATCAGGAGATCTTAAAATGGATTATGGAAAAATCAAGGTTCCTTATATTAAGAATAAAGAAATAAAAATTAAAGCTGAAGAATTTAGGGTAAAATATTGGGATAAGAATTTGCCGATTGATATTGAAAAAATTGTTGATTTAAATCTGAGAATTAATATAATTCCTCTTCTTGAACTTGAAAAAATGTGTGATGCCAATGCCTTAATTGCATCTAATTGGGAAACATTGTATATTGATAAAGATTTATTTGAAGACGAAAGGCGTCAAAACCGTTTAAGATTTTCTTTGGCTCATGAAATCGGTCATTTTATTTTGCATAAAGATTTTTATAAGGCGCTAGATATAAATTCAATTGATGATTTTTATAATTTTATAGATATAATTCCCGGGGAACAATATGGATACTTAGAAACTCAGGCTAACAAATTCGCAGGATATTTATTAATTCCTTTTGATTTGCTAGAAAAAGAATTTTTCAAAAATCTAGAAGAAGTAAAAACAAAGATAGATATAGATAGGTTTGATAAACTTTTAATCAAATCTTGTATTTCAGAACCGTTATCCAAAAAGTTTGGAGTATCGCAGGAGACTATGGAAATAATTTTGGGGGAATTGGATTTTTTTAAGAAATAAACAAATAAAATGAGTGATAAAATTATAATTAGAGAAGCAGAAAACAATTCAAAAGATTTAAAACAAATTGAAGATTTGGTAAAATATCTTATGCAAGTTGAAAATGCGGAGAATATTGAAAGTAATGTTCAGAAAATTATGCAAGATCGAATTATGCCAGCCTTTGATCACGAAATAGGTAAAATTTTTGTTGCTGAGCATAAAAACAAAATTGTTGGGTTTTTGCTTGTTGAATTAAAGTTCAATTTAGTTGCTTCGCTTGCCTTTACCGCTATTAATCCTATTTATCAAAGGCAAGGCATCGGGACAAAATTAGTAGATGCAGTTATTAAATTTTCCAAATCTAAAAATGTTCACATAATAAGTGTGCTAATTGATAAAGAAAACAATAATTCCAAAGCATTCCATGAAAAAATCGGTTTTAAGTTGTTCGGTTATAGCTTAAGAAAGGAAATATAGCAAAACATTCTATGCCCAAACTAGACATCAACCCCCAGTTTAAGAAAGCGCTGGATTTGATGGAGAAGACCGATAAAAGCGTTTTTATCACAGGAAAAGCAGGAACAGGGAAATCCACCTTGCTGAATTATTTTTGTGATAACAGTGAAAAATCTACGGTGATTTTGGCGCCAACTGGCGTGGCGGCGGTAAATATCGGCGGGCAAACAATTCACTCATTTTTTAATTTTAAACCCAATGTTACGACGGATGAAGCAAAAAAGTCTGCTAAAAAGATACTAGGACGGTGCGGAGATGTTTTTGACAATCTAGATATGATTATAATTGATGAAATTTCTATGGTGCGGGCGGATTTGATGGATTGCATTGATGTTTGCTTAAAAACAATTTACAAAAATAAAAAGCCTTTTGGCGGTTTGCAAATGGTGTTTTTTGGAGATTTATATCAATTGCCGCCTGTTTTAACAGGAAACGACAAAGAAATTTTTTCCAAACATTATGATAGCTGTTATTTTTTTGACGCGAAAATTATGAAAGATTTTCAAATGGAATTTATTGAGCTGGAGAAAATTTATCGCCAAAAAGATAGCGGTTTTATAGAAACGCTAAATAGTATTCGTAATAATACAACGGAAGATCGCCATTTGGAGCTTATCAATAGCAGATTTTGCGGAGATATTGATACGGACGACTTGGAAGATGGCTATATCTATTTAACGACAACGAATAAAATGGCGGATAAAATTAATAAGTTGAATTTAGATAAGCTTTCCGAGGAGGAAATTGTTTTAACAGGGGAAATTAGCGGAGATTTTGACAGCAAATATCTTCCGACTGATGTGGAGCTTTCTTTAAAAGTAGGCGCGCAAGTTATGCTTTTGAAAAATGATTCTAAAGGACGATGGGTGAATGGAACGGTTGGGAAAATAGTTGAATTTGATGATGAAAATGAGGTTGTGGTTGTGAAACTTTCCAGCGGATGGGATGTTTGCGTGAAGCCTGAAAGGTGGGATATTTATGAAACGAAATTTAATAAAAAGACGAAAAAACTTGAAAAAAATACATTAGGTTTTTTTGTGCAATATCCGATTAAATTGGCGTGGGCGATAACGGTGCATAAAAGCCAAGGGAAAACATTTGATAAGGTGGTTATAGATTTGTCTGGCGGGGTTTTCGCCTGCGGGCAAACCTATGTGGCGCTAAGCCGATGCCGCAGTTTGGACGGAATTATTTTGAAAAAACCGGTTAAAAAATCGCAAATCTTGGTTGATTGGAAAATTGCAAAGTTTATGACGAGTTATCAATACAAAATTTCCGAGCAGATTTGTTCAAGAGAAGACAAAGAGCAGATAATTTTACAAGCCGCCAAAGAAAAAAGAAAAATCAGGATTGTTTATTTAAAAGCCAAAGATCAAAAATCCGAACGAGAAATTTTGCCGAAAAAGATTGAAGAAATGGAGTATCTCGGTAAAAAATTTATTGGTCTAAAAGCATATTGCTATTTAAGAAAAGAAGACAGAGTGTTTAAAGTTGAGAGAATTTTAGAAATTTTGGAGTAAAATGGGGTTTTTGCATCTTCCGCCATTTTTCTGCTATAATATAATTACTGAATTTGCTACTGAGCTAATTCAGCAGCAAGCCGCACAATCAATTGAAGCAAAAACTTATGCCAAGAAGAAAATTGGAGGATAAAAATATCAGAAAATTAACTAAAATCGGAGGAGGACGAAGTTTTTCGATCACTCTTCCAATTGATATAATTCGCAAACTGGGCTGGCGAGAAAGGCAGAATTTATCTGTAAATCTTCGCGGTGATAAAATTATTATTGAGGACTGGAAAAAGAAGTAGTTGATGGAATTTGGGAAGAGATTTAGATTTAATTGCCCACTGCTTTTTCTATTGTCATTGCGAGAAGTCCGCAGTTTCGCAAGAAACAAGGACGACGAAGCAATCTCGCGACGATGCAGAAAATATATTAAACTAAAAATAAATCGTAAATTCTGCTTTGTCACGAGATTGCCGCGTCGCAGTTATCTGCCTTCGACAGATAACTGCTCCTCGCAATGACAAAATTAGGGACGGTGAGCAGCTACGGTAGATAAAATTTTAGAAAAACGGCAAAAATCATCCTTGCCCTCCTTTTAAGAAAAAGCAAGGATGCCAAAATATCGTAAAGTATTTAATTAAACTAAAATAAAAACTATGGAAAAAGAAAATTTTTATGAAGATGATGAGTTGAGCCAAAAAGAGGAATTTAAACAAAACGAATCTATTTCAAAGATTTTTGAAAAGGAACGAGCGCAATATATTAGCGAGGTTGGAAAACAGCTGGAAAACCCGCAAACTGTAACAATAGAAATAAATGGTAGCCCAGTGGATCTTGATTACAGAATAATTTCAATTGAGTCCTTGGAGAATAAGAATTATGATCCAGTTATTGTTCTGCCTGGGTTCGGTTCTGGGTGGGAAGGAATTTCGGAGCTTTGTTTTTCTTTGGCTTGCGAGGGGAGAAAGGCCATCACTCTCTCATTGCCTGGGTATGGAAAATCAGATAACCCGCCTGCGGAGTATTTTGGAGAAGATGATTTTTCTGCTGAAGCGGAAGCGGTTGCAAAATTTGTTGAAAAATTACGAGATGAAGGGAAAATTGGAGATAAAAAAATTCATTTGGTAGGGCATTCTATGGCAGGAGCAATAATGTCTGAATATGCCGCAAAAAATTCAGATCAGGTTTCTAGTCTTACCTTGCTTGATTCAGCAGGTGTTAATGAAAAAGAAAATATTATTGCGTTAGCGGCAAAATTTTTTGCTTCGGGGATACACACGGTTGCTGAGTATAAAGCGAGATTGGCGCTTTCAGGCGAGGAAGAATATGAGAAGGAAATTTATAAGCATATTCCCAAAACACAGAGTCCTTTTAAGCCCGATAGGGTTAAACAGAGGTTAGCGGAGGCGCGGAAATTATCAAGCGGAAAGGTTGTGGAAAATTTGGAAAATCTTGATGCGCCGGTTATTTATATGAGCGGGGAGTTAGATCTTGTTTTCCCGCCAGGAGAAGCTAGTAATGAAAATTCCCAATTAGCTAAAATAATAAACGCTGTGAATAATAAAGCAAAAATTGAAACCAGCGTTTTATACGGTTTAAGGCACAATACAACTGTTTCTGCGGATGAAATTACCGCAGCAAATATAAACCACTACTTGGAAGAGGCAGAGAAGAAGAATAGATCAGAAGATGCAAACAAATTATAATTGAAGATTGGAGAAAAAAGTAATAAAAATATGCAAATACAAAACAAAGAACTGCACAGGATAACGGCGACAGCGATTATACATAAAGATGGAAAGTATTTAATA
>JAZDGL010000053.1:0-3140 GCA_043806975.1 bacterium
TTGCAGGATTGGCAGAAGCGGGCTTCGGGAATGGTTTCCAGCCGCGCTTCTTCAATTTTTTTCCCGCATTTTTCGCAGAGTCCGTATTTATTCTTGCCGATTTTCTCTAAAGCTGAATTTATATCGGTAAGCTTTAATTCCAAGCTGTGTTCAACCGGCAGCCGCCTTTCGTATTCTTCCACTTCATCGGCTTCGGTTTCCATGGCCGAACCGCCGGCCGCATTGCTGTCCCAGTTAGGGAATTTAGTGTCCCAATCGCCTTTTGGCTTATCATCTTTAGCTGCGAATTTTTTCAGCTCCTGCTCCAAGGATAATTTTTCTTTTTCCAATTTTTCCTTTAATTCTTTAATTATGTTTTGGTTCATGAATTTATTATATATTATAAAAATTATTTTTCCAAATCAATTATATTTCTTTCAAGTTTGTCCGCGATTTTAAGAGCGTCATCCGCATACCAAGTATATGGCGAATTGGCGGAGCCGGAAAAATATATCATTGCCGCTTGCCATTCCTTGTCGCGGGTTTTTGACGCTGCTCCGGAATCCGACAAATACAATCCCGCAGCTAAAAAAGCGTCATTAATATTCCAAGGGTCAGCTGGTTTCCCGGTGATTCTTTCTATTTGATTTTTATACAACAGCCAAGTAGAGGGAATAAAATCCGCTGGCCCCATTGCTCCTCCCCAGCCAAAACTCATCGGGCAGGTAACCAATGTTTTCAAGGGATCCTTCCCTAGTTCTTTAGTAATAGCCAAAAAACCCGGGATATCTCTTTTGGGGTGCATTGTCTTTTGTAAAATTTTCCCATCAATAGCTCTGACCCCCTCCCCTGTATTTAAATTCGTTAAATAGCACAAGTCAAACTTCTCCAACGTTAATTCTTCCTGCAAAATACCAAGTAAAAATGCTGGCCTAACCTTCGTTATCCCTTCTACATATTTGGCAATATCCAAGGCCTCTCCGAAAGTAAAGGTATCGGGCACCCCCAATAATTCAAAATTTTTAGCCCTAATTTCAGCGGCAGATTGAATTATTTTAAATTGCTTTTTTAAGCTTAAAATACGATTATAAGATTCTGTAATTCTTTTTTCTTTAATCTTGTTTTCTTTTACAGCATTAAAAATTGCGTCTCTGACCTTATAAGCCATATCTTTATCGTATCCGCTGGGGCTATTATTGAAAAAATAAATTATGTCATTTCCCGCATTAACTGCCATTATGATCGCCTCATCAAATCCTTTGTAATTATCACTGATTGCGGCCATCTGCATATCATCAGAAATAATAACCCCCTTAAATCCTATTTGGCCCCTTAGAATATCTTGCAAGAAAATCTTGGATAAAGTTGCCGGGTAGTTGCTGTCAATTTTTTTGTCCGCTATGTGCCCAACCATAACAGCATTAAGCATCCCTTCGTTATTAAGTTTTTGGTAAGGAAAGAGCTCTTCTTTTTTATATGTGTCTGTCACATCCGCTATCCCAAGATGGCTATCTTTTATCGCGCTTCCTTGCCCAGGGAAATGTTTCGCTACCGCGATAATATTGTTTTTTAAATGGCTTTCTATAAATACTCTGGACTGATTAACAACCTCTTCCTGGTCTGATGAAAACGAACGGCCTAAAGCGCCAATAATGGGATTCTTGGGATTAATATTCAAATCAACCACGGGCGCAAAGTTCATATTGAAGCCCATGTCCATTAATTCTTCGGCCAGTTTTGCGGATTCTTTTTCTACGGTTGCTAATGTTTTATCCTGCCCCATTTCTTCCGGAGAAAGGATCGGCAAAAAGCCATATTGTTTTTTTAAGCGGTTGATATTTCCCCCTTCCGCGTCTATTGCTATGAATAAATTATCGGCAGAATATTTTTGAAGATCAGAGATAAGTTTTTTTGTCTGGTCGGGGCTTATAATATTTCTTGGGAAACTATTGGAAGGCACATCATAATCAGAGAATGCCGCGCCTCCTATTTTGACGTCTTTAATTATTTTATAAATATCAGAATTTTCCGGCGCTTCCGTTCCCCGAAATCCTATCATTATCATCTGGCCGATTTCTTCTTTAAGCTTTTCGTCTGTTAAACTCGCTTCTTTTGGCTCATTTGTCAGGGTTTTCCCAATAAAAATAATAACCAAAACAATTACAACTAAAAAAAATCTCCAATTTATTTTTTGAGCAATCATTAGTATGTTATATGGGATTTTCCATCGGTAGCTTCCTCCCAGGCAGCTGGCAGCGCCTGTTTGTACAGTTTTACGTAATCTATAAATCCTTGTGGCACATCCTCATTTTTTTCTGAGAGTATAACAAAAGCCACGCGAAAATCTTTTTGAGAATTTTCATATGAAGGAATCCGCGATCCGTTCGCTTTAATAATATCATCAATTGTGACCGTTCTTGTTCCAAGAAATTTATAACTTGAATCGCAACTAGGCCCCCATGTATTAAAATAAGAATCGCCGGGTTTCTTTTCAAAATCATGAACATATATTGGCCGTACTTGTTCTTTGGGAAGAAGACCCATAAGGTATAATGTTAGGTCTGAAAATCTTTTTGTTATTGACGGAATATTTTCTACGCAAATTTCTTGCGAATCTTTTCGTATCCACTGAAAATAACCCATTATATCAAGATAAGCAGGATTACCATTAAATAAATCTATATTGTAAGTCCAATGCAGTGGTAGATTTATACCAAATCCCCCAATATAACAGCACCAATGATGGCCCATCTCGTGCGCTATAGTCCTCAGTAATTCTTGCCGGATCGTTGATTCTGAAAATGCACTCCAGATAGTATAAAAATCTAACTCTGTAATACTTTTTAATTGCTTCAGATTCGAGTCGGGTTTATATCCCACTCCTAATCCTTTTACATCGTAATTTACCGTAATAGAATAATGGGCTTGCAAACTTTTAGTTGGAAACAAAAGAATAAAATCGTAAAAATCTCCGTAATTTTGGTAAAATTGTTCTTTGAATTTTTCGACATTTATACTCCACCATTCGTAGCTGGCAGTAGGAGAAATTAAGATTTCACCGGGATTTTTTTCCCTAAAAACAATCGTTTCATTCGTATTGGTAAGAGGAGTACATTCTCCATTTTGCAGTTTAAAATTAGTGGGGCAACCGCACGAAGAAG
>JAZDGL010000054.1:0-6089 GCA_043806975.1 bacterium
GATGAAAAAGAAATATAAAGAAAAAAAAATTGAAAAAACCCCCGTTATACACCACGAAACTAAAAAAGCCGTTATCGCTGTTTTATTTTTTGCCTGCTCCATTCTAATTTTAATTTCCGCATTCGGTTTTGGAGGAAAAATTGGAAATAATTTTTTTAATTTTTCTGAAAAAATTTTTGGATGGGGAGTCTATCTGCTAGCAATTTTTTTGATATTCATAAGCGCTCTTTTGGCAAAATCAATCACTCCTTCGGTTTGTTCAATAACAATTTTTTTTATTGGATTGATGTTTTTGAGCGTGCTTGCCACGATCCAAATTTTATTCGGCAAAAAAACAGGTGGAGCAGTCGGAGGGTTTTTGGGAGCGAACCTTGAATCAATGTTTGATTTCACAGGAAGTTTGATTGTTTCTTTTGCCGCCTTTTTGGCGTCTTTGCTTATCGCTCTTAACCTGTCGCTTTCGGCGCTTTGGGGCAAAATTACTCTTAAAAAAGATGCGGATGAAAATTTGGCTGATCCCAAAAAACTGCTTGAAAAAAATCAAAAAAATAGCGAATCAACTTGGGAAAGCATAAAAAAAATTATCCCCGCTTCCGGATTTCAAAAGAAAGAGATTGGTTCAGAGCCCATTACTGCACCTAACGCGAAACAAGAGATAGCTAAAAACGACTTATTTGATAAAAAAATTCCCGCAAAAGAATTAAAAGACGCCGATTACGACGGATTTCCTTTGGAATTATTGGCTAACGGAAGCGGATCTTCCAGCCTAGTGGAAAACGGCCAGCTTGAAGAAACTTCGCAAATCATCAAAAAAACTTTGGAAAATTTTGGAATCAATGTAGAAATGGGCGATATAAATGTTGGTCCAACAGTCACGCAATATGCCTTAAAGCCCGCGGAAGGGATTAAATTAAGCCGCATAGTGGCGCTGCAAAATGATTTAGCGTTAGCGCTTGCAGCCCATCCAATCAGAATTGAAGCGCCTATCCCTGGAAAATCCCTTGTCGGAATAGAAGTTCCCAATAAAATTGCAAAAACAGTAAGGCTAAAAGAAATTCTCCAAAGCCACCCATTTAAGCACCGAAAAACTGCTTTATGCTTTGGGCTTGGCTTGGATGTTTCAGGAGAATCTATCGTTGCTGATTTGGCAAAAATGCCGCATATGCTAATTGCAGGCTCAACGGGAAGCGGGAAATCGGTGTGCATAAACACCATCATCACAAGCTTTTTATCCAGCAAGTCTCCCCAAAAACTCAAATTTATTATGGTTGACCCCAAAAGGGTTGAGCTCACAAGTTATAACGGAATTCCCCACCTGCTTTGTCCTGTTATAACTACCCCCGGAAAAACCGTAAGCGCTCTTAAATGGGCGATAAAAGAAATGGACGACAGGCTAAATAAACTACAAAAAGTCGGAGCGCGCGATATTGAATCTTTCAACTGCAAGTCCGCCGAAACGATGCCGTATATTGTTTTTGTGATTGACGAGCTAGCCGATCTTATGGCAGTAAACACCAATGAAATTGAAGCGGGAATTGTAAGACTGGCTCAAATGGCGCGGGCGGTAGGGATCCATTTAATAGTTTCTACCCAAAGACCGTCTGTAGAAGTAATTACAGGACTAATTAAAGCGAATATCCCCGCAAGAATCGCTTTTAGAGTAGCAAGCCAAATTGATTCCCGAACAATTCTTGACTCAAGCGGGGCAGAAAAACTTTTAGGAAACGGCGATATGCTATTTTTGCCAGGGAATTTAAGCAAGCCAAAAAGAATTCAAAATGCTTATCTCTCCGAGGAAGAAGTAAGCAAGGTAGTAAACCACTTAAAAGAAAAATGCTCTTCTAGCGAAAATTCAGAATCGGAAAACTCTGATACCGATGAAATTTTATCATCTGAAAATGATATAAATAGCGCTGCTGGCGAGAATTCCCCTATTTTTTCTAGCGCAGAAGACCCCTCTTTGGATGACGACCTCTTCAATGACGCGAAAGAAATCGTATTGCAAGCAGGCAAGGCCTCGGCGTCTCTTTTACAAAGAAAATTAAGAATTGGATATGCTAGAGCAGCAAGACTAATAGACATTTTGGAAGAAAAAAGAATTGTCGGACCAGCAGACGGAGCAAGACCAAGAAATGTGCTGTATTCTAATTCAGAAGAAAATTCTGAATCTCAAATATAGGACTTACGCGTTTGGCGCATTTCTTCGTCAAATACTGCGGTGCTTGCTCGCCGTACCATTAAGTACGCTTCGCTCCGCTCCTCGCATTTTCCTTGAACTGCACTCAACCGCGTAAGTCCTCAAATATAGTTTTTGAAAATAAATTGATAAGCAAGAAAAATCAAGATTATGAATAATGGATTTACGAAAACCTCAGTAAATGTAGAAACGCCGGGAAATAAGCTAAAAAAGCTTCGCCAGGCGCAAAATCTCACGCTAGAAGATGTCCATCTTGGAACAAAAATTCAGCTGAAACATATTCAATGGCTAGAAGAAGATAACTACAAAAAACTCCCTCCCAAGGTTTATGTGGAAGGATTTTTGAAGAGCTACGCAAAATTTTTAAGACAAGATCCAGAAGAAATTATTTTTTTATTTAAAAAAGAACAAGAAATTAGAGAAAATCTAGACAGCAAATCTGCTAAATTTGAATCTTTAAAAACCGTAAAAAATAACTCTCTTGTGGTTTCATCTAAAACAATCCTGACAATTTTTATTTATTTTTCCATAGCATCTGCGTGCTTTTTTGTTTACAGGCAATCTAGATCTATGCTCGCGCCCCCCAAACTTGAAATTTTTAACCCATCCGAAGATACCAATTTGGAATTTAAGGAGTTGTTTGTAAAGGGGAAGACTTCCGAAGGCTGTCAAGTTTCCATTAATGAGCAATTAGTATATACTAATGAGTCAGGGGGGTTTGAAGAAACAATCAACCTGCATTCAGGATTGAATATTCTTAAAATCAGTTCGGAAAATAGAATCGGAAAAAAAACAGAAATAACAAGAAATATAATTTATTTAGAAAAATAACACAAGCTTATTTAATTAGTTAAAGAAAGGAATTTTATGCCCAAAGAAGAAAAAGAAAAAGAAATTAAGGATAACAAAGATAAAGAAAAAACAAAGCTTCTTGAAGAAGCCGTAAAAGATATCCAAACTCGTTTTGGGGAAGGCTCTATAATGAAGCTAGGAGAAGCAAAACGAGTAGATGTAGATGTTATTCCCACTGGTTCAATTTCTTTGGATTTAGCGCTGGGAGTAGGCGGCATTCCAAAGGGAAGAATTATTGAGATATTTGGAGCAGAATCAAGTGGAAAGACAACCCTCGCTCAACATATTGTTGCCAATGCGCAAAAAGCAGGCGGGAAGGCAGCTTTCGTTGACGCCGAACACGCGCTAGATCCAGAATACGCCAAAAAAATCGGCGTGAACATTGACGAGCTTTTGATTTCACAACCAGATACAGGCGAACAGGCGCTAGAAATAGTAGAGGCCCTCGTCCGTTCTAACGCCTTGGATATAATCGTAATTGACTCTGTCGCCGCGCTCACGCCCAAAGCAGAAATTGAAGGAGAAATGGGAGACCACCATATCGGGTTGCAGGCTAGACTGATGTCTCAGGCATTGCGAAAATTGACTGGAATTGTAAGCAAAACAAACACCTGTGTAATTTTCATAAACCAAACCCGCGTAAAAATCGGCGTAATGTTCGGCGACCCGACAACCACAACAGGTGGAACCGCCCTAAAATTCTACTCATCTGTCCGAATTGAAATAAAAAAATCAGCCCAAATCAAGCAAGGCGAAGCCATAATCGGATGCAGGGCAAAATTGAAAGTGGTTAAAAACAAAGTAGCCCCTCCTTTTCAATCGTCAGAATTTGATATTATGTATAATGAAGGGATTTCTCTCGCAGGAGATGTTCTCACTCTTGCAATAGAGCGAGGAATTATTAAAAAATCAGGAGCATGGTTTAGCTATAAAGAAGAAAAAATCGGACAAGGCTTTGAAGGCGCAAGAAAATTTTTGAAAGATGATCAAAAAATTATGGATGAAATCATTAAAGAAATAAAGAAATAACTGCCATAAAACAAGCCCCTTTACGGCAATCATAATTTAAAAAACGGCTTTTATAGCCGTTTTTTAATCACGCTCTTTCCACATATTCCCCCGTTTGGGTATTTATCTTTAAAATATCGCCTTCTTTAATGAATAGCGGAACACTCACTTTCAAGCCATTTTCCAAAACGACCTGCTTACTTCCGCCATCTGCCGTATTGCCCTTTATACTTGGAGGGGCTTCTACCACTTTAAAATTCATTTTTACCGGTATATTTATATCCAAAGGCTGATTAGATAAAAACATAATATCCGCCTCCATCCCTTCCACCAAATACTTCCCAACTCCGCCGACAATTTCATCGCTCACGGAAACCTGCTCAAAACTTTCCAAATCCATAAAATTATAGTTCTCATCTTTATACAAATACTGCATTTTTTTTGCCGAAACATTCGCATCTTCAAACTTGTCTCCTGCTTTAAAAGTTTCTTCTTGCGTTGACCCTGTCCGCAAATTTTTTAATTTCGTTCTCAAAACTGCTCCGCCGCGCCCCATCTTTGAATGCTCCCTAAAAAGAACCTTATAAGGTTCTCCTTTCCACAAAAAAATTGTGCCGACATTTAGATTGCTGATATCCATAAAAACCTCTGCCTTATCTAGCGGTATATGGGACAACTCCCATAAAGCGAGCTCTTTTTACAGCGATCGCTAGCTTTCTTTGGTGTTTTGCACAAAGACCTGATTTTTTGGAAGAAATAATTTTAGATTGAGCCGTTGAAAATCGGCGCAATAAATCAGAATCCTTATAGTCAATTTCATTGATTTTTTCAGCACAAAAAAAACAAACTTTTCCCTTGCTGCTTGGCTTTTTATCGCTGCTTGGCTTTCTTATAGGTTTAAACATAACAAAAGTCTAACTAATTATTAAAATGGAATATTTTCAATTGTAATTTCGCCCGAATCTGATGCCCCTTGCTGATTTGGCTCTTGCGTTGGCGCAGAAGAAGAAAATGGTTCGGCATTAAAATTCGCGCTTGCAGGAGCTGCCGCAGGAGCTTGCTGCTGATCTTGCTGAGGCTTAAAAGCAGCCTTGCTTCCCATTTGCATATTATCGGCAACAATTTCAGTAGTATATCGCTTAACTCCGTCCTGACCATCCCACGACCTCGTTTGAAGCCTGCCTTCTATGTAAACTTCTTGCCCTTTTTGCAGATATTGCGCAGAAATTTCAGCCAATCTCCCCCAAATAACAATGTTGTGATATTCAGTCGCTTCTTGTTTATTGCCAGTCGCATCGCTCCATACTCTATTTGTAGCTATTGAAAAAGAGGTCACCGCCTTGCCGCTGGGAGTTGTCCGCGCTTCTGGATCGCGGGTCAATCTGCCAATTAACATTGCTTTATTCAAATTCATAATAAAAATCCCCCTTTCTACTTATCGCCCAAAATTTCATCAAGCTTCTCATCTAGCTCTTCCAAAGAAGCTTTTTTAGGTTGGGCTTTTTTACTTTTATTTTTTTCCTGCTCTTCTTCTTTTTCCGCCTTCGCACCCGCTTCTTCCATTTTTTCTACTAAAACTGTCTTTTCTTTTTCTATATTTTTTTCTTCTTCTTTCAATTTCTCAACAAAATTATCAACCTGTTGCTCAACTTCTTTCTTGGATACAACCACTCCTTGCGGAATCTCTCCTTTTACGGAAATAATTAAATACCTTAAAATTGAACCATCCATTTTTAATGTCTTTGAAATCGTTGAAATCGCATCCGCAGAAGCCTCAAAATAAATAGTTGTATAATATCCGTATTGAAATTTATCTATTTCATAACCTAATTTCTTCTTTTTGGAAGAAGTAAAATCATTTTCAATATCAAGCTTTTTTGCGCCGCTATTAACTAAAATAGCTTCCACTCTTGACTGGATAGCTGATATATCTTCGTTGTCATTTTTGACAGGGATAATGTATGTTAGTTCGTATGTATTCATATCTTGGAGCTAGTTTAGCATAAACTTTGGAATAATGCAAATTTTTTAA
>JAZDGL010000055.1:0-7262 GCA_043806975.1 bacterium
GATAACAAGTTATATCTGAACTAATTGACTTATTATTTTATTAAAGCTAAAATAATAGTAGAAATTTTAAATCATAATAACGGTATGGATCAACTCCAAGGTCAAAATCAAAACAAAAATTATTATCCAAGCCAAGATCCAATTTTAAAGCTCAAACAGGAAATGAAACTTAGAGGGTTTAGCCAGAAGACTGTAAAAAGCTATCTCTATTATATCACTGATGTCTTAAAATTTGCAAATAAAGGACCGAGAAATGTCAATGGAGAGGATGTCCGCGGATATTTAGAAAACCTTGCCGATAAAAATAAATCGCATTCAACTTTAAATACCGCTCACAGCGCTTTGAAATTTTATTTTGAAAAGATTTTACGCAGAAAGTTTTTCGCGAATATACCGCGCGCTAAAAAAGAGAAAAAATTGCCAGAGGTTTTAAGCAGGGAAGAAATTGGAGAAATTTTTTCTGTTATAACCAATGTAAAGCATAAATTGCTTTTAGGGCTAATTTATTCATCGGGTTTGCGGGTTTCGGAAAGCGTAAATATAAAAGTAAAGGATTTGGATTTCAAAAACAGTTTTTTGAATATAAGACAAGGGAAGGGGGCGAAAGACAGGGTTACGATATTATCAGACAAAATTACAGGAGTTTTAAAAATTTATGTAAAAAATAAAAAAACGGATGACTATGTTTTTGAAAGTGAAAGAGGAGGGAAATTAACAGAAAGATCTGTTCAAAAAGTATTTTCAGAAGCGCTTAAAAAATCAAAAATAAAGAAAGATGCCAGCTGCCATAGTTTGCGGCATAGTTTTGCCACTCATTTATTGGAAAACGGGACAGATATAAGGTATATTCAGGAATTATTAGGACATGCGAGAATTGAAACGACTCAAGTTTATACGAAAGTTGCTAATGCGAGTTTAAGGCAGATTAAAAGTCCGCTTTAGGGAAGAAAACCCCTCTTTCTGCTCAAAGCAGACCGCCTTTGGAGGTAATTCTCCCCTTATAAAGGGGAGAAGGATGATGGACATAAAGGGGGAGAAGAGCGATAAACATAAAGGGGGAGAAGAAAAATGTATAGCTCCCGCAAAACAAATTTATTTTAAAATCCCTCTTCTACCCAAGGCAGACCACCTTGGGCGGTAATCTCCCTTTCTGCCTAATGGGCAGACCGCCTTGGGAGGTAAAAAGGGAGAAAATATCGGAATTTGTTTTGCAGGAGCTATGGTAAAAAAGGAGAGAAGGGAATTTGCTGTGGATATAAAAAAACAGCTAGAAAACTTGCCAAAATCCCCGGGAGTTTATAAGTTTTTGGATAAACAAAAGCAGATTTTGTATATCGGAAAAGCGACATCGCTCAAAGATCGGGTTTCTTCATATTTTAGCCGTTCGCTGGATAATCGGTTGCAAAGTATGGTTGCGCAAATTAGCAAAATAGATTACGAAAAAACCGATTCGGTTTTAGAGGCGTTAATTTTAGAGGCAAATTTAATTAAAAAATTTCAGCCGAAATATAATATTAAAGAAAAAGACGACAAATCGTTTGTAAATATAATTATAACAGGCGGCGATTGGCCGAAAATTTTTGTGGAAAGAAAAAGATATGTGGAATCGGAATTAAAAAATAAAAAAGTTAAGGCAAAATTTTTCGGTCCTTATACTTCTGCGAAAACAGCTAGGCTGGCGCTGGAAATCATCAGGAAAATTTTTGGGTTTTGCGCCGATCCTGGAAGCGGGAAGGAATGTTTTTATCATCAAATAGGGCAGTGCCCGGGAGCTTGTTCGGGGGATATTGGAAAAGCAGAATACAAAAAACATATTAAAAAGATTGGAATGTTTTTAGGCGGGAAAAAAGCGCAGATAATTAAAAAAATTGAAAGCGAAATGGAGGAAAAAGCAAAAAATCAGGAGTTTGAAAAAGCGGCGCAATTACGAAATCAGATTTTTGCGCTAAAGCACATTCAAGATATTGCGTTAATCGGGGAAGACCTGAGTTTGATCTCCAACCCCCTCTTAATCTCCCCCTCGGGCAGGTGGCAAGTGGGGGCAGAAAATCTTCCGCCTCCACAAAAGGCGATTCCGCATCGCATAGAGGCTTACGATATTTCTAATATCGGCGGGGTGATGGCGACAGGGAGTATGGTTGTTTTTACTGATGGCGCGGCGGATAAAAGCGAATATAAAAAATTTAAAATTAAAACTGTTAAGGGGGCGAACGATGTTGCGATGTTAAAAGAAGTTTTGAAAAGACGGTTTAGCCATAATGATTGGGAAAAACCGAATTTGATTTTAATTGACGGAGGCAAAGCGCAGATAAATGTGGCGAAGGAGGTTTTAAAAGATTTAAAAATTTCCGAAGTAGAAGCGATGTCCATTGCAAAGGGGTTGTCAAGAAAAGGGAAAAAGATTTTCAAAACAGCAGGTGCGCCAAATTTGCCGATTAAATTGGTAGAAAACCTTCGCGATGAAGCGCATAGGTTTGCAATTCAATATCATCGTTTGCTAAGAGGAAAGAATATGGTAGAATAATAATGTTGAGGATGAGGGAAATAAAACCCCTTTAATCCTCCTTTCTAAAGGGGGGAATAAAAAACATATGATAAAGCGAAAACAAATAACAAGAAAATTAACGCAAAGCGGATGCAAGTCATGGTATGTCACGCTTCCGCCGAAAGTCATTGAAAGGTTTGGCTGGATGAAGGGAGATGATATTGAGATTTTGGTTGATAGGGAAAAAGGGGAAATTGTTTTAAAAAAATAATTTTTTCGTGAAGCGGCGGTTTATGAATTGGCAGGGCGCGCTTCTTTTTTAAAAGATATAAAAAAGTTTGCCTGGAAAAACAAAAACAGCGTCATATTCTGAGCGCTGTTTTTGTTTAGTTATTTATTGGGTTGCTTCCGTGAAGATTTTATCAAAAACAGATGGATTATTCATTGCTATTTCAGCAAGTATTTTCCTGTCTATTTCAATATTGCCCTTTTTCAAGGCTTCAATGAATCGAGAATAGGTAATCCCTCTTTCGCGAGCGGCCGCGTTGATGCGCACTTGCCATAATCGGCGAAAGTTTCTTTTCTTTGTGCGGCGATCCCTGTAAGCGTAAACGCCTGCTTTTATTACCGCTTGTTTAGCGGCTTTTATTGTGCTTTTCCTTCTTCCTCTGTAGCCTTTAGCTTCGGATAAAATATTCTTCTTTCGTTTTGAAGCTATTACACCTCTTTTTACTCTAGCCATAAAAAAATTTACTTATTAGAGCCTTTTTGGAACTTAAATATCCAAAAAAGCGAATTAAATGTTTAAATTATCTGTTGACAAATCTTTGCTTGATAGATTTTGTTAAACTTGAAGAAGCTAAATTCTGATCTGATCTTTTTGCGCGCTTTACATTCCCGCTTTCTTTGGCGTTGAAATGGTCTTGCCCGCAAGTTCTAGCGATAACCTTCTTGTTCTTAGTAATCCTCAATCTTTTAGCTAATGATTTATTGGTCTTTTGTTTAGCCATAATAATTATTCAATTATTTATTTATCTTTCTGAATTATTACTGTAAGTCCTCGCGGTCCCTTCTGTATTTTCCCTTGAATGGCAACAGAAGTTTCTTCGGAAATTTTTTGGATAAAGTCGTTTAATTTTTCATTCGCCAAATCAAAATGTGATTTTTCCCGTCCTTTCATTACTAAATCTATTTTGACTTTGTTCCCGGCGCTTAAAAATTTAATAGCAGATTTTCTTTTGAAATTTAAGTCGTGTTCTCCTTCTTTGAAGCTAATGCGCAACCCTTTTATCTCGCTAATCTTTTTCTGCTTAATCTTTTGCAATTTATCTTCTCTGTCTTTTTCGTATTTAAATTTTCCAAAATCCATTATTCTACAAACAGGCGGGTTTGCTTTTGGGGCAATCTCCACCAAATCTAATCCTTGTTCATTCGTCATTTCTAACGCGTTAAAGGTTGAAATTTTTTCGCTGATCAACGCTCCATCTGGTCCGATCAATCGGATTTCCTTGGCGAATATTCGGTTGTTTAAACGATAAAATTTATCTATGGCGAGTTATTTAAAGGTTAAAAAGTTTTAAAGTTATAAAGTTTCATACGCGTAAAGTTTATATAGCTAGGCATTATAAACTTTATAATTTTTAACTTTATAACTAAATAGTGGAGATGATGGGAATTGAACCCATGTCTAGAAGGTTCTTTAAAATATCTCTACAAGCTTGTCTCGGTTAATTTTCTTAAAATAATAAGCTTAAAACTGAGCAAAAAACTTATTATTTGCAGCTTCAATTTAATTTTGATTCTAAATGAAAGCTTTTTTAGAATCTAGCTTGATATATAACACCGGTTTCTATTTACCAAGCTTCAATAGACCGATGGTTCCTGCAATTAAGCAGCAACGAAAGCGTATGAAGGAGCAAATGCTTTCGCGAATGCGCCTTTTAGCTTTGATGTTAAGTTTGCACTTACATATTTTGCCTGATTTTGCAAGAGCAGGCATCTTGGCTTGCGATATTTTAAAGTTCGTCTTCCATCGAATCCGTTCATCCCCGAGCGGAATTTAAATGTTTGAAATTAAAAATTATTTTTCAATTCCCTTGCCATTTCTCGGTCTGTTTCTCGTTCTTTGATTGTTGCGCGTTTGTCATAATTTTTCTTTCCGCGCGCTACTGCAAATTCCAGTTTTATACGATTACCTTTATTATACAACCTAACTGCCGTTAGTGTCAAGCCTTTTTCTTGGGTTTTCCCAATTAAATAGTTAATTTCTTTTTTGTTCAGTAAAATTTTTCTAGATCTGTCGGGGTTGTAGTCGGGCATTGGTCCTGAGAATTTGTAGGCAGGGATGTGGCAATTTATTAAAAAAAGCTCTCCGTTGTGCGCCGTTACGAAGGAGCTTTTGAGGCTTGAATGCCCTAATTTTACAGATTTTACTTCGTGCCCGAATAAAACCAAACCAGCCTCAAATTTTTCTAGAAGATCGTAATCAAAACCTGCCCGTTTGTTAAAAGCAAAAGTTTTACTCATTTGCTTTTATTATAGCATAAAACATAAAATATGGAATATAAAACAGAAATTGCGGGGAGCGGAGAATTTTCTGTCTTGAATTTAAATCTGTTGTTTTGTCAAGATTGATATTTCCAGTGAAAAGCAGTAAAATTATTGTAGCATTTTGAATATAAGATTTGGGATAGAATTTTCGCGCAGGTTGCTGTTGTTGCTTAATCCTTTATGTCTTGCTTCGTTAATGACGGTTTA
The DNA here is from genome assembly GCA_043806975.1 of bacterium. Classification (GTDB taxonomy): domain Bacteria; phylum Patescibacteriota; class Minisyncoccia; order CAYZDR01; family CAYZDR01; genus JAZDGL01. The sequence continues at coordinate 5,243 of JAZDGL010000055.1, forward strand.
ATGAGATTTTCATTATTAAAGCTTAACATAAAATTAAATGAAGAGTTTATTGGAGGGAAAAATCAATCAGGCGGTTAAAAAACTTTACGGGTTGGATTATTCCAGTCATATTGATTGTTCTTGCGGCAATTCTTACGGAGACTATGCGACTAATGTGGCGATGAAGTTAGCGGGGCAAGTAAAGAAAAACCCTCAGGAAATTGCGCAAGAAATTATTGCCCAGTTGAAATCAGACAAGCAAGTGTCTGATGTTTTTTCTGAAATCAGCGTTGCTAATGGATTTATAAATTTTAAGTTTTCTGATGATTTTTTGCAAAAAGAATTAGCAAGGGTTTTGCGGGAGCAAGGGGAGTATCTCTGTTGCGATGTAGGGAAAAAACAAAAAGTTCAAATTGAGTTTATATCGGCAAACCCTACGGGTCCGATTACCATTGCCAATGCTCGCGGAGGTTTTTTGGGGGATGTGCTGGCGAAGATTTTAAAAAAGGCGGGGTTTGATGTTCAGAAAGAGTATTATGTGAATGATGTTGGCAAGCAAATTGAAATTTTGGCAGAATCTGTCGCGAGGAGGGTGCTGGAATTAAAGGGGCAGAAAACAGAGTTCCCTGATTATTGCTATCAAGGAGAATATGTTAAAGATATTGCCGAAGGTTTTTTAGCGGAAGTTAAAACGGAATATAATAGCTTGGGAGAAATTGCGGAAGCGGCAAAAAATTATTCTCTTTTTAAGATTATTGATTGGATAAAAAATGATTTAAAAGAGTCTGGGATAGAATATGATAGATGGTTTTTTGAAAGCGAGCTTTACGCTAAGCCGTGGTACCAAGCGCGCAGCGAAATTGACAAGACGATGCATTGGTTAGATGAGCAGTCGCTCTTGGAACAAAAAGATGGCGCGATGTGGTTTAAATCTAGCGATTTCGGAGACGACAAAGACAGAGTAGTAGTAAAAGAAGGCGGGGAAAAAACTTATTTTGCGTCAGATATAGCTTATTTTAAAAATAAAATTGATCGCGGTTTCGGAAAAATAATTGAAATTTGGGGAGCTGACCATTATGGATACATTCCGCGCATTAAGGCGGTTGCCAGGGTTTTGAATTCGGATGTAAAAATTGATTTCATTCTAACTCAAATGGTGCGGTTGGTTGATGAAAATGGCAATGTGGCAAAAATGTCCAAGCGGGCAGGGCATTTGATAAAGTTGAAAGACCTTTTAAATGAAGTTGGCCTAGATGCCTTGAGATTTTTCTTTCTAATGTATTCTGCAAACACGCATATGGATTTTAATGTGAGCCTTGCAAAGGAAAAATCCCAAAAAAACCCGGTATTTTATTTGCAATATGCTCACGCGAGAATAGCGAGCGTGCTTAAAAAAGCTGCGGAAGAAAATAAAATCAGTCTTAAAAAAATAAAATCTGCAAGTTTAAACGCGAATGAAAATGCGTATTTTGAATCGGGGGAGAAAGAACTGATTAAAAAATTGATTAAATCGGCAGGCTTGATCAAAGAGGTTTCTTCCAGTTATGAAGCGAGCAAGCTTGCGCATTATTGTCTTGAACTTGCAAAAAGTTTTCACGATTATTATGAGAATAACAGAATAATTTCTGATGACAGCGGTTTGACCATGATGCGATTAAGGGTTATACTGGCTGTAAAGATAATTCTTTCCGAAATGCTTAATTTAATGGGAATTTCTGCTCCGGAGAAAATGTGAAAACAGTTATAATGTTGAAAGTTATAAAGTTAAGGAAAATTTTTAAAATTGTGTTGCCACTTATAACTTTATAACTTTATAACTTTATAACTTTATAACTTTATAACTTTATAACTCTCCTTTTATGCGTATTGGAATAGACGCTAGATCAATTTTAAATCCTGAAAGAGTCGGGGGCGTGGGGCTGGGACATTATACTTATCATTTGTTAAGGAATTTAAAACAAATTGATAAAGATAATGAGTATGTGATTTTTTTTGATTCAACTGTGCGGCAAAAAGATATTGAAAAATTTAATTCGGGCAA
>JAZDGL010000056.1:0-2334 GCA_043806975.1 bacterium
GTTTTTGATTTGGGGGTAAAATAGTGGTAGTGAGTTAAAAAAATTAAAGAAAATTATAAAATAAAGAAATAAAATAATTTCTATGCAAAATCTAAAACCAATTATAATTTTTCTTGGACCGCCCGGATCTGGCAAAGGGACACAGGCACGAATGGTTGCGGAAAAATACGGGCTTTTTTATTTGGGAAGCGGAGACATTTTGCGTGAAATTGCCAAAGAAAGTTCTGAACGGGCAAAATATATCAAAGAATGCGCGCGAAAAGGCATTCTTGTCTCCGATGAGTTCATAACGGAAATTTTTATTGAAAAATTGAAAGATATTTTAAAAAGAGGAGTAGGGGCGGTTTTAGATGGTTATCCAAGAAATGTAGAGCAGGCGGAGGATTTGGCGGAAGCGCTAGATGAAAATAAAAATATCAATTTTAAAGTTTTTTTGATAGATTTAGACGAAGATACTGCGACCGAAAGAATGCTAAAAAGAAGAATTTGCTCCCGATGCAAAGAATCTATTCCATTTAACGAAGAGACAAAATCTTTGGCGCGCTGTCCGAAATGCGGAGGCGAATTGATTTTAAGGAAAGATGATAACGAAGAGACTGTAAAAAATCGGCTGGAAGTTTATCGGCAGGAGACCAATCCGCTCATTGATTTTTATTTGGATAGTCTAACTCGCATAGATGGTAAGCCGAAGATTGATGAAGTATTTGAAGAAATAGTAGAAAAGCTAAAATAATAGTTACCGTAAAATAAATTTCGATATTTTCCCCCTTAACAAGGGGGAATTGAAGGGGGTTTTTAAAATAAATTTGTTTTGTTGGAGCTAAAATTTGATTTATGATTATTATCAAAACTTCTGAAGAAATAGAAATTATGCGTGAAGGCGGAAAAATTCTTTCCGAGGTTCTTCAAATTGTTGCTAAAATGGCAAAAAAGCCGGGGGTTTTTACGGAGGATTTGAATAAAAAAGCGGAAGAGGAAATTTTAAAAAGGGGGGCGATGCCTTCTTTTAAAGATTATATTCCCGAAGATGGGGAAGATTTGAAATATCCAGCTAGTTTGTGCGTTTCGGTGAATGATGCAATTGTGCATGGCATTCCTGATAAAAAGACAAAAATTCAAGCGGGAGATGTTATTGGGCTGGATTTGGGCGTGGAGTTTAAAGGGTTATATTCTGATGCCGCTATAACGGTTATTTGCGAGGAAAAGGGGCTTTTTGGCAGGAAAAAAGTTATTTCAAAATATCTTAAACTTGTAGAAACAGCGGAAAAATGCCTGTTTGAAGCCATTAAAGTGGCAAAATCGGGCAATACTATTGGGGATATCGGTTGGGCGATTCAAATCACTGCTGAAAACGAGGGTTTTTCAGTGGTGAGGGATTTAGTTGGGCATGGGGTGGGAAAATTCGTTCACGAAGCTCCGGAAATTCCTAATTTTGGCATTCGCGGCAAAGGGTTGAAGTTGAAAGAAGGTATGACTTTGGCGATTGAGCCGATGATTTGCGCAGGAAGACTTGAAACCAAAATTTTAGCAGATGGATGGACGGTTGTAACAAAAGATGGATCTTACGCGGCGCATTTTGAACATACAATTGTGATAACTAAAAATGGGGGCGAGATATTGACGAAATAATTATGCGTATTCTTGGAATTGATTATGGCGAAAAATACATCGGGCTTGCCTTGAGCGACGAGACGCAAACAATTGCGTATCCTTTTGATACCATTTTTAATGGTGAAAATGTTTGCGATGAAATTATTGAAATTTGCAAAAACGAAAATGTCGGCAAAATTATTGTCGGCGTTCCGATTGGGTTTAGCGGCGCGACAAAACAAACTGAAATCAACCGCAAATTCATTTCCGATTTGGCTAACTTAACTCCAATTCCTGTTTTAGAGGAGAATGAAATCTTATCAACCAAAATGGCCGAAAAAAGAATGAAAAAGGGCGCTGATCCCCACCAGCAATCAGCGGTTGTAATTTTAGAAGGATATTTAGAGAAGATAAAGTAAGAAGTATATTTTGTGTGCGCGGATTTATCACCACTTAAATAATAAATTCTGCAATAATTTCGTATTTGTAGGGGCGAACCTATGTGTTCGTCCGAAAGGAACATACCCCTGAAACGGGCAGGCGCATAGGCCTGCCCCTACGAAGATATTTTTCTGCATTCTGAGGACGGGCGATCGCGCCTTGCCCTGTGCATAACTTCCTCTTAAACTTTATCAAAAAAAGAGATATAATGAATATAGGTTTGTTTTAGGACATATAGGTTCCGCAAAATAAATTTCGATATTTTTTCCTCCGCAGTAAGGGAGATTAAGAGGGATTCCAATA
>JAZDGL010000057.1:0-22180 GCA_043806975.1 bacterium
GTCCCTTTGCCAGATCCGGGCGGTCCAAGAAAAATTATAATTGGTTTTAGATTTTGCATAGAAATTATTTTATTTCTTTATTTTATAATTTTCTTTAATTTTTTTAACTCACTACCACTATTTTACCCCCAAATCAAAAACGAAGCAAACTGCTTCGTTTAAATGTAACTCCTCGCAATAACAAAATTCAGAAAGAAAAATTACATCCCTTCATAATCCCGCATAACAAGCTGGCTGTTGAGCTGGTGCATAATTTCAAGCGCTACCCCAACAACAATCAAAATTCCAGCGCCGCCCAAAGTTAAAGACTGATTTTTTGTAATCGCTTCACCAATAAATGGAAGCACAGCAATCATTCCCAAAAATAAAGCTCCTGCCAAAGTGATTCTATTCATAATAAAAGCGAGAAAATCAGCGGTTGGCTTTCCCTGTCTTACGCCAGGAACAAATCCGCCTTGCTTTTGAAGGCTATCCGCCACCTGCTTCGGGTCAAAAGATATTGCCGTATAAAAATATGTGAACCCGATCACCATCAAGAAATAAATCACTCCATAAATCCACATATTCCCAAAAAACTTTCCCGACCAAATTGCCGACTTTTGAAGCCACACAGTTTTTGATTGAGCAAAAAATTGTGAATACATCCTAGGCAAAACCATTATGGACATCGCAAAAATAATCGGAATCATCCCCGCTTGATTTACCCGCAACGGAACATGGCTTTCTGCGCTTCCATATTGCCCGCCAGTTCTTCGCGCATAAAAAACAGGAATGTTTCTCTGCCCCTCAGTGATAATTATAATGCCCGCTATAATCAAAACCGTCATTATAATAAATATCAAATAAACCTCCATATTGCCGGCTCTGTTGATCCACGCATTCCTTAAAGCCGACGGAAGACTTGAAATTATTCCCGCAAAAATTATAATTGAAATTCCGTGTCCAATATTTTTTTCCGTGATAAGCTCGCCAATCCACACCAAAAACATTGATCCTGCTGTTGCGGCAATAACGGTCATCACTAGCGTAAAAGTAGAATCGTCCTTAATAACTCCCACTTGCGGACTGCGCAAAAATAGAATCATCGCCAAACTTTGCAAAGCGGCAATCGGAACCGCAAGGTATCTTACTAATTGTTCAAATTTCTGCCTTCCCGCTTCGCCTTCTAGCTTATTCATAGCTTCGAGACGAGGAAAAACAATCGTTAAAACCTGCATTATAATTTCCACCGTGATAAAAGGTCCAACGCCCAGCATTACCACTGAAAGATGGGTGAGTCCTCCGCCAGAAAAAAGATTAAACAAACCAAGCACGGCATTGCCGCTTAAAAACTGCCTTAAACGGCTAATGTCAACACCTGGAACAGGAATTGACGCGGCAATTCTGAAAACAATCAAAAGTCCCAAAACAAAATAAATTTTATTTCTTAATTCTTTTGTTTTAAATATTTTGGTTAATTTTTCCCAAAAATTTTTCATAAAAAAGAAAGTTATGATGTTATTATGATTTCCGCAAAACAAATTTATTTTAAAAACCCCTTTCAATCCCCCCTTATTAAGGGGGAAAATATCGGAATTTGTTTTGCGAAAGTTATGGTTTTATTTAACGCTTCCGCCTTTTTCTTCTATTTTCTTTTTCGCCGATTCGGATACAAGGCATCTTCTAACGGTCAACTTTTTAGTAAGCTCGCCCGTATTTACAATTTTTACTTTTCGCTGTTTGGTTATATTTTTGCCCGCCAAAGTATCAGGAGAGATAATCGCCCCATCAGAAAAATGCTTTTCAATGGCCTGCAAAGTAATTGTCGCGGGCTTTTCTTTGTGCGATTTAAAACCGCCTATTTTAGGAAGCTGTTTTTTTAACGGACTTCTTCCGCCTTCAAAACCAATTCTGAAAGATGACCCGGATCTCGCTGTCTGCCCTTTTCCTCCGCGAGTAGAATAGGTTCCGTGCGCTCCTCCGCGGCCAATCCTCTTTTTCTTCTTTTTCTTGGTAATTTTTAATTCATTGATTAACATAATTTTAAAAATTTAGCGATTTAGATTTCTTCCTCTTGCTTTTCGGCTTCATTTTCCTTAACTTCTTTATTTTTTTCAACTTTCACTTTTGAAATTGACCCTTTTAGTTTTTCCAAGGCGATAACAGCCGCTCTAGCATTGTTAATTTTATTGCTTGACCCTGTTGTCTTGCTGGAAACATCTTTTATCCCGACTAATTCCAAAATAGTTCTAACCGTTCCGCCGGCAATAATTCCTCTACCTTCAACAGCTGGGATTAAAAGTAATTTCGCCGCCCCAAATTTGCTAGAAATCTCGTGAGGAATTGTTCTTGAAACGATTGGAAATTCAATCGCATTTTTCTTGGCATCTGCAACCGCTTTTTCAACAGCGCTGGAAACATTAGCGGCTTTGGCTATGCCTACTCCAACTTTTCCATTTCTGTTGCCAATCGCAACAGTCACTCTAAAACTAAATCTGCGTCCGCCCTCAACAACACGCGCCACTCTTGCAACATCAAGAATTTTTTGTTCAAAATCACTTGCTTGTTTTCTTTCTCTTTTTGCCATAAATGTATAATATATAACAATAATTAAAATTATAAATTTTTAAATCCCCCTACCCCCTTTTTGGAAGGGGGAAATAACGGAATATTAAAATCTCAATCCTCCATCTCTCGCCCCATCGGCAACCGCTTTAATTCTTCCGTGATAAGGGAAAAATCCTCTATCAAAAACAGCTTTTTGGATTCCTGCCTCTTGAGATTTTTTAGCAATTGACTGCCCCGCTTTAAAGGCTCGCTCGGTTTTATTGCCGCTTTCAACTTTATCAACCGCAGAAACCAAAGTTTTTCCCAAAACATCGTCAATTATTTGCAAATATACTCCGTTTAAGCTTCTTGAAACGCAAAGCCGCGGCTTTTCGGAATTTCCAAAAACCTTCGCTCTAACCCGATTGTGCCTTTTTTCTCTTTGAAATTGTTTAATCTTTTCTTTATTCATATTAAAACCCTTTAATCGCTTAACTATTATTTCCCAGCGGCTTTCTTGCCGACTTTCCTCTTAATCACTTCGTAAGAATACTTAATTCCTTTTCCCTTATAAGGCTCTGGTTTTTTCTTGCTGCGAATTTTAGCGGCAGTTTCGCCTACCAGCTGTTTATCTATCCCTTTTATCGTGATCACATTCTTTTCTGCGGTTATTTCAATCCCTTCGGGAGTTTCTATTTCTACAGGATGAGAAAATCCTAGCGCCAAAACTAGCTTTTTCCCTTGCATATTAGCTTTATAACCGACTCCGTTCACTTCCAGCCTTTTTTCATAACCTTCCACTACGCCCTTAACCATATTCGCAATTAAGGCTCTTGTCAACCCCCAAATCGCCCTATTTTTCTTTTCTTTGGCGTTTTTAGGCTCTACTATAATTTGCCCTTCTTCCATCTTTAATGAAACGCCCTCGTTAGCAACCAAAGACAGCTGACCTTTTGGTCCTTTTGCAAAAACTGCCCTGTCTTCAATCTTAACTTCTACTGCTGCTGGTATTAAAATTGGCTTTTTTCCTATTCTGCTCATAATTTTACCAAACGCTACAAATTAATTCTCCTCCTAAATTTTCTTTATTAGCTTCTCTTCCTGTCATTAAACCTTTGGAAGTAGAAACTATATAAATTCCGTGTCCATGCAAAAACCTGTGTAAATTCTTGCTCTTAATATACGATCTGCATCCTGGCTTGCTTATTCTAGAAATTTCGTGAATTCTTGGACGATCTTCTGAATAACTTAATTCAATAAAAATACAAGGCTTTTCATTAACAGAAGATGCCTCATAACTCGCAATAAATCTATTATCTTTAAGAATTTTAGCCAAGGCAAGCTTAATTTTAGACATAGGAACAACGACATCGGTTTTTCCTATGGCCTGGGCATTTCTAATTCTAGTTAACATATCTGAAATTGGATCCGTATGCATAATATTTTTTACTTATAGGACTTGCGCGCTTGCCGCGAAATGCGTCAAATGCGTAAGCCATAGCTTATATATTTACCAGGATGATTTCCTTATTCCTGGAAGTTCGCCTTTATTGGCAAGCTCTCTAAAACAAATTCGGCAAAGCTCAAATTCTCTCATATAACCGCGCTTTCTTCCGCACCTCCAACATCGCCTCACTTTTCTTGAGGAAAACTTCGGTTGTTTATTAGCTTTTGCGATAATTGCTGTTCTTGCCATATATTAATTAGTTAAATACTCAAAAAATTATTTTAAACCTTTAAAAGGAAAACCAAATTTTTCTAAAAGCTTCTTCGCCTCGTCATCGGTTTTCGCGCTTGTAGCCATTGTTATTTCCAATGGATAGCTCGCCGATGCTTCTTCCCCTGAAACTTCTGGAAAAATTGAGTAGTCCTTCATCCCAATGGACGCGTTCCCGCTTCCATCTAAAATCCCTTGTGATATTCCTGAAAAATCTCTCGTTCTTGGCAAAGTTATATTGATAAGCCTATCAAGAAAATCATACATTCTATCGCCCCTTAATGTCACCTTGATCCCCACAGGCATTCCTGCTCTAATTTTAAATCCCGAAATTGACTTTTTCGCTTTCGTCATTACTGGCTTTTGCCCTGCTATTAAGGAAATATGCCTAAAAATAGTATCAACCACTTGTTTTTCTTTGGAAAGCTTGCCTACCCCGCAATTGATAACTATTTTCTTCAAACGAGGAGCCTGCATTACAGAAGCATATTTAAATTCGCTCATCAAAATCGGAGTAATTTTTTCGTTATATAATTGTTTAAATCGGCTTGGCATAAATATATTTTCTAAATTTATAATTAAATTTCTTCTCCGCATTTTTTGCAAATTCTAACTCTTTTCCCTGATTCCAAAACCTTTTTTCCTGCCCTAGTCGGCTTTCCGCATTTTGAACAAATTAGTTTTGCTTTGGATGCATCAAATGGCATTGATTTTTCTACTATCTCGCCTTTTTTGCCTTCAACTCGGGATTTTATATGCTTTTTATAGACATTAATCTTATCAACAACAATTTTGCCTTCTTTTGGCAAAGCGCGAGAAACATTTCCTGTTTTTCCCTTATATTTGCCCGAAATCATTAAAATTTTATCGTTCTTCTTGATATTCATATTATTACAAAACCTCCGGAGCTAAAGAAATTATTTTTGTAAAATTCTTCTCTCTCAATTCTCGCGGGACAGGTCCAAAAATTCTTCCGCCCTTTGGATCTTTCTTTCCTTTTTCCAAAATAACCACTGCGTTATCATCAAATCGGATATATGAACCGTCTTTTCTTCTGAAAGATTTTTTCTGCCTTACCACAACCGCCTGATGGACTTCGCCTTTCTTCACAACCTTTCTTGGCTCTGCCGCCTTAACTGAAACAATAACTGTGTCTCCGATTGAAGCATAGCGCCTGCGCGAACCTCCAAGAACCTTAAAACACCTCACCAGCTTGGCTCCTGAATTATCCGCTACAAATAAATTTGTTCCTGCTTGTATCATATTTCTTAATTATTACTATTCTGATTGCTCTTTTGAAGAAAGTATTTGAGAAATTCTCCATTTTTTTAATTTAGAAATCGGAGCGCTTTCTTCAATTTCCACTAAATCGCCCAATTTACATTTATTCTCGGCGTCATGGGCTAAATACCTCTTATCTTCATTTATCTTCTTATGATATTTTTTGTGCAGCTTCGTTCTGCTTATCAAAACCACCACAGTCTTATCCGTCTTATCACTCACGACCACGCCGCTCAATTTCCTTTTTTTAATTTCTGAATTATTCATTATCCCCCTTTCCTTCTCTTTCTTTCAAACTTGTTAAAATTCTTGCAATATCTTTTTTAAGGCTTTGAATTTCGCGAACATTCTTTACTTGGTTCCCCGCAACTTCAAATCTAAATCTTCTAGATTGATCCGCCTTTTTAAATAAATCTTTCTCCAAATCTTTTCTGCTTTTTTTTCTTATATTTTCCATTGCGTAGTTCATACCTCGTTTCTCCTTATAAATTTAGTTTTAAGAGGAAGTTTTGAAGAGGCAAGTTTAAACGCTTCCTTGGCTGAATCCTCTGAAACTCCTGCTAGCTCAAAAATAACTCTTCCCGGCTTCACAACTGCCACATAATACTCCACTGGACCCTTTCCTTTTCCTAATTTTGTCCCTTCTGGATGTTTCGTTACTGGTCTATCAGGGAAAATTCTAATCCAAACTTTTCCGCCTCTTTGAGTAAATCTTGCAATAGCGCGCCTTGCAGCCTCTATTTGCCTGGATGATATTTTAGCCGTCCCAAGCCCTTGCAATCCAAAATCACCAAAGCTAACTTTTATTCCTTTGCTCGCTTTTCCAGAGATATTTCCCTTCTGAACTTTTCTATATTTTGTCTTTTTAGGCGCTAACATAATAAATAATTAAAAATCTTAAAATTATTCTTCAAATATATCCCCTTTATAAATCCACACCTTTATTCCGATTGTTCCGTAAGTAGTGTGCGCTTCCTTTAAGGAATAATCAATATCGGCGCGAAGCGTATGAAGTGGAATTTTCCCCTTGGCGATTGATTCCGTCCTGGACATTTCGGCTCCGTTTAATCTTCCTGAAAGCATTGTTTTAATCCCTTTAGCTTTTTTATTCTGCATTACTTGCTCCACGGTCTGGTTCATAACTTTTCTAAATGGGATTCTTTTTTCTAATTGGCGCGCCATATTCTCTGCAACCAAAGGAGCGCTAATTTGAGAATCTTTCACTTCAATTATATTCACATCCAAAGCTAAATCTTTCGGCAAAATTTTCCTTATCTTATTTTTCAATTCTTCCGCGCCTGAACCGCCTCTTCCAATAATCATTCCCGGCCTTCCTGAATGAATAACCAGCACAACTTTTTTTGGAAATCTTTCAATGTCAATCCCTTCAATAGCAGCTTTGGAAAGCTCTTTTTCTACAAAATTTCTTAAAGTTATATCTTCTTTAACTAAATGCGCGTAATTTTTGTTAGAAAACCAGCGCGATTTCCATCCCTTATTGATACCTATTCTGAATGCAATTGGATTAACTTTTTGTCCCATAGAATTATTTAACTTCTTCTTTAAGATTTTGTTCTCTTTCTCTTAAAATAACCGTTATATGCGCCGTTCTTTTTAAAATTTCTGTCGCTCTTCCCTGCGCTCTTGGCATCCATCTTTTTAAAGAAGGACCCTCGTTTACAATCACATTTCCGATATAAAGATTTTCTTTCTTTAAATTAAAATTATGCTGAGCATTTGCAACGGCGGAATCTAAAAGCTTTGAAATCGGGTTGGAAGACCTTTTTACAAGCAAATTCAACCTTGTTTTAGCCGTTTTAATATCAGATCCCTTAATCGCATCCGCCACTAATCGAACTTTTCTTGGAGATATTCTTAAATATTTTAAATGCGCTTTAATTTCCATACTTTATTTTCCCTTTCCTTTAACGGCTTCTTTGGCTTTCTTTCCTCCGTGTCCAACAAATTTCTTTGTTAAGGAAAATTCTCCTAGTTTGTGTCCAACCATTTCTTCGGTGACAAACACTGGAATATGAATTTTACCATTATGCACCCCAAAAGTAAAGCCGATCATTTCTGGCGTGATAGTGCAAGCCCTTGCCCAAGTTTGAATTACTGTCTTTTCTCCAAGCTTAACCTTCTGCATCTTTTTGAGCAATTTTTCATCAATATATGGACCTTTTTTAAGACTTCTTGACATAATGGTTAATTATCTAAAAATGAAATTATACGAATTATTTTCTAGATTTCTTCTTTCGCGGGCTTAAAATGAATTTACTGGAAAGCTTCTTTTTTCTTCTCGTCTTCTTTCCATATGCTTTCTTGCCCCAAGGAGTTTTCGGACCGCCTCTTAACCCGATCTTCTGTTTTCCTTCTCCTCCTCCATGAGGATGATCAACCGGGTTCATTACGGATCCTCTTACGGTTGGACGAACATTCATATATCTTGATTTCCCTGCTTTTCCGATAACAACATTTTTATGATCCGTATTGCTTACCTGTCCAATCGTTGCGGAAGCTGTTTCAATTATTTTTCTCACCTCGCCCGAAGCTAATTGAACATTAACATATTTTCCTTCCTTTGCAAGTATCTGCGCGGAAGATCCTGCTGATCTAACTATTTGTCCGCCTTTTCCCGGTCTTAATTCTATGTTGGAAATTACCGATCCTTGCGGAATATGCTTTAATAAAGTTCTATTTCCTATCTTCACTTCAACCGCTTTATTATCAGAAACTACAATGTCCCCAACTTTCATTCCATCAACCGCTATAACATACCTTTTCTCTCCATCTTTATAGTTTAAAAGCGCGATAAAAGATGACCTGTTTGGATCGTATTCCAAAGAAGCAACCTTAGCAGGAATGCCTAGCTTATTCATTTTAAAATCAATCACCCTAAGCCTTCTTTTTAGCCCGCCCCCTTGATGGCGAACGGTTATTTTTCCCGTCTGCAAACTTCTGCCAGCTCTTCTCTTGTTTTTTATCAAAAGGCTTTTGGCTTGTGGTTTGCTCGCCAAATCAGACTTGTCAACTACTGACATTTGTCTTCTGGCTGGGCTGGTTGGATTATATTTCTTAATCATATATCTAAATATCTGCTAATAAATTTAAACGGTTTCTATCTTTTCGCCTTTTTTAAGAGTAACGATCGCTTTTCTATAATCACTTCTAAAAACCTTTTTACCTTTAAAATTTTTGGGCTTTCCCGGCACATTAACTACATTTACATCCGCCACCAAAACCTTGTAAAGCGACTCAACCGCATCTTTAACCGCGCCCTTGGAAACATTTTTTTTAACCTTGAAAACATATTTTCCTTCAATTGACAGCAAGCTAGATTTTTCAGAGATCCAAGGTTTAATCAAAACTTTGCTTACAAAAATACTTTTTGCAGTTTCCAGCTTTGTTTCTTTCTTCGCCTCTTTCTTGCTTTCTTTTTCTTTCGGCTCTTTTTTAGTTTCTTTCTTTTTGACTTTCGCTGACTTTTTATCTACTTCTTGAGCTATTTTTTCGTCCGCTTTTTCCGCTTTAACTTCTTTAACCTCTTCCGCTTCTTTCAGCTCTGCTTGCAATTCTAAATCATCTTGTTTTTTTTCAAGATTTTGCGCTCCGTCTTCCTGTTTTTTTCTCTTAAAAATACCCATAATATAAATTTATATAATGAAAAGGCTATCCAAAAATTTCTTTAATTTTATCTATGCCTTTTTCGGTTAGCATTAAATTCTTGTTTTCTAATAAATCCACAACATTTATTGAATTAGCTCCAATCGTGCAAACTTTCGGAATGTTTCTAAAAGATTTCGCAACCAATTCGTCTTTCTCTGGCTGAACAATTAAGGTTCTTCCTTTAAAAGGCATCGCTTTCAAAATTGCTGCCGCCTCTTTTGTCTTCACTTCTTTTACCTCAATTTTATCTAAAAGAAACAAACTTTCAGAAACTACTTTTGAAGACAGCGCCATTAATATTGCCTTTCTCCTAGCCTTTTTATTGATTTTCTGAACAAAATTTCTTTCGCTGGTAGGACCAAAAACTGAACCGCCTCCCTTAAATAATGGCGATCTAATAGACCCAGCTCTCGCCCTTCCCGTGTGTTTTTGCTTCCATGGTTTTCTTCCTCCGCCTCTAACATCTGCTCTTTTTCTAGTCTCCGCTATCACATTTCTAGAAGTATTCTTCTGAATCATATAAGCTTGATGAAGCAAATCTTGGTTAATTTCCAAGCCAAAAATCTCGTCAGGAAGATTGATTTCTTTAATGGACTCGCCTTTTTGGTTGTAAACAGTTATTTTGGACATAATTATTAAAAAATTAACTCAAAGATACTATTTTTACCCAGCTTCCTTTTCTGCCTGGAACTGGTCCCTTAACTGCGATTATTTTTTCTTCCAATAGAACATCTACTATTTTAGTTTTCTTCGTAACCTGATCGCTTCCCATTCTTCCTGCCATTCTCTTCCCTTTTATAACTCTCATAGGGAAAATTGCTCCGATTGATCCCGGCTGGCGAAGGTTGTGTTTGTGCCCATGCGATGCAGGACCGCCTTTAAACCCGTGCCTCTTTACTACTCCTTGAAAACCTTTTCCTTTTGAAACAGAAGTGATTTTTACTTTATCATCTTTACTGAAAATATCCACCGAAATTTCTTTTCCTTGTTCAAACTCAACCTTTTCGCTTGAATTCTTGAATTCGGTTATTTTTTTAAAATTATATTGCTGCGTTTTCTCTCCGGCATTTTTCTTTTTTCCCGTTGCTATCACATAAGCGCCATATCCATCTTTTTCCTGTCCTTTTACTCTTAAAATATAGTTAGAAGGAACTTCAACCAAAGTAACCGGCAAAACTTTCCCTTCTTCACTAAAAATTTGAGTCATTCCTAATTTTTTACCGAGTAAAAATTTCATATATTATTTATCTAATTTAGCCAAAAGAAAAGACCGCAAGCCAGAATGTGTGGCTTTCGGCCTTTTCTGGCTAATCCAGTATCGTTTTTCTTAAAAAAAGAAACGACTTAGATTAGGTTTGAATTTTTTAATTAAAAAATCAGAAGATTTAATTTAATTATATTATAATTTAATTTCAATGTCAACCCCTGCTGGAAGGCTCAAATTGCTCAACGCATCTACAATTTTCGCATTAGGCTCCAAAATATCAATCAATCTTTTATGAATTCTCATTTCATACTGGTCTCTGGCTTTTTTATCAATAAAAGTGGACCTATTAACTGTGAATTTTCTAACAGTTTTTGGCAATGGAGTCGGTCCAGCTACTTCCACTCCGGATCGCAAAGCAGTCTCTACAATCTTTTTAGCGCTTTCGTCCGCTATTTTATGATCGTAAGCCTTAATTTTTATTCTAATTCTAGATTTGGTTGATTCTTCGGCCATAATAATTTAAACCGTTAATTATTTCAATATCTTAGTTGTAAATCCTGCTCCTACGGTATGCCCGCCTTCTCGGATAGCAAATTTTGATCCTTCTTCAAGCGCCACAGGGGCAATCAATTTTATATTTAAATCAATTGTATCGCCAGGCATAACCATTTCAACATTTTCAGGTAAAATCACTTCGCCTGTTACATCGGTAGTTCTAATATAGAATTGCGGCTTGTATCCCTTGAAAAATGGGGTATGTCGTCCGCCTTCTTCTTTGGTAAGGATATACACCTGCGCTGAAAATTCTGTATGAGGAGTAATTGAACCAGGTTTTGCAAGAACTTGACCTCTTTCAATATCTTCTTTCTTAATTCCTCTCAAAAGAAGCCCTGCGTTATCTCCTGCGCTTCCTTCGCTCAAAGTTTTGTTAAACATTTCAATCCCCGTAACAACTGTTTTTTGAGTTGGCTTTAATCCGATAATTTCTACTTCCTCGTTAAGTTTTACGACCCCTCTTTCAATTCTTCCCGTAACCACTGTCCCTCTTCCTTCAATAGAGAATACATCTTCAATCGGCATCAATAAAGGCTTTGCGATGTCTCTCACTGGTTCTGGGATAGACTCATCAAGAGCGTCCATAAGTTCAAGAATTGGCTTAGCTGTTTCATCTTCTGCGCTCGCGGCTTCCAAGGCTTTTGTAGCAGATCCTCTTATTATTTTCGCATTTGCGCCATCATATTCGTATTTTGTTAGCAATTCTCGAATTTCCTCTTCAACCAAATCCACCATTTCGGGATCGGCTTGATCCATTTTGTTCATAAATACAACCAACTTAGGCACTCCCACCTGTCCTGCAAGAAGAATATGCTCTCTTGTTTGAGGCATTGGACCGTCTGCGGCAGAAACGACAAGAATTCCTCCATCCATCTGCGCGGCGCCGGTAATCATATTTTTAATATAGTCAGCATGCCCTGGACAATCCACATGAGCATAATGTCTTTTGTCTGTTTCGTATTCCACATGGGTTGTGGCAATAGTAATTCCTCTCTCTCGCTCTTCTGGAGCGTTATCAATCTGATCTACGCTTCTTTCAGTTACATTCTTTCCTGCAAGTTTTAATATATGAAGAATTGCCGCCGTTAGCGTAGTCTTGCCGTGGTCAACATGACCAATAGTTCCTACGTTTACATGTGGTTTTGTTCTTTCAAAAATTTGCGTCGCCATTATTATTTCTCCTTGTCCCTGCCCTTTTAAAAAAGCAGTTTAATTTTTATTTAATTTAAAGCTAATTAAAATTTAATTTAGAATTAAGTTTTCTAACTTCCTTTATTCTAAATCAAATTTTAAAAAAAAGCAAGAGGGAATTAATCTGCAAATAATAATTTTAGATATTTTCAATCGTTATCGCGTCTTTTTGGCGGCCGCCGCACTCGCATTCGTCAAATTCCGTGTCATATTCAAATTCATCGCCACATTCTTCGTCCTCATCAAATTCATTTTCATCAAATCCCTCGTCTTCAAGATCCTCGTCTTCACGCAATTGCTTCCAAAATTCTATGTCATCGTTTATTTTATCTAAAATTTCCAATTCGGAAGGATTTTTTATACCTTTATAATGTCCGAGAGTCATCACAACAAAAACTTTGTCATTCTCAACGAGAAAAAATTTGCCATCTCCCTCGTTTAAAACATCGGTAATTTGTTTTAAATGCTCACAATTCATAATTAAATAATTGAATTATTAAATAATTATTGGCGAATTAAACTATTTTTTTCTTCCAGAAATAATTTCTTCCGCGACATTCCTTGGAACTTCTTGATAATGATCAAACTCCATAGAAAAGCTTGCTCTGCCTTGCGTTAGCGATCTTAATCCTGTTGTGTATCCAAACATTGAAGATAAAGGAATCTGCGCAGTTACAACTTTGATCTTATTTGGTCTATCTATCATTTCTTGAATCTGACCTCGTTTTGAGTTCAGATCGCCAATCACATCGCCCATAAATGCCTCTGGCACAACAACCTCCACTTTCATAATCGGCTCGGTTATATACGGTCCCGCTTTTTCCGCCGCCGCCTTAAACCCCATAGATGCCGCGACCTTAAATGCCGCCTCCGAGGAATCTACATCATGGAAAGACCCGTCATAAAGCGCGACTTTTACATCAACAATCGGATATCCAGCCTGAATTCCCCTCGTTAGCGCTTCTTCCACACCCTTTTTAACCGCTGGAATATATTCTTGCGGAATTACTCCTCCTTTTATTTCGTTTGTAAATTCAAAACCAGAACCTTCTTCGTTTGGCTCAACCCTAAGCCAAACATGTCCATATTGTCCCCGCCCTCCAGATTGCTTAATATATTTTCCTTCTGCCTCCGCCATTCTCTTGATTGTTTCTTTAAAGGCAACCTGCGGCTGACCGATATTCGCCTCTACTTTAAACTCTCTTCTCATTCTATCAACAATTATATCCAAATGCAGCTCGCCCATTCCAGAAATAATTGTATCCGATGTATTTTCATCAGTCTTAACTTGAAAAGTTGGATCTTCTTCGGCAAGCTTTCTAAGCGCAACACCCATTTTTTCTTGATCTGCTTTTGTTTTCGGCTCAATCCTAATAGAAATAACCGGCTCAGGGAAAGAAATCCTTTCAAGAACAACAGGATGGCTCATATCGCAAAGCGTATCGCCAGTCGTAGTTTTCTTTAAGCCCACAAGCGCAGCAATGTCGCCCGCATAAATTTCTTCTATTTCTTCCCTCTTATTAGCATGCATTCTTAAAATTCTCCCAATTCTTTCTTTCGTGTCGCTCGTTGAATTCAAAACATAAGAACCCGCTTTTAAAACTCCGGCGTAAACTCTGAAAAAAGTTAATTGCCCAACAAAAGGGTCCGTTGCGACTTTAAATGCAAGCGCGGTAAACGGCTCATCGTCATTTGCCTTTCTCTCAATCTTTTTTGATTCATCTTTAATATCTGTTCCAATAACTGGAGGAATATCAAGAGGAGATGGAAGAAAATCAAGCACCCCATCAAGCATAAGCTGCACTCCCTTATTTTTAAGAGCGGAACCGCAAAGCACAGGAAAAATAGCGGAGCTCAATACTCCTTTTCTGATCGCAACTTTAATCTCGCTTTCCGAAATTTCCTTTCCTTCCAAAAATTTTTCCGCAACAACATCGTCGCATTCAGCGGCTTTTTCCAGCATTTTTTCTCTCATTTCTTTCGCTTTCTCCATTAAATTCTCAGGAATTTCCGATTCAATAACATTCTCTCCGTGCGCTCCGTCAAATCTTAGCGCTTTCATTCTAATCAAATCCACAACTCCTTCAAGATCGCTTTCAATCCCGATTGAAAATTGGATTGGGATTGCGTTTGGAGTTAAGCGATCCAAAATTGATTGATAACTTCTATCAAAACTTGCGCCAGTTCTATCTAATTTATTGATAAAACAAATTCTAGGAACATTGTATTTATCCGCCTGCCTCCAAACGGTTTCCGATTGCGGCTCAACACCGGCGACTCCATCAAAAACAACAACGCCTCCGTCTAAAACGCGCAAACTTCTTTCAACTTCCGCAGTAAAATCCACATGCCCGGGAGTATCAATAATGTTTATTTTATGTTTGTTCTCTTTTTTGTCCGTAAGATAAGTTTGCGACCAAAAACAAGTTGTCGCGGCAGAAGTGATTGTAATTCCGCGCTCTCTTTCCTGCTCCATCCAATCCATAGTAGCCGCCCCCTCGTGTACTTCCCCAATTTTATGAGAAATCCCGGTATAAAAAAGCACCCGCTCTGAAACCGTAGTCTTACCTGCATCAATATGGGCAATAATACCTATGTTTCTGATTTTTTCAAGAGGATAAAGTCTTGGCATAAGTTAGTTATAATGTTATAAAGTTGAAAGTTATAAAGTTTTTGTTTGGGAATTACACGACAGTGTTTGAAGAAGAAATGCGCTAAACGCGTAAGTCCTATTATTTATGCAAAGTGCGCAAATGCTCTGTTGGCTTCTGCCATCTTTTGCATATCTTGCTTTTTCTTAACTGCTGTCCCTTGGTTATTGGACGCCGCGACTAATTCTTCGGCTAATTTAGCAGTCATTGGTTTTCCTTTTTTGGATTTTGCCGCCGCAAGAATCCACCTCAAAGAAAGCGCCAATCTTCTTTCACCTCTCACTTCCTTTGGAACCTGATAATTAGCTCCGCCAACTCTTTGAGATTTTACTTCCAAATAAGGCATTGTATTTTTCAAAGCCTTATCAAAAATCTGAATTGGATCTTGCTTTGTTTCTTGCTCTACCGCGTCAAACGCCCCATAAACAATTCTTGTGGCTATTTGCTTTTTGCCCTTTTTCATTACATAATTTATCAATTTAGCAACTTGAGGGTTGTTAAATTTTGAATCCGGAATTATTTGGTTTTTTTCTACTTTTCTAGCTTTTCTAGACATAGAGATTAGTTATAATATAAGGTTAGTTAAAAATTATTTACTCCGATTTTTTTGGCTTTTTTGCGCCATATTTGCTTCTTTGCTGCATTCTTTTTTCTACGCCAGCAGAATCTAGCACCCCGCGAACAACATGATAGCGAACGCCTGGAAGATCTTTTACCCTTCCGCCTCTAATCATAACAACTGCGTGCTCTTGGATATTATGCCCAATGCCTGGAATATATGCCGTTACTTCCATATTATTAGTTAGCCTTACTCTCGCAAATTTTCTTAAAGCAGAGTTCGGCTTTTTTGGAGTCATAGTCCCAACTTTAATCACAACGCCTCTTTTAAAAGGAGCCTCGTCTTTTATTGGCTTATTGCTCAAAACATTGAACCTTCGTAAAAGCGCTGGAGATTTAGACTTCGTTCGTTTGCTTTTTCTAGGGTTTTTAATTAACTGATTGATAGTAGGCATAGTATATCTAAATTTTAGAAATTGGACAAAATAAAAAAATATCCAATTTCAGAGTTTAATTTTTAATTTCAATTGAATAATAGCAGACATTAAAAGAAAAGTCAAAAAATACAAAAAATTCCAATATTCTCCCCTAAAAAATGAGGGTTGAGGGGGATTCCGATATTTTCTCCCTTTTTACCTCCCAAGGCGGTCTGCCTTGGGCAGAAGAGGGATTTTAAAATAAATTCCGATTATTTCCCCCCCCCCCCCTTAATAAGGGGGAATTGAAGGGGGTTTTGTAAATAAATTTGTTTTGCAAGAACTACACACAAAACCACGCATCAATAACTATATCTTTTCTTCTCTATATTTTTCCTGTGATTTTTTAATCTCTTCCATTGCAGCATCTTTATCTTCCCACCCCTCAACGACAACTTCTTTTTCTTCTAACCGCTTGTATTCAGCAAAAAAATGCGAAGCTTCTTTTGGAAAATGCTCATTCAAATCTTTCAAGCCTTTAATTTGGTTTAGCCGCGGATCATCCGCAACCACTCCAATAATTTTCTTATCTTTCTCGCCCTTATCCGTCATATTAAACATCGCTACTGGTCTTACTGGAATAACCGCCCCAGGAAAAAATGTTGTAGTAGCAATGATTAAAGCATCTAAATGATCACCGTCTTCAGACCTTGTTTCAGGAATAAACCCATAATCGGCAGGATAAAAAAGCGGCGAATGCAAAACTCTATCTAATTTAATCACATCTTCTTTCTCATCATATTCATATTTATTTTGGCTGCCCTTAGTTATTTCAACAACAACATTTACAATTTCCGGAGCATTTTTACCAATAGTAAGATTTTTGATATTCATTTTTTCTTATTACTTAAATGATTTAGAAATTATGCGCTTGCGCGCATTGATTACGGCTGTATTATAATTCCTGATACGATTTTCGTCAAATAAAAAAATGAAAAGAAGGAATTCAAGTTTTTTCATAAAAACAAATAGCTAATTCCAAGCGCTTTTGTGAACGCCCAGACAGAAACGCTCACTAAAATAGTTAAAATTTGAGTATATGAATCTAAAATTAGGAAGCCTATTAAAATTATCATTCCGTATCGCTCTAATGAAATTTTGATTTTGTCCATTGTCGGCGGAAGCGCGGCAAAAAGTATTTTTGAGCCGTCCAGTGGGGGGATGGGGATTAAATTAAAAATAGCTAAAACTATATTTATTAAAATAATAGACTGGAAAATTATTATACCAAGCTCCGCCTTAGAGGAAGATAACAAAAACGAACCGAAAAATTTAAAAATCAACCCGAAAAACAAAGCCAGCAAAAAATTAGAAATAGGACCCGCCAAGGCTACCAGTGCAGGATCCCTTTTTTGATTTCGCAAATTATAAGGATTATATGGAACAGGCTTTGCCCATCCAAAAACAAAAGTTCCTCCGCTTGCCAGCCACAAAAGTATCGGAACAAGAAAAGACCCGAAAAAATCTAGATGCGACAATGGATTTAATGTAATTCGCCCATAATCTTTTGCAGTCGGGTCGCCCAGCCTATAAGCCGCCAGCCCATGAGATGCTTCGTGAACGACTACCGACATAATTAAAATGGCTATTTGGAAAAATAAAATAATTGCGCTATTGGAATTCATAAAAATAATGTTAGATTTTTTATTTTCGCGCGACGCTTTTTTTACCGCCGCGACTTTACAATATATTAAACTATGGTATAATTCAACTAGATTTAAATTAACATATTTATAAATTTATGGCAAAAATTTGTCAAATCTGCGGAAAAGGTTCAATTATGATGAAAACGCGAGCGGCTTTGGAAAGAGCGCACAGGAACCCAACCGGAAAAAGAAGAAAATATCCCAATTTGCAAAAAGCGACCATCGGCGGAGAGAAAATACTCGTTTGCGTGAAATGCAAGAAAATGCTTGGGTAATTTTTTGCTAAAATTTAATTTATCGGCTTATTTTTATAAAAACAGCATCCAAATGCTGTTTTTATAATGCTGCGTCACCAATTATCCACAGGGCTTAATACTTGCCAAATTTCCCTGTTTTTTATACACTAAACTTAATGAAAGATTATAATAAAAATACTAATCGCGTAGTCGCATTTTTCCTAGCTGTAATTTTGGGAATAATCACTCTTCCGATAATGTTTTTAATGACTTGGAGTATTTATCCTCCTCATGATTAATTTATGGAAACATTGAAAACAATTTTAAAAACAATTTTTTTTGGTTTTATTCTGCCAATTTTAGCAATGACTATGCTAATAACAATTAGCGAAGAAATCGCATTTCACATAATGCTTGCTTCTCCATTAATTGTTTTTATCTCATCATATTTTTTCTTTCGTTATTTTTCAGATAAAGAAAATGAAAAGAATAATCAAAGCAAGGTTTAAGCGATTGATAATTAAAGAAAAAAGTTTTTGCTTTGACACTTTTTCGGCATTCTGAATTTTTAAAAGCAACATTAAATAGACAAAAAAATAAGCCGAAATAAACATATATACATAAAAGCTGACCGATTTTATTTTTAAAAACGCAAGAATAAAAATAAACCCCGCAACGGTCAAAGCATAAATCAATAAAAATAATTTTCGTTTCCCCATCATTATTAGAGGGGTTATTTTTTTACATTCCTTATCTCCCTTTTCATCTCTGAAATCTTTTAAAAACAACTTTGCTCCGCCAATGCAGGCAATTCCCGATAACATTAAAAAATTGCTTATTTTAAAATTTAAAATAGAAGAAAATCCCAAAAAATACGGCAATATATAATAAGCAAAAACTAAAAGCCCCCAGCCAAGAAAACTTTTATCAGACAACCGTTTAAACCGCGGAAAAGAATAAGAAATTCCTATAATCAGCATCAAAATCGCGCATACAACAAATGTTGCTCCACCAATTATCCCGCATAAAATTGTAAATAAAGCATTTATTAGCGCCAGCCGTTTAGCTAACCCAATTTCTATTCTTCCCGATGGAAGCGGTCTATTCGGAGAATTTATCCTGTCTATCTCTAAATCGTAAATATCATTCGCGATTGAACAAAAAGAATAGCTAAAAAATATCACAAAAAACCCTAGAAAAATTCGCGCGCTTGAATTACTAAATCCCTTTCCGCAAGCCAGCCCCAACAAAAAAATCAAAAAAATCCCCAAAATATTTTGAAGGTGAATCAGCTTAAAATAATCTTGAACAAAATCAAGATTATTTTTTGTATATTTAACAATATCATCAAAATTAAAAATTTTTTCCATTTAAATTATGACTGCGCTTTTTTAAATTCTTCGCGCCGTAGCCATAGCTCCCGCAAAACAAATTCCGATATTTTCCCCCTTAATAAGGGGGAATTGAAGGGGGTTTTGTAAATAAATTTGTTTTGCGGGAGTTATGCTTTACGGCAAAAAATCCATTTTCGTTGAATCTTTGCCGATTTTATTAAAAAATGCTACCCAATAATATTCTAAACTATGCTTAAAATTTATTTTTTTCCAAAAAAATAATATCACAATCCACAAGACTACATTCAACCCCCCAAATATCAAGCAGCCGTTAATTGTTTGATTCCATGATGGCAAAACCGAGAGCAAAACAACCCTAAAAATTTCAGAAACAGTTGTTTCAAGCATATAGATCGTTATGCTTACCCTGCTAAACCACTTTATAATTGATAATTTATTTAGCAAATTAGGTTTTGACTCCAAAAATAACACCGCAAAAACCAATAAAAGCATAAACACCCCAAGCTCAAAATTCGTCTTAAAATACCAAAAATAATCGGGTTTTGAAATTGTTTTATCAAAATTCATCATACCGAATAACCCGTAAGCAAAAAACACTGCCCCCAGCGGAGCAATTACAATTTTTAACAGCTTATTTCTCCCCTGATAAATCATCATCCCTGCCATAACACCAAAAATTCCATAAGCCAAATATGGCAATAACGGATAAGGATTGGCGACAACAAAACTGAAAAAAGCCGCTAATAAATAATTTTTCCCCTCTACCGCCTGTGTGAATAGATGAAAAATTGGAACCCTCGCAAAAGATACCGCCATAATCAAAATACCTGAAAATCCCAAAATTAAATAATTCCGTTTTTCTTTTTCCACCCCATTTTTCCTTAATAATAAAAACAAAACTAACGATAAAATAATAAGATTTAAAGCTATCGCTGACAGCGACGATCCTTCAAAAAATTTCCCAAGATGCGGAAATACAAAACTCCCATTACGCAAAGACCCAGCAACAACGGTCAAATCTGGCTTGTTATTCACAAAATCAACATTCCATCTTCCTAAAAAGATATTCAAAATATAATGAAGAAATATATAAATAACCCCGGCAACTATTGGGTAAAGAAAAATTTTAAATTTTACCGCCTTTTGACTTCTTTCAAGAAGCATTATAGTGTTTGCCACCATAGAATAAATGATAAATATCCCTCCCCACAAAGCCATAAAACTCATCAAAACAACAACTATGGGCGGACTGCTAAAATCAATTTTGTGAATATTCGCATAGTTATATATTGATGAGTGAAAAATTATAATAAACATCAACGACACTCCTCGTAAAATATCCAGCGATTCAATTCTTTTGTTTTGCGCCATATTTTTAATTTAAACTAAAATTTCTACGAATTCTAATTAACTTATTTGAATTTTTATTAAATTCCGGCTTTTCAAGCGCCACCATTATCTTTGGCGGCTTGCATCCATAACCGTTAAAAACATCGCTGATATTTTTTTCAACCGCCTGGCTATCAAACTGCTCTTTGCCTGCGCCATCTCTCAATTGAATTCTTACTAAAATATCATCGGGAGAATTTTGTATCGCCTGATATTCATCAATATCTTCGGAAGCTGTGATAATCGCTCTGCTAATATAGTCCGGGAAAATATATTGCCACTCGCCATTTTTGATATTTTTCGCCCAAAAAATATCGTCAGATCTGCCTTGAATATTCTCTATAACCCTAAATGATGAACCGCATTGGCACTTTTTTGGACTAATTGTGATAATATCATTCAATTCATAGCGAATTATCGGCTGTGATTTTTTATGCAAATCGGTGATAATCAGTTTTTGGCACGGATTGCCTGCCGGAGTGGTCGTCCCATCATTATTTAATGTTTCTACAAGCACCAAATCTTCGTTAATATGCAAACTGCCGCATTTACAAGAAATAGCGATTGGTCCCTCTGTGCACTTATAAATTTGGTGAATATCGCATTTAAAAACTTTAACCAAATAATCTTTTACATCCGGGTAAAGTATTTCCGCATAAGAAATCAGCTTTTTGGGCTTAATTGAAATCCTGCCGCCCTCTGCTTCTTTAGCTATTATTTTAAGCATTGAGGGAGGCGCAGAAATAACATTCGGCTGAATTTTTTCAAGCTGTTTTTTTATTTCATCAATAGAATTCAGCTGACTTATGTAAGTAAGTTTATGCCCGAATTTATCTAAATTAAAAGCCGGCGCGCTAACCCTTAAAATAAAGGCAAGATTGATTTTTTCATTTTTAGGAAAATCAAAACGAGCAAACAGCGAGGCTTTCATATACCTTTCTTCTTCTTGCGATACAATTTCCACCCCCTTATTCCCGCTTGTCCCCGAAGACATACCAACATTCATCCCTTTTAATCTTTTTGAAAAATCCCTGGTTTTTTCAACTTCTAAACAAAAATTTATTATCTCATCCTTCCCCAGCCCAACCGTATTATAATCAGTCAAACTATCCATCATTATTTTTTTATTAACAACGGGAAGCGAGCAAAAATCGTTTAAATCAAAACCGGCAAAATGTTTTTTAAAAAAACTTGAATGGGAAACGG
Organism: bacterium; assembly: GCA_043806975.1. Classification (GTDB taxonomy): domain Bacteria; phylum Patescibacteriota; class Minisyncoccia; order CAYZDR01; family CAYZDR01; genus JAZDGL01. The sequence goes on from JAZDGL010000057.1 coordinate 21,661, forward strand.
CATAATTTACAATCTTTTTCGCTTTTTTTTGTTGATATTTTTTAATATCTTCTTCGCTGAAATACTTAAACCGAAATTTGCATAAAAAGTAAAATGATAAGAAAAATTTTGTCTCTAAATCGTTAAAAAAAGACACTGCCATAATTTTATTGCTTATTTTTATCTAATTGCTTAAAGCAGCTCCTGCCAACCCAGGAATTTTCAAAATGTCTGAATTGGTCGCAATTACTGAACGAAGCTCGAACCTTTTTCGAGCGAAAATCGCTCGAATGATTTGAAACCCCGCCCCAGCGTTTCCGCCCGCCGAACTTCAGCGAGCAAAGCAAAACAATTTTCTTTTCAATTCTTTATTTTTTCGCGCGACCCCCTTTCTTTTAAAAGGAATTGAAAATGGTTTTGCTTTGATGTTTGGCTTAACGCCAAACAGCGGAAACTCTTTGCTTCGGCTCGGGCGAGGCGGAATTCCCCCCACACCCCCCTTCCGCCTCGCCCTCACTTTGGACGCCGACGGAATTTGTAT
>JAZDGL010000058.1:0-2369 GCA_043806975.1 bacterium
TAAAAGCGATGGAACAAGAATTAGGTGAAAAATTTAAAACAAACGAAAAATTAAGGCAAGAGAATTTGAAGGCGCTAGAAGCGTAAAATTATTATTTTTTATTTTGTAGGGGCAGACCTATGTGTCTGCCCGGTTAAAGAGGTTTTTGAGGGCGAACACGAAGGCTTTTCCTTACAAATTTGTTTTTACGAAAAACCAATTAAAATATTTTTATGCCGAATCTAAATCCAAAAATTAAACGCGACCAAGAAAAAGAAATTTCCACTTATCCGCAGCTTTGTAAGGCGTGCGGGCTTTGCGCGGAGGTTTGCCCTAGAAAAGCGATTTTTTTCAATAAAAAAGAACTTTCTCCTTCCGGCAAGCCGACCGTTGATGTTGATTTAACCAAGTGCGTTGCCTGTAAACAATGTGAAATGATCTGCCCTGATTGCGCGATTAAAGTAAAGAAGTTTTAAATTGTAGGGGCGGAAAATCTTCTGCCCCTACGAAAAGAATAAACCTATGCCAATGAAAAAGTCGTTCACCCTAATTGAGCTGATTATAGTCATCGCAATCATAGGAATTCTATCTGCGGTTGGGGTTATGTCCTTGAATTTTATGAAAGCAAGGGCTAGGGATTCAATAAGGAAGCAAGATTTTAAAGAAATTACCACTGCTTTATGGGCATATTATGGTGTTCATGGCGCCTTCCCCATTGTTCCTGGGTGGGATAATGACGGGGATGATTCTGACAAGTGGGCAATGTTGGTAGGCGCGCTTGTGCCGAATTTTATGACTAGCGTCCCGCAGGCGCCTTTGTTCAATGGATCTTACCCTTGGTATGGGAATGCTTATCATTATACATCCGATGGAGTTACTTGGTTATTGGTAACTAAAAATGAAACATTAGGGTTTGATAATCAATGCCCTCCGCTTGATGGCTGGTGCTGCGGTTATTGGTCTATAAGGTGTAGCAGATAATCTATTTGTGAAATGATTTGCCCTGATTGCGCGATTAAAATTAAGAAATTTTAAATTGTAGGGGCAGAAAATCTTCCGCTCCTACGAAAAAATAAACTTATGCTGTGGAAAATAAAAGAAAAAGCTCCTGAGGAGTTTTTGTTAAAATTTCCAGAAATTCATCCTGTGATAGCAAATCTTTTGTATCAAAGGAAAATTATTGACCATAAAAAAGTGGAGCAGTTTTTATGTCCTGATTATTATAAAGATCCGTATGATCCATTTTTAATGTTAGGGATGAAAAAAGCGATAGACAGAATTATCGCGGCAATTTTTCCGCCAAATAGAAAGGCAGACGACAAAAAAGAAAAAATCGTTATTTTTGGCGATTATGATGCGGACGGGGTTTGCGCCTCTGCGCTTTTATCTCAAACACTTATTCTTTTGGGAGCCGATGTTTCTGTATATATCCCCAACAGAGAAGCGGAGGGATACGGAATGAATGCGAAAGCAATTGAAGAATTTTCGCGCCAAAATGTTAATCTCGTGATTACAGTTGATTGCGGCATATCAAACAAAAAAGAAGTTGATTTAGCGAAAAAAGAGGGGATTGATGTAATAATAACAGATCACCATCCAATAGTGCAGGATGTTCCTGATGCTTTTGCCGTTGTTGACCCAAAACAGAAAAACGATAAGTATCCATTTAAATTTTTAGCAGGCGTGGGTGTGGCGTATAAACTAATTTCGGCGCTGTTAAAAACTCTGGAAATGTTCTCAGCTTCTCTCCCCCTCCGGGAGGGGGAGTTGGAGGGGGTGCCACCCCAAGAAGATAAATTTTCTATCCCTAATAAAGAGGAAATCAAGGAGAAGTTTCAGCAATTTGGCGGGATAGATGGATATTTAAAATGTATGCTGGATATTGTCGCGCTGGGAACAGTTGCTGATGTCTGTCCTCTAATTGACGAGAATAGAACGCTGGTAAAATACGGGTTGATGATATTGGAAAAAAATTGGCGGTTAGGAATAGCAGAACTTTTAAAGGCGGCGCAAATTTATGATGGTAAATCTGAACTTTCGCTAGATACGCATAGCCTTGGATATCAATTGGGACCGCGTCTTAATGCGTCAGGAAGAATTGACCACGCGAATACTTCTTATCAACTTCTTATTACTCGTTCGCGACTAGAAGCGCAAGAGCTTGCAAAAGATATAGAGGCGAAGAACACGAAACGGCAAAAACTTACAAAACAAATTATAGACGAGATAAAAAAAGATGAAAATATCGCAGAAAATAATTTTATTTTTGCTAGTCTTCCTGATTGTATTGCAGGGATTGTCGGTCTTATTGCGGGAAAAATCACTGATGAATTTGGGAAGCCTGCTTTTATAATTTCAGAAAAAAATGAATTGGCAAAAGGGTCTTGCCG
>JAZDGL010000059.1:0-10049 GCA_043806975.1 bacterium
CCTGAATTTTTTAAAGGAGAAATTTCAAACGCCCATCTGCACGGCTGGCTGCACCATCCTTGGTTAGCGCTGCGATCAGAAAGAAATTTGCTTAAAATACATCGCCCCGAATAAGAAACGCACATTGCTCCATGGATAAAACATTCCAACTCAACCTCCGGCAGCTTCTTGTGAATTTCTTTTATCTCCTCGAGAGAAACTTCCCGCGCTAAAATAATCCGCTTTACTCCTTGCTGCGCCCAAAATTTCGCCGCCTGCCAGTTAGTGCAATTTGCCTGTGTTGATAAATGAATTTCCATTTCTGGCGCAATCTCTTTTGCCATTTGCAAAACCCCTGGATCAGAAATTATTAACGCGTCAATACCCGCTTCTTTATATTTTTTAATCGCTTCTCCTATTTTTTTCAAATGATGATTATGCGGATAGATGTTAAGCGTGCCATAAACTTTTTTACCGCGACTATGCGCGTATAAAGCCCCTTTTTGCATTTCAGAGAAAGTAAAATCGTTTATTCTGCTACGCAAACTAAAATCAGGCACACCTGCATAAACCGCATCAGCGCCAAAAAGAAAAGCAGTTTTTAATTTTTCCAATGTTCCCGCAGGAGACAAAAGTTCTAATTTCATTTAAATTCCTAATGCTCTTCTTATTCTTTCCCCTTCCTTCTCTATGAGATCCCCGTCATACTCGCCATTATGCGCCCTTGCCCCACCATAAGAAGGTCTTTTTGCGTCAAAATGAATATCCAGCTCAAAACCTTCGCCCATATTTTTCGGATAAATATGGAATCTTGGATAATCAGCCCCGCCAATTTGCCTTATATAATTCAGCTCCCCTTTCCGATTAACATTCTCAAAATACCCAATCTCGCGCATTAGCGTTTTCAAATTTTTCCCTCCGCCTTGAATTTGTAGTTTCATTTAAGTTTAATGATTACTTAATTATTTTTTAAAACATTTATTGTATTTTAATTATAGTATAAGCCCAAGAGGCGTCAAGGAGGCGTTAAGAACAACCGTTGAGTTTTATCCTTAAAAGTTTTAAGAAAATTTTTGAGGATAAAAAGTTTAGTTCATAAAATATGGGGGCGCGAGGGGGATATGGGGGCGTAAAAAAACGGAGGTATAATTGGGGGTGCAAAAAAGGTCGAAACAAAATCGTAAAAATTAATAATATAAAGAAAAAAATATGATCAAAAAAATTACTGGGGGAATGTTAGCATTGGCGCTATCGGGAGGTTTGTTATTTGCTCAACCAGCCTGCGCGCAAACAACAACTAGCAATAATTCATCTTCAAATATATTGTCGGAAAATATATCCGCCGATTCAGAACTTATAATAATCCAGGGGGCGGCAGAAATTTTAGGAACTACCCCGTTAAGCCTGATTATGGAAATGTATAAAGAGAAAAAAACCCTTACAGAAATTATTGAAGAATATGGAATGGGCATAGATGATTTTATCGCAGAAATGCGAAATCGCTTCGCGCTTAAACTTGAAGAAATGCGCGCCACCTATGATCTTCCTAATAAAGGAGAATTTTTAGATAAATACCTTTCCCAATTTCCCTTGGCGCAAATTTATGCGCTAAAACTTTACGATACCTTGCGCGAATACCCCGCGGTAAGCGCTAAAATTACCCAAGCCGCCACAACAGGATGGAGACAATATAAAAGACGAGCGCTATTTAGATAATTAGCGCGCTCATAATCGCAAAAACAGGTCAAACGGCCTGTTTTTGATTTTAATTGATAATTGATAATTGATTCTGAGCCCCCTGTCAGGCTTGAACTGACGACCTGCGGTTTACGATACCGCCGCTCTGCCAACTGAGCTAAGGGGGCGCTGCTAGAATGGACGACTGCCGCAAAACAAGTTCTGATATTTTCTTGATATAAATATACTAAAAAATGACCTAAAATTCAAGTGGTTCGTCTGTAAATTTCGTCAGCTAGACTTGACAATAATTAAAATTTGCAGTATACTGATTTTTGTTGCTGATTAAAGCAATTTTTTAATTCATTTTTAACCATATGAACCGCTTAAACCCTTATTTAATACATCTTTTACATTGCTCGCATATTTTAACGCACGGGCATACTTATTGCGGCTATTATTGCAAAAAGTTAACAATAAATCACAAAAAAGACTTAGTTTTTATACGAAAAATTTTATTTTAAAATAAGTTGACAAGAAACAAATATGCTTAAATAGCCTCTTTTTCGCTATTTTTGCAGAACATTCTTATTAAAAATCAGGGGTTCCTCCCTGATTTTTAGTTTAAAGCTCCCACAAAATAAATTCCGATATTTTCCCCCTTAATAAGGGGGAAAATAAAAGGGATTTTAAAATAAATTTGTTTTGCGGAAGCTATCGCAACAATTTCCCCTGCCCCGCTTTTCGCCTGCAAAAATTACATCTTACCAACACTTTTTACCGTATTACCACTATTCGCTTGTTTTTCCATCAAATTCCGCCTCGCTGGCTTCCGCTTCTTCTTTTGTCGCGCGTATTATTCCGTCTTTGTGATGAGCGGGAGAATAAATAGTATAAAGTTTGAGATCCTCTGAATTAGAAAGATTGATGACATTATGCCGCGCTCCCGCAGGGATAACTACTGCATCGCCATCTTCAACGCTATATTCATTCCCATCAATAACGCACTTACCCTTTCCGCTTTCAAAGCGAAAAAACTGATCATTCGCGGGATGAACTTCCATCCCAATTTCTTCATTCGGCATCAAGCTCATTAGCACTAATTGGCTGTACTTGCCCGTATAAAGCACTTTGCGGAAATTTCCGTTTTCCAAAGTGTCTTTTTCTATATTTGTCTTATATCCTTGCATAGTTTTTAAATTACGAATTATTTTTTAGAGAATTTTCCCCCTATTTTTTACTATTTGATCTTAAAGGCTTGGCGTTCTTATCGTAAACATAAAACTCGTCGTTTTTTTGCCTTTTTTGCGCTTGTAAGATTGCTGTTTGCCATAATTATTCCAACGAATTTATTTTAACTATTCTATCATATTTTCCCCCGCCTTGCCACTAATAGCTAATTCTACGCATAGAGATACGGCGCTGCCTCGTCTCTATGAATTTAGAGTCGCTTAATGGAAGACATCGTCCTCCCAAGACGGACAGGAAACCAAGTTTCAGAATTTATCAGGATATGTGTATATTCTGGATCTTGGATATCTAATCTAACGCGCAAGGCGCTTGAACCGTATTATGGCGGAGACCACAGCGCCCATACTCGAAGAATTTCTGATGCGCATATCAACGGCGGACACGATCAGATGGAATTTTTCTCGTTTGAGCAAAAAATCTTTATCTAACTTTGAAAAATTGTATTGATTTGCTTGCGGCGGCACATTTTGAAACGAGTTACTGTCATTATGATTTAGATAAGTCTTTCCAAATACTATTCCAAAAGTTAATATAGCTCCGGCAATAAAAAGAATAAATATCTTTTTATCCATAAATTTAATTATTAGTTATCAATAATAAAATTATAACATATTTCTTGAGTAATTAAAAAAATGAGCTTGGAAAAATTTACTGCCTTGGCGGGAAATTTCTGTTTTTTTATTTTACTCTTGCTTTTTTCTTCGGTTTGATGTAATTTACGACTTAGGAGAGACACGCCTGTGCTTTTCTCAATTTGTATTTTGAAAACTAGCAAAAAACAAAAGGAGGATACAAAAATGATAGGACGAAACAACATCACGATTGATGAATCACTGCAACAGTTTCCATTCCTAAAAAATCTGCTTAAAAATCTGCCTGAAAACACAAAACATAATCCATTAATGATTGAGGTATTAGAGATAGATAACGACTTTCTGAATCTATCACTCATGGAAAACGAAAGTGAAGCCTTTGGGCATGGAAATGTACGGCAAACTTTGTATGTCGCGTATAGCGACAACAGCTTTCATCATGTTTTTGTAAAAAGATCAAGTAGAAAGATATATCCACCAGAATATCTTCATCCTGATTTGGAATATCCGCCCGATGATGATGGTAAAAGCGAGACGATTCACGAAGCTCTCTCCCGCGAAAATTTAACAGAACACAAATATGTTATTCTGCACAAAATAGGCTTTCTCGACGGATGGTCATCTATACCTTTTAATAATCTCGCTATCGCGTCAGTTAAAGATAAACTGAAAAAATAACGCGACTTGCGATTCTACTGTGCATAAGCCCCTTGCGAAATTTTAGCTTGGGGCTTTTTTATAAAACAACAAACGAGTTTGCCGCAAACCCCAAGTGCCAAGGGACAAAGCCCCAAACGAGACGGCTAATTTAAATTAGCGGGATATCCTAAACTTTGCACGAAATTTCTTTGGGAATCTTTTGCTGATTCAAAAACGCCAATTATTTTTTACGCGGACCGCCCCAACTCCAATGCGGTTTTTCACCCTTCCAATAACCAAAAGCGATAAATAACGCAATCATTAGCAGAAAACCCAAAAGCGCCGCGCCGGGCGCGTCATCAATCTCCCCAACATAGATACCGAAAAAACCAATCGCTAAACCAAAAACCACGACAATCCAACCTTGCCATCGGACTGGGACCCAACCCCAACCGTACCATTTGGCCTTAAACCAAAGTCCTCGCGGATTATCTTTGATATATTCTAAATATTCTTTAAAAATCATATTTTTTAGGTTTTAGATTTTTTCATCGGCAAAAAATTTTCGCCGGTAATAATTGACTTTTCTGTTTTCTGCTCCAGCGCTTTGCGCGCGTCTTTGGCAATTTTACCGCCTTTTTTGGCAGGGATTTTATTTTGCTCTAGCCCTTTTGTTTGCATATTTTCCGCAATTTGTCGGGTAGAAAGTTCCGCTAAAGCGGTAAAGATAAGTTCCGCTTCGTTCATATGATCGCGAAGATTTTGCGTTTTTAAACCTTTCAATTTTTTATGATCTTTTACCGACAAGTCCGACCATTCCTGATGAATAATGTTTGTTAAAATCGCAAACTCGTTTTGTTCTTTAACATCATGATTTTTCCAATAATCAGTAAGCTTATTTCTCGTCTCTTGCCCCATCATTCTCTGCTGAATCCATTTTTGGCTTCGTCCTTGTTTTTGCCAATACTCGCGAGATCGGTTAAGAGCTTTCTCGGGATCAGTCATTTCTTGCATCCGTTCATAGCCGACTTTCGCCAGCCAAAGTTTAATCGGCTCAGCTTTTTTACTCGGGACAGATTGAATGAGACGTAAAAGTGTTTCAACATCGGCAACATCAGTTTTATAAAGTTTTCCATCCGCAGCAAGTAATTTCAGTTGGTCACATTTTGTGACCAACTCGTTTCCTTCCTTTTTTAGTCGATCCTTTAATGTTGACCAATAACTTTTTGCTTTTTTGTAATCATGCTGTTCCGTTAGGGTGGCAATAATATCAACCACCGAAAAATACCAAGTTTCGGTTTTCTCGTCATAAATACGACGAATACGGAAGTTTTCAAAAATGGCTAAAGAAGTATTGTTTTTCATAGCTTTATTTTAAATAAATGTTAAATAAAACATAATCTTTCGCATATCCCAGCGCTGTTTCGCGAAAGCCGCTTGCTTTATTTTTGATTCCAGTAATTTCGGCGCGGTTTGTTTCAGATTTTTCGCCACTGCAATTGGCGCGCCGTTTGTTTCTATTTATATTTTAATACTACAGACCCAATTCTTTTATTAATAAATACTGCATATTTATAACGATTACTATTTTCACATTCTACCACAATTTTTATAGGAGTATTCATATAAAATTCTATCTCAGAAGCATTAACTTCTTTTAAAAAATGTTTGCAAAACGAACTCCAATTTAATAAAGGGTTGACTGGTATTTTTTTATCTTTAACAAAACTCTCAATATCAACTTTTAATTTTTCGAAATTAAATATATCATTTACATACTTTTTGATATTGCTAAGAATTTCTTTGTTTGATTTACCTAAAATTAAATTAGGCGATAATAAAGATGATATAAATTTAGTTGATGATTCTCTGTCTAATTTAGAGTGAACTATCCAGTTGCAGTAAACATATAATGTTTTGTATTTTGTCTTTAAATTTTCATTATCAATAATCTTACGAGCGTTAATTAAAAAATATACAACCTCTTGCCCGTTATTAAATAGCAAATTATTTGACATATTTGTCCTTAAATTATCCAGCAATACTTCTTTGTCCATAAATAGATTTTATTCCCTAGATTTAGCTCAGTCACATTGTTCACCGATTTCCTTTTGCTCTATTGTGCGTTCTGCAAAGCATTTGGCAGTTTTTAATATCGCTTTTACCGCCTTTGCTCCAAGCTGCAACATGATCAGCATCCATTTCGTTAAATTTCCATATCTTATTCTTATTGGAATTGTGTCCAATAGCGCAAAGCGGACAATTTGATTCGCCTTTTTTCTCCGCTTTGGCAGTTTGTTTTACATAAACCGCCTTCTTTGTTGCTTCGTCAAAAACACGAACTTCAAGCAATTTTGTGTCGGTCAAGCCACCGAGAATATACTCAAAAATTCCTTTGCGGCTTTTTACAAACGGATCGGCGTAAAGTTTTTGCGCTTCGGCTGAAACTTTCGCGGGATCATATGCTTTCTTGTGATACTCCTCATACATTCGCCCCCACTCAAGTCCCCGCATCTCGCTTTCAACATCAGTAAATACGCTAGAAACCCAGTCAATCACGCTATTGAAATATGTTTTTAATTCATCAATATTCTTGTCAAAGCGATATTTGCTCATATAGCCATCGATTTTCCCTTTGCTCACCCAATCTAGCGCGCGTTCCAAAAAATCCTGCCGATTCGCGCTGCCTGATACATACGCGCTCCATTTTTGCGTATTTGCATTTTTGCTATTGCTAAATTCTTCTTTCGCAAATGTTACAAACGGTCCAGAATACACCGCATTAAGCAATTCTTGATCATTAAGCGGAACACCGGCGATATTTATTGTTTCAAACCATTTTTTAATCTCGCTTTCCGTCCCCTCGCATTCGTAAATAAGAAGTTTCGTTTCCAGTATTTTATCCTTTTTGTCTTTTGCCATACCGCTAAAATTTTGTTGCATACCGTTTTCATCTTTAATGGCAAATTTTCCAGTTATAAATCGCCCGAGACTGGTGATGCGCTGTTGTCCGTCTAAAACTTCCAAATCACTTTCGGAAACTTTATTAAAATAAATCAGACCGATTGGATATTCTTTAATGACCGATTCAATAACGGCCATCTCTCTTTTCCCGCCATCGGAAGCATAAATGTAATTTCGCTGATACTCCGGCTGAATAGTTAATTTCCCGGACAAGCCAAATAGCCCCTTACCCTCAAGTTCGTTATAGACAAACCCTTCGCAAATATCTTTAATGGTGATATCGGTTTTTAAAGTTGTTTTCATGATGTTATTTTTTACTATTTAATTTGAGCTGTTTGGCGTTTTTACCAGTGATAACTTTTCCGCCAGTTCTTTTCTCAATGTCTTTTCTGGCATTACCAGCCACGCTGCCTCCTTCGCGCGCCGCTTGTTTATTTTCCTCAAAATTTTTCGGCTCGCGTTTTTGCGAAATTTCAGTCGCAACGGTTTCCGCCAGCATATTCAGCACCAATTCCAAATTAGTCATATTATCGCGCAAATTTTCTTTTTTCAAATCCTTTAACTTTTTGTATTCCCTCGTTGTCAAACCCGTCCATGCCTTGATAATTTCATCCGTTAAAATGGCGAACTACAAACCTTCTTTTACTCCTCGCAATTCCCATTCGTCAGTCAAAGATTTTCTAATTTCAATGCTTTTTAATCTTTGGTTGATCCATTCTCGGCTGTATCCTTTTTGAAAATAAGTTTTCAAAGCGCGATTGATTCCCAATTCAGGATCAGCTGTTTCTTCCAATCTTTCATAACCAACCTGCGCCAGCCAAAGTTTAAACGGCTCGGCATTGGGAAAAGGAATTGATTGAATTAGACGAAGCAAAGTTTCTGTGTCGGCGGCATCCGTAAGACGCATTTTGCCGTCCGGAGCCGGCATTTTCAAACCGTGACATTTTGTCACGGTTTCATTCCCGCCCTCTTTCAATAGTCTTTCTTTTAATTTTCTTCAATAAGCAACGGGATCAACGCTTTTAGTTAATATGGCTATGACATCGGAAACGGCAAAATACCACAGCTCTTTTTTTCGTCCCAATGACGGCGGATTTGGCTGCCTTCAAAAATTGCAATTTGTTTTGTTTTTTTGGATTTCATATGGTTTTTATCTATTGCAAATGTTTTAACGATGATGACGGTTTTTAGAGTTATTTATTTAACATCCACATACTCATCACATCTAGGTTTCAGTCCATCGCCAAATTTGGCAATGGATTTAATATTTTTTCCAGTTTTATTGCACACCAACCCATTCCCAAAAATGTGAATGGGTGTAAAATAGTCCAAATCTTCCACAAAATCATACTTTTTTATTCTATCTGTTATCCATGTTGCGAATCTTTTTCCAACGCCTAGCCAAGAATGCAACTCCCTGGCATTAACAAATCTTTTCTTTTCACCATTAAAATCTTTTTGAATGACTTTGATGTTTATTAGATCATTCATATTGTTTAATATAATTATCAGTGCCGGTTTTTCCGATTTTTATCAAACCGGAAACCGCAGTTGTCATTATGTAGATTATTCCTTGCATAATGTTATTTCTCGCAAATATCTTTATTATAACTCTCGCAAAACAAATTCCGATGTCTTCTCCCTTTTTAAAGGGAGAGTGAGAGGGATTTTTAAAATAATTCGTTTTGCGGGAGCTATAATAATTGTCGATTTTAAATTTTTTTCATATCATTTTTTCTTTTTTCGCGCTTCTCTGAAGGAATCATCAAAAATTTCGTAATAATCGGCATAAATATATTTTTGATCATAATCGGCATCACCAAGAGGTTCAAGGATTCCCAAGTTCTTAAGCCGTTCAATGACCTTATATGCGCCTGGCGCGGTAAATTTTGTCCATTTCATTATCTCCGCTACCCCAACGATTGGCTGACTAAACAAATTACGGACAATTTCTAGCGTTGAGGCGGCGGATTTTTTGCCAAGTTTTTGCATTTTGGCAAAATCTCGATCGCGCAACACGGTAATTTTTGCGCATGTTTCTATACCTGAATTTGCAATTTCAACTATACCTTCAAGAAAAAATTCAAGCCATTCATATACCTCTGATTCTTCGTTGTGATATCCCTGCAATTTTTGATAGTAAAGTTTTTGATACTTTTTAAAATAACTGGACAGATAAAGTACCGGCAATTCCAAAAGCTTTGTGTGATGTATATACATTGCGATCAACATTCGACCCGTTCGACCGTTCCCGTCAGTAAACGGGTGAATGGTTTCAAATTGAGCATGCAAAAGACCCGCCTTAACTAACGAAGGATATTCATCTTTTGTGTGTATAAATTTTTCTAAATCATTAAGAGATTTGTGCATATCAGACACCGCTGGAGGGACAAAAGAAGCATCTGCGGGCGTTTTTCCGCCAATCCAATTTTGAGATCGGCGAAATTCCCCGGGATAAGCATGCTGAGTAGAACGAGCACTAGTCATTAATTTCTCATGGAGTTCTCTTATAAATCGAAGAGAAATAGGAAAATCTTTTGTTCTTTCTACGCCATAATTTGCCGCCTTAATATAATGCTCAATATCATCAACATCGGAAGTTTTACGATTTTTTTCTTCTGTCACAGGAGCCGCCACAGCATCTTGCATCGTAGCCTTTGTTCCTTCAATTTGGCTCGAATAGGTTGCATCCTTCACTATAAACATAGAAATGAAAAAATCTTTGTCAGGCAAAAGCCGAGTTATTCCATCGAGCTTGCCAACCAATCTGATAGCTTCCTCGTGTTTCTTGTGCAATTTATCGCTAATTTCAAAACCGCCTTTTGGAGGAAAATCAAAGGGAGTAAAGGCCTTAAAACCCTCTTTTTGCTCTATATATCTGCCTATTTTCGGTTTGTTTATATTGGTCATAGTAATATAAACATATTACACTATTTTGTTTATATT
>JAZDGL010000060.1:0-4557 GCA_043806975.1 bacterium
AAAACTTTTCCTTCAAGTCTTTTTATTTTATCATTTATTTTAGGAAAAAACAAACTAATCTGCTTTTCGCCAAACTTTTTTATCAGCTGGATATTTTTTTTATCTTTAAACCACCCGCTCGCCGATTCTGCAACTTTATCCCCAACCCCATCAATGTTTTTTAAATCATCTTCGGAAAAATTTTTTATTGCGTCAAAAAAATCTTCCACCGTTATTATGTCTTTTTTTATTTTTTGAAACAAAAATTTTGCCAAAATGTTTGCCATTTCTTCGCCAATATGCCGCATTCCCAAAGCAAAAATAAATTTCCTTGCTTCTACAATTTTACTTTTCTGAATTGATTTAAATAGATTTTCTGCCGACTTTTCCGCAAACCTCTCCATTGCGCTCAAATCACCCTCTTCCAAATCATAAATATCCGATGCGTCGCGAATCAACCCATCTTCAAGCAATTTCTCCACAATTTTTTCTCCCATCCCAGAAATATCCATTCCCTTTTTAGATACGAAATGGATTAAACTTTCTTTTTCTTGAGCAAAACATTCTGGATTTGCGCAATAATGAGCGGCCTCTCCCTGTTTTCTTTTAACGGGAAAACCGCAAATTGGACATTTTTCGGGCATTTTAAAAAGCTTTGCTCCTTCCGATCGCATTTTTTTCAAAACTTCTATTATTTCAGGAATCACATCGCCCGCTTTTTGAATTATCACTGTATCCCCCACTCGCACATCTTTGCGCAAAACCTCGTCTTCATTATGAAGAGTCGCCCTAGATATAGTTGAACCTGCCACTTTTACAGGCTTTAAATGGGCTACAGGCGTAAGCGCTCCCGTTCGTCCCACTTGCACTTGAATATCCTCAACCACCGTAGCCGCCTGTTCAGCAGAAAATTTGTAAGCGCACGCCCAGCGGGCATTTTTAGCAGTCCGTCCCAACCGCTTTTGATATTCAATTGAATTTATCTTAATAACTACTCCGTCAATTTCAAAAGGAAGGCGCTCTCTTTTTTTATAGATTCTATCAAAAAAATTCTTGGTTTCGTAAATGTTTTTACAAATTTGACAATCTGGATTGATTTTAAACCCAAGCTTTTTCCCCTCTTCCAACATTTTATTCTGCGTCCCTATCTCAAAACCATCATAAATTGAATAAAGAAAAAAATCTAGATCTCTTTCGTTTGCGATTTTCGGATCTAGCTGCCGCACTGTTCCTGCCGCCGCATTGCGCGGATTGGCAAAAACTTGTTCTCCCGCTTCTTTTTGCCGCCGATTTAAATCTTCAAAAGATTTTATTGGCATAAAAACCTCTCCGCCGACTTCAATGTCTATTTTTTCATTCAAAGAAAGCGGAATGGTTTTAATAGTTTTAACGGTATGAGTAACATTTTCTCCCACAAGACCATCCCCGCGAGTTATCGCTTTATCGAAAACTCCATTTTTGTAAATTAAAGATATATTCAAACCATCTATTTTTAGCTCGCAATTATATTCAATGCTTTCGTCTTCGGGCAAATTTAAAAATCTTTTAACTCTTTTATCAAATTCCAGCACCTCCTCAAAAGAAAAAACATCATCAAAAGAATACTTAGGATGTTTGTGCCTTATTTTTTCAAATTTTCCAGCTGCTTTCCCTCCTACTCTTTGCGTTGGGGAATCTGAGGTTATAAATTCGGGGAATTGCTTTTCCAGCCCTTCCAGCTCATCTTTTAAAGAATCCCTTGCAGAATCAGACATAATCGGCTTATCTAGAACAAAATAAGCATAGTCAGCCTCTTTCAGCTGCTTTTTAAGCGCTTCTATACGATTTTTAGCATTTTGCCGATCCATAATTGTATTTTAAGGCAAAGAAATAAAATTATCAATACAAAACAAAAAAACTTCGAAGTATAGCTCCCGCAAAAAAAATTTATTTAAAAACCCCTTTCAATTCCCCCTTATCAAGGGGAAAACATCGGAATTTCTTTTGCGGGAGCTATATTCCATAACATCAGAATCCATTTAGCGCAAAAAAAATAAAACCGTTTTTTCATCTATTTTACCAGCTTACATCCCAATTTATTTCAATACTCCTTTTAATTTCTTCCCCGTTTGCAAGCTGCATTACACCTACCGATTTTGCTTGAAAAGAAGTTGTGCTATTTATACAAACAAAGTAAAAAGGATCATTTGGATAAACATTCCCTGAGTCAGGGATATTCCCAGAGAAATAAGCGTTTGCAGCGTCACAGCTTGCAGAAACATCTGGCTGATTTTGCGGTCCTCCATTTGCGACTACATCAAAAAATAGCCGCTCAATTCCCGCATCAGCCGCATAATAAGCCGGAGCAGAAAATCTAGCTTCATTAGAAATTTTAAAACTTGCCACAATCCATTCACCCATCGCAAGCCCGATTATAAGGACAACGATTAGAATCGTAATTGCAAAAACTAAGGCAACATCTCCTTTTTTGTTTTTGCTTTTAGTTTTAATACGATCTTGCCGAAAGAGAAGATTGAATTTTGATTGATTGCTCATCGTCTGTTGTATTAGGTCTTCTTAAAGCGATAAAAAAACTTACAAAAGGATGCGCCCCCGCTGCCCTATTGTCTCTCACATAGAAATGCAAAGCTTCTAAAACAAGATTATTCTCTGTTAAACTCAGGGTTGTAGTATCCGCTCCAACGGTTACGGTTTTACTTAATGGTCCTCCTACCATTGGTCCGCCCCAACTATATCTAACGCACTCGTGTTTATAGTTTAAAAAACTTAAAGCTAACCCGTTTCCTGCCGGATCTTCAAATGTCTGCCCTGCTGTTATGCAAGTTCCGTCTTCGTCAATAATAGCCATTCTCAACTCCCTGCTTAATGATTCCAATAAAAATCTTGCTGAATTTTGAACATCCTGCATCCCTAACATTTGCCTTTGCGCTTTCATCACAGAAGAAAATATCCCTGTTATAGTTAGCATCACCGTTGAAAGTATGCTAACGGCAACAATAGTTTCAATCAGAGTAAAGGCTTTTTTGGTTTTATTTGCGGTTTTAATTGTCATATTTTAATTTGCGCAATTTATGGTTTTTGCCAATTCCAAATTTCAGTGTCCAATGCCACTAAATAATTTTGCCCGAAATCAGTCCAGTGAACATGGCATCCAATTTGCATAAAATCTCCTCCGTCAAATAGACCCACTGTTCGGCTAAATTTCGTATCGCCAGTTGAATGTGTTGAGTAAAAATTAGTGTCATCATATTTAACGGTATTCGGAGCCAAAAATGCTACTAAACTAGTATTATCATATTCAACTTGGCAGCCTCCGCCTCCGCAGTTTAATCCATTTTTCCAATCTATTGCTCCCGCCGCAAAATTATTATCTCTGATATTTCTTAAAATTTCTATTCCTTCTTGCGCCAAGCCTGTTGCTATAATTTTATTTTTATCCAGCCTTGAATTAATTATCATCCTAGTTGTCGCGCTCACAAAAGCTAAAATTGCCACTGCCATAATTTGAGCGGCGAACATAACACCAATAAGCGAAAAAGATTTTTGTTTTTTATTTAAAAATTTCATTTGTTAGTTATAGATGGCACAAAACAAATTTATTTACAAAACCCCCTTCAATTCCCCCTTATTAAGGGGGAAAGTATCGGAATTTATTTTGCGGAAGCTATATATTCTAGGCAACCCCCTAAAAAATTATTCTATGCTAACCTGCCCGAATGGATTTATTTTAACAACTCTGCAAAATCTTCTTGGATCATTACAATCTCCGTCGTGAGTATGCTTAATGAATATCTCAACCGTTTTATTTATGGCTCCATTAACAAAAAGAAGCCCCTCGGGAGGAGAAAAAAGTAAAGATACGCCACATTGGTTTGCTCCATCTATATTCACAGAATCAATCGTGATATTTCCAATGCTCAAATTCTGAGCCGCTAATAAATTTTCCAATTCATTTTCATTTAAAGTCGTAAGCATATAATTGGTATTGCATTCTAAATTGCCGTTCATATATTCATACCCTATTTTATATTGATCCACTCCGCCGCAAAGCGTGCCGATTCCGCGAGTGCAAGGAACTATTTTTACCCCCCCAATATCTTCCGCTATCGCTGACATCACATTATTCTGCACTCCGCGAATTTCCGATTCTAGCTTTTTTGCCGCATTTAAAACTTCCGCGTCTCTTTTGGCGCTTGATTGGTTTGAGACTACTGTGGCTGTCATAATCCCAATAATAGCTATGACGATAATTACTTCTATAAGAGTAAAACTTTTCATAAAATTAACTAGATATAACTGGCGCAAAACAAATTTATTTACAAAACCCCTTTCAATTCCCCCTTGTTGCGTTCGCCGAAGCCCCTAGGGCGAAGGAGAATTAAGGGGGAAAATAATCGGAATTTGTTTTAAAATCCCTCTTCTGCCCAAGGCAGACCGCCTTGGGCGGTAATCTACCTTTTCAAAGGGAGAAAATATCAGAATTTATTTTATTAAAAACATTCTGATATACCAATAAAATAAACTTTCTCCCCAGATTAGCGCGATAAAGCTTGCTGAAATTAAAAACGGTCCGAAAGC
>JAZDGL010000061.1:0-13712 GCA_043806975.1 bacterium
ATGTCTTTTTGTTTGTGCCCCGCATTGATTAACGCCTCAATACGGTCTCTTTCTAATTGGTTTAAATGGCTATATTTTTTCTTCTTCATATATCCTCATTATACCAAAGAAAAAATTGCACTTCAAAAAGGAATTCTCGTATTTACGCTCAATGTAGCGCTGATTATTCTATTGATAGCGATATTACCAAACAATTTTTTGCGACAGTGCAAAATAAACTTCATTTTGCTATTACAGGAAAAACCGCTGCGGAAATAATATCTGAAAGAGCGGATAGCTCCAAGGCGAATATGGGGCTGACTGTTTGGAAAAATTCTCCAAAAGGAAAAATCAGAGAGACTGATGTCGTGGTCGCTAAAAATTATTTAAACGAAAATGAAATAGATGGACTAAATAGAATTGTTGAAATGTATTTGCTGTTTGGGGAGGGGCAGGCGATTAGAGGTAAAATAATGTATATGAAAGATTGGGTGGAAAAATTAGACAGTTTTTTGCAGTTTAATGAAAGTGCTATATTGAAAAATTTAGGGAAAATTAGTCATGAAGTGGCGGAAGAATTGGCTCTTGGCGAATATGAAAAATTTAGAGTAGAACAAGATAGGAATTATATCTCCGACTTTGACCGCGAGGTGAAAAAACTTTTGGAATCCAAAAAGAAAAAATAATTATGCTTGATCAAACTACAAAACGAAAGCTTGACTCCGCTCGACAAATTCTTGTCGGCAAAGTTCCTGATCCAAAAGCGCAAGTTGAGCAAATTACGACTGCTCTTATCTATAAGTTTATGGATGATATGGATAAAGAGAACGAAGAGGTTGGATTAAAAACTCAATTTTTTGTTGATGATTGGAAAAAATTTTCGTGGACGAAAATTTTGGACAACAAACTTTCGGGACAAGAACGCCTCGATCTCTATGTTCAAGCAATTACGAATATGCCAAAAAATCCGCATATTCCTCAATTGTTTAAAGATATTTTCAAAGGCGCGTTTTTGCCATACAACGATTCGCGAACGCTCTCGCTTTTTTTGAAAGAGATCAACGAATTTAATTACGAACACAGCGAAAATTTAGGCAACGCTTTTGAATATCTGCTTTCCATTCTCGGAAGTCAAGGCGATGCGGGACAATTCCGCACTCCTCGCCACATCATTGATTTTATTGTTGAAGTTGTTGATCCAAAGAAAAATGAAACAATCCTTGATCCCGCTTGCGGAACGGCTGGATTTTTAATTTCCGCCTATAAGCATATTTTGAAAACAAATCCCCCTCAATCCCCCTTTGAAAAAGGGGGAAGTAAAGGAGGGTTGACGCCGGACGAAAAATTAAGATTGATGAATAATCTTGCTGGATATGACATTTCGCCCGATATGGTGAAATTGGCGCTGGTGAATATGTATTTGCATGGATTCCCAGAGCCGAAAATTCACGAATACGACACACTTTCAAGCGAGAAGCGCTGGGATGAATCGTTTGATGTAATTATGGCAAATCCTCCTTTTATGACACCAAGCGGAGGCATTGTTCCGCATAAGAGGTTTTCTATACAAGCTAATCGAGCCGAGGTGCTTTTTGTAGATTACATTGTTGAACATTTGAATATAAATGGGCGGGCTGGAATCATCGTTCCTGAAGGTGTTATTTTTAAAGGAGAAGGCGCTTACAAGCAATTAAGAAAAAAATTAGTTAAGACGGTTTGTTTGCGGTTGTTTCGCTTCCAGCAGGCGTTTTTAACCCGTATTCTGGCGTGAAAACCAGCATATTATTTTTTGATAATCAGCTGGCCAAAAAAGCCAAGGATATTTTATTTATTAAAATTGAAAATGACGGTTTTGATTTGGGCGCGCAAAGGCGAAAAATTGATAAAGATGATTTGCCGTTGGCTTTGGAGATTATTAAAAAATATTGCGTCGTCGTAGAGACAGGTTTTAAACCTGTCTCTACGATCTCGGTTAACATCCCAAAATCCCAAATTGCCGAAAACAGCGATTATAATCTTTCAGGGGATAGATATCGAGAGGTTAAAAATTTTGTGAATCAAAAATGGTCGACGGTGGAATTGGGGAAAATTACGGAAATTCAAAATGGATTATGGAAAGGTAAAAAGCCTCCTTATATAAACGCGAAAGTTTTAAGAAATACTAATTTTATAAAAAAAACAGGGTTTCTTTCATTTGATGATATCGCAGAAATTGAAGTTGAACAAAAACAATACGACAAAAGAGAATTAATAGAAGGCGACATTATCTTAGAAAATTCTGGAGGTAGTCCGACGCAACCCGTTGGAAGAGTTGCATATTTTGACAAGGACGAAAGGGGTTTTTCTTATAGTAATTTTACTTCAAGAATTCGGGTTATTGATAAAAATGTTTGTAATCCAAAATATCTTTGGAATATATTATTACATTTCTATAATTTAGGAAAAACTGAACTGTTACAAAACCAAACGAGTGGAATAAAAAATTTGGACAAAAAAGAATATTTAAAAATCAAAATCCCACTTCCGCCGATTGAAGCTCAAAAAGAAATCGTTGAGCAGATTGAAGTCAAGCAAAATGCCATTGATCACGCCAAAGCCATTATCGAAAATTTAGAGAGAGAGAGACGATATTTTGGTCAGTCGCTTAGAAAACCTGCCCTGAGCGGAGCCGAAGGGTTAGAGGGCGTTGAGTGGGTGGAATTGGGAGAAGTTTGTGAAACATCCTCTGGCGGAACGCCATTAAAAAGTAAAAATGAATTTTACGAAAAAGGCACCATTCCTTGGTTGCGAAGTGGTGAAGTCGCACAAGGCGAAATATCTAAATCTGAATTATTTATAACAGAAGAAGGATTAAAAAAATCTTCTGCAAAAATATTTCCAAAAGAAACAGTGTTGATTGCAATGTATGGGGCAACAGCAGGACAAGTTGGATTACTAAAATTTGAGGCAACTACGAACCAAGCCATATGTGGAATTTTACCAGACGAAAAATTTGTACCTGAATTTTTATATTTCTATCTTAGAACTCTAACGCAAGAAATGGTTAAATTGAGTGGCGGTGGGGCACAGCCAAATATTTCTCAAACAATTATTAAAACTCTTAAAATCCCGCTTCCGTCTTTAGAAATTCAGAAAAAGCTTGTCGCCGAAGCAGAAAAAGAACAACAGATAATCAACACAAACAAACAATTGATTGAAATTTACGAACAAAAAATTTCTGATGTTTTAAGCGAAATATAAATATGTTTATAAAATCTCTAACAATCAAAAATTTTCGTTGTTTTGGAAAGGGCATTGATGATAAGGGAACAACGATTGAGTTAAACAAGGGGCTTACCGCTTTTATTGGCAGAAACGGAAGTGGTAAAACCGCAATCTTGGAAGCTCTGCATTTTTTGATTGGTTTAGATTATTTGCCGACGAGAATCAACGAAAAAGATTTTCACAAGGACGCAAAAGGCACAAAAAATGAAGATGCAATAATAATTGAAGGCGAAACGACCAACCCATTTTTCATTGATGTTGATGTTATTAGTAATACAGGTATTTCTTCAACTGTAGTAGTGCCTTGTAATAAGATTAGGTTATTTATTAAACGCCGAGAAAAAGCAGAGAAGGTTTTGGACGATCCTTTCAGAATAGAAAAAACAGTTGTCCCAATATTAGGAAACATTGACGATACAGTATATCAAAGCCAAACATTCAAAAAATCATACAAAGTAATTTCGTTATCAGAAGTTGACGCAGTTGTTAATGATTTAGATTTAGCAAAAGAAGTTATTAAAAACTTATTGAAAGGAACTGTCACAGAAACACAACAGACAGACAGATTCTATGAAGTAAAATTTAAGTTGAAGTCCGGTGAAGCGAGAGAAGCATCATTTCCGAGTTATAACTTAACTTTCAGTCCGAACAGAATAAAAGGGTTAGCAAAATCCTATTACCTTGCCAAAGAAAGAGATAAGGATGTTGCTGGAAGTTATTCGTTGATCGCAAAAATATTAACAGATTTACATTGGCGATATAAAAAGAAACAAGCGAACAGCGATAGCGATTCAATTCAGCAAGAATATGGCACGCTTGCGGAATCATTACGAAGTATTGTTGATGAAAAAGGAGCTTTAATTAGAAAAATAAATGACAAAGTTAAGTCAATTTGTTGCGATGACAAAAATTTTCAGATTGATTTTATAGATATTGACCAGCCATACAAATCGGCTTTTGTCGCAAAAAAAGAAGGTGAAAAATTACTTTTACCTGATAATCTTGGCTCCGGTTTTAATATTTTGATTGCCTATGCTCTTTTTGCATATGTAGCAGATCAAGAGAAAATTCCGATTGTTTTAATTATTGATGAGCCGGAGCTTCATCTGCACAGCGATTGGCAAAAGAAAATGTATGAAGTTTTTAGCAATCAAACCGATTTACAATTCGTTTATTCTACTCAATCAGAAAATTTTATTTCGCTGAAAAGTTGGCAACAAATTAGACTTGTCAAAAATTATCAAATTTTCCCGGTTCAAGAAGAAAATCAAACCCAAATTCAAGCCACTGACGGAGAAAATGGAACACCAGCTCAATACCTTGATGATTACGCCACAAAAAACTTGCATATAAGTTTGATTCTGAAGGAAAATTTGGAGTTATTTTTTACGAAAAAATGTATTTTGGTTGAAGGTCCGGCAGAAAAATACGCCTTGCCAAAACTTTTGAAACTTTCCAGTTGCGATGTTGAAAATTTTTCTGTTTCAATAATTCCAGCGTGGGGTAAAACAAAAATCAAGAATTATCAAATGATTTGCAATGTTTTTGGTATTGATTATTATACGGTTTTTGATAATGACAAAGCGACTGACGATGAACCGACGAATGAAAATACGGCAATAGAAAGTAATGTCCAAGACGGAAAGAAAACAAAATTTTCGACGAGTTTCGAGGTAAAACTTGGAATAAACGGCGACAACAAGTTTCAAAAGTTAGTAAAAAAGATTGATGACTTGACCGATTCAAATTCATTAGATCAAGAAGTTAAAAATTGCGTGAGTAGTTTAAAAACCTTTATTGAAAGCGATAATTCTGATAATATCTAACTAAACCCACCCGTCACCCAAATTGATGTCCCGCCGTCCCGCCGAAAAGTTTTGAGGGTCCCGCTATTTAGCGGAATAAACTCCGCCAAGCAGGCGGGCAAAAAGGAAGGGGGTTGGGGGGAATTCCGACATAACCGAGCGAATACAAAAAGCGGACAGCCCCGCCGTCCTGCCTTTGGATTATTCCCGAAAGAGACAAAACGGGAAAACATAATGGCTTTTATCACGGCAATTTTATTCCGCAGATTCCACACCAGTTAATTTTGAGATATACAAAGAAAAATGAAATTATTTTTGATCCATTTTTATATTTTTAAACACGAGTATATTTTTGTTTTTAAAAAAGTATGATATGGAAAAGTTATGATAAAAAATAGTAAAAAAGTAGTATTTATTGGACATCCTGTAAGTGGAGATATCCAAGAAAATATAAAGAAAATTTTGGATATTTGTAAAAAATTTCATAATAAAAATATTATTCCTTGCGCCCCATATTTGGTTTCTCTTAAGTATTTAAACGATGAAATTATAGAAGATAGAGAATTGGGAATTGAAGCTAATTTAGAATGTTTTCATCGTAAGTTTATTGGGGCTGTCGCCGAATGCCTCTTTGTCCTAAATTCCCATATTTCGGTCAAATTTTCCAAAAAATTTTTTGGCTTAGCTTAGGCTAAACCGCAAAATTTGTTTGAAAAATTATGCCTGGTAAATCTTGCAATTTATGACTAAAGGAGCATTCGGCATAAGTCCCAGTAAATATAAATATGTATAAGTCTAACAATTTAGAGAAACCTATCTTAGAAGGTTTAGGCATAGAGGGAAAATTTGAGTTATCTGGAACTCCAGAGGGAAAGGAAATGCGAGAAAGATTAGAGAAAGAGTATAATAGAAGAATAATTATTTTGAAAAATGTGCTTGTTGCTTTAGAAATTCCGGAAGATTTGGTTATTCTAGTATCGCCTGCGCTTGATAGAACTGATTTTGGTTATACCTCTGACATTGATTTAGTGTTTTTAGGAACCAACGAACAAGAGGAAAAACTATACCAAAAATTGCATACTTCTTTTGAAATTTTACCTTTCATTATTCATCTTAATCCAGAGAGATTAACAGAAATGGAAAAAGATTTACCAGAATTATATCAGTTTTTGACGCAAAGAAAAGGAAATATTCCAACAAAAGAAGGTGAAATAGAAACTGCTGAAAGCTACTGGGACGAAGCTACGGAATTAGAAACAAGGTCTAGAACTATTTTGTCGCCAGAAGACAAACTTCGATTAAAAGAACAAAGATTGAAAATTGGCAACAATTTTGTGGATGAAGTCAAACAAAAAGTTCCAGTTCTCGGTTATACCTTCTCAGGTTCGATGATGACTGACATAAAAAGATTTGGAATAAATTCTGATTTAGATATTGATCTCCTTATTAACCCCGTTGATGTAAAAGCAGAAAGAAATGCTTATGATTGGATTCATTTATTCTTGAAATGGAAATATGCAGAAGAATTTGGGATAAAGGTGGATGTCCACGATACTAATTTAGAATTTGCTCGTAGGATGGCTTCACATGAACCAAAATTTGTAGATTTTTACAAGAAAGAGTTTGGCATAGATATTACTGAAACTAAATAATAATAAGGAGTTTTCGGCTTTAGGCATTCACCCCTTTAATTCCACTCTTTCATTCGCCCAAAACGGAAATTCAATTTATTAATTAGAAATGGGTATAAGGGGACTGTCGCCGAATGCCTCTTTGTCCTAAATTCCCATATTTCGGTCAAATTTTCCAAAAAATCTTTTCCCCTTAGCTTAGGCTAAACCGCAAAATTTGTTTGAAAAATTATGCCTGGTAAATCTTTCAATTTATGACTAAAGGAGCATTCGGCATAAGTCCCATAAGGTGTTTTTCCCCCGCCAAAGGCTATCAAGCGCTCCGTTGCGAAAAAAATTTATTTATAAAAACATGGATTATAAAAATGACGATACATTATTCAAGGTAGCGATTTGGTATTATTGAACTGTTTCCGAATAGCAAAATTTATAATTTTTGAATTTTTTTGGCGTAATAAAGCCTAAAAAAATTCAGAATTTTGTTGAAAAATGTATTTGGCAACACGCCCATCATATTGCTCCGACAGAAAAAGCGGAACACTTGCAGGATTATAAAAAATCATTTATAATATAGGCGCTATAAAGGGGTTGTCGTTGAATGCAATAGTGGGGGGGGGTATTTGGCGATAGTCCCATAAATAAAAAAAATTTTAAGAGCGCCTTTTAGAGCTTAACATCTTTTTATCCCCCGGAGAAAGTTGCAAAAGACTCTGGATGACCAACAAGTATGTTTTCAATCGGATTATTCGCGATTATTGTTGATGGCAAAGGCAAAGTTTTGCTTTGCCACAGGACAGAACATAATTTTTGGGCGTTGCCCGGAGGAGGGTTGGAAAAAGGAGAAACTCCGTGGGAAGGAGTTATTCGCGAGGTTAAAGAAGAGACTGGGCTTAATGTCGAGGTAGAAAGACTTATTGATGTTTCAAGCAAGCCTCATGAAGATAATGTAGGGTTTACATTTCTATGTAAAGTTTCAGGCGGAGAAATAATTCCTGATGATTTTGTCGATACTGTAAAATTTTTTAGTCTTGAATGTTTTCCAAAAAATACATCTCCGCGACATGTAGAAAGAATAAATGGTTTTTTTAAAAATGTTGATAAAAAAGATGTCGCTTTAAGATCGCAAAGAGGCAAATCGGCTTATCAGCTTGCAGAAGATGGGACATTGTAAAATTGGCGAAATATTTTTGTTATTGACAAAAGCGGCGCTAAGGAGTATGCGTGTGGTGGGCAGGAGAGCGCAAAAAATTAAACAGTATAAAGCGCGGTAAGAATTAAACGCCATATGTCGCTTAATTCTATGCGCAATACTAAAATAATATGGATGAAATAAAACAATTTGAAATTTCAAACAGATTGTATCTTTTGGCGACTATTCTATTGGCGGCGATAGTTTTATTTTTAGCGATGAGAGTTATTGCGGATTTTATTTCTTTGCCGAAAAATTTTCCAAGAGAAATTACTGTAACCGCGGAAGAGAGTGTTTTTGTGGAACCGGATATTGCCGTAACAACAATCGGGGTAACATCGGATGGTTTAGATACTATCGCTGTAGTAAGCGATAACACAAAAAAGATGAACGATGTTTTGGAAGCGATTAAAGGGTTTGGCATTGAGGATAAAGATATAAAAACGGCAAAATATGATCTTAAGCCTCGATATGATTATAAAGATGGAGAAAGAATTTCTAAAGGATATACATTGAATCAAGAAGTGATAATTAAAATTCGCGATTTTAAAAAAATAGATAATATTATTTCATCTTCTTCTAAAAATGGCGCGAATCTTATAGGAGAACTTGAATTCACAGTTGACGATCCTTCAGCGGTAAAAGAAAAGGCGATAAAAAAAGCGATTGAGAAAGCAAAAACAAAAGCCGAATTTATCGCTGTTGAATCAGGCATTGTTTTGGTAAAGGTTATCAATTTTTTTGAGGAGACGGAACCTTTGCCAATATATGGCATAGGCGGCGCTAAATCAAGATCCGCAGAAGATTTAAGTTTGCCGACAATCCAGCCGGGAGATAAGGAAATAGTCGCAAGGGTTGGTTTGACATATAGAATAAAATAAAAATTAAGAATTAAGGAGATGTCGTTATAAGGAGTTGCATGAGTTTTATTAGAAGCCGGTTTTATGCCGGCTTTTTTGTTTTAATGGACTGTCCTGAATGTTCCTTGAAAATTTGAAAGTATTTTTAAAAAAATAAAAATATGGTATAATAAAAACAAGAAAATAAAAAAACAAGAAAACAAGAAAAAAAAACAAGAAAACAAAAAAACAACAATATTATTTGTTTTGTTGTTTAGCCCGCAGCGCGTAGTTTTATTGTTTTGTTGAACATGTCCAATCCTCATCCTTCAACACAAAAATATTTGGATATAGCGGAGATCAAGGAAGATGTGGTTGTTCTTAAAGATGGAACTATGAGAGCGATTCTTTTAGTTTCAAGCATAAATTTCGCGCTTAAATCAGAAGATGAACAAAACGCTATAATTCAAGCCTATATGAATTTTTTAAATTCTTTTGAACATCCTTTGCAAATAGTGGTGCAGTCAAGGAAATTAAATATTGAAGGATATTTAGATGAGTTAAAAAAAATTGAAAAAGAACAGACAAATGAATTATTAAGAATGCAGACTACGGAATATAGAAGTTTTGTAAAAGAGCTTGTGGAAATGGGAGATATTATGAACAAAAAGTTTTATATTATTGTGCCGTATGATCCTTTATCGGACAAACAAAAATCTTTCGTCTCCCGTTTTTTAAATCTTTTTCAGCCCGCTTATATTATAAATTTATCGAGAAAAAGGTTTATGAAAAGAAGGTATGATGTTTTGCAAAGAGTTGAATATATAAGAAATGGACTTGCGAGTATTGGGCTTTCCGCTATTCTTTTAGACACTCAAGCTTTGATTGAAGTGTTTTATAATTCATATAATCCCGATATGGCGGACAAGCAGCAGTTAGTTGAAGTTGGGAAATTGAGAATAGACTGATTTTCACGAATAAGAAACGAATTTTCACTAATCACGAATTCGCGCTTCGTGAGTATTCGTTAACAATTCGTGTCCATTCATTCAATGAGTAAATACAATCTTTCTGTATCCCCGGGATCAACTAAAGACAACAAAACCGGAGGTTGGCGAACATTCCGTCCTGTTTTTGATCATAAAAAATGCATCGCTTGCGGGAACTGCGCAAGAGTTTGCCCTGAAGGGGCGTGTTTTTTGGTATCTGGGAAAAAATACTACGAATGCGATTTGGATTATTGCAAAGGATGCGGAATTTGCGTCAAAGAATGTCCGGCGGGTGCGATAAAGATGGAGAGGGAGAAAAAATAGACGAATTTTCACTAATTAGGAACAAATTTTCACGAATCACGAATTCGTGTTTCGTGCTGATTAGTCAATAATTAGTGAAGATTAGTTTTTTTAAGAAGCATGTTACAGAAAAAAACAAAATTTTTATTATGCGCGCTGGCGATAATTATTGCATGCGCTGGTTTTTTTGTTTTTCCGAAATTTTCAGAGGCGCAGAATGTGGAAGTCTGGGGAGAAGGTGATATCGCGAAAACGGCGATAGAAGAACAAACAGGAATGCGCGCGCAAGATCCGCGAGTTACGATAGTTAATATTATAAGAATTGTTTTAGGATTTTTAGGCATTATAGCGGTGGTGATCATAATTTACGCGGGATATTTATGGATGACTGCGGGAGGCAATGCCGAACAGATTGAGACCGCTAAAATGTTGATGAGGAATGCCGTTATAGGTTTAGTAATAATTTTAAGCTCATTTGCGATAGTAAGTTTTATTTTATCCAAGTTAATCGCCGCTACCGGCGGAGGAGATGGACTAACAGGGCAATTATGCAAGGAAGGAGAGTCGCCAAGAATGTGCGGATGCGGATGTGGCGAGATGAGCTGTATCGAAACAGATGATGAATGGCGGTGGAGCGGTTGCGCCGGAGGATGTTGCGGTGGCGGAGATAATTTTTTTGTTTCATCCACATCTCCGAGAGATCAGGCCGAGAATGTGATAAGAAATGTTAAAATTAAATTTTATTTTAGTAGGGGCGTTGATGTTGATTCAGTAAATAATTTAACTTTTACCGTTAAAAATAGCGATGTTGTCGTAGATGGAACAGTAGAAATAAAAGGCAATGTTATTGAATTTACTCCCGCGTCTTTATGTCCAGTTAATTCATGCGCTGGGGCGGACGCGAAATGTTTTGACAAAGATACTGAAATAATAGCAACCGCAGTTGTTCCTAATAGTATTGCCACCGCTGAGGGCATAATAAGCATCGATGGAAAAAATTTAGAATGCGCGGCAGGCAATCCTTGCGAGATTAAATTTAGAACGGGAACAGTTATAGACTGCGAACCGCCGGAAATAGAATTGATAGCGCCGGGACAAATTTGCGCGGAGACGATTCATAAATTCGGCGCAAGTTCAAGCGATATATCTTCTCTTGTTACAAATATTGAATTTTATGCAAATGAGGCAAAGCAAGCTGATATTATAAATTCTAACGGCGATAAGCCTTTTAATGTTGTCGCGGATAGCGGCGATTTTGTATGGGACAGCGCAGGGTACTCTCAAGAGAGCGTTAATTTTAAAGCGATTGCTTATGATCAAGATAGTCATAGCGCTTTTGACAGCAAGACTATGCCAATTCATCCCGCGCATTGTTGCAACGGCATAAAAGACGAGGATGAGAAAAGCATAGATTGCGGCGGGGCGGATTGCGCGGCGTGCGTTGGCGCGGCGTGCGGGATAAATATGGAATTGTCTTGCGGGGATAATAATTGCGATGATAATAATTGCGCCTCGGGATTCTGCAATTGCGGAACTTACGCTGATGGAACAGCAGCGGATGACAGTTGCCAAGAAAAAGGATATAGCGCTTCTGTCGCGGAGCAATGTTGCGTGTGCGAGGAAAAGCCAGTGATTTTTTGGGTTAAAGAGCCGAACGGCGCGCCCGGGAATTTAATCACGATTGGCGGGATGAATTTCGGCGCGACGCAGGGGAACGGGAAGGTGGAGTTTATAGGAAAGGAAAAGCGTTGGTCTGGAGGAGATTATGAATATACATTTGAAGAATCCAATGAATGGAACAGCGCATGGGATCTGATAAATTCTGAAAATAGAAATTTTGCTTTTGAAGGAGCTGAATCAAACAATATTTTAATGATAAATGGTGGCGGAAAAATAGTTTTAAAAAATAGCTTAAGTAAATATGGTATTTGGAATTTAAATATATCAAAGCACAACGGCAAAATTTATTTTGTTAATGACAATGGAGACGGTTATAAATTAGAATTAACAAATGGAAATTTAAAATTTCGCAGAATCTATGAAAATAACTCCACAACTTTGGCGGTTTCTAATGATACTTTGGATATCAATAACGGATGGGTTTCTATTGAAATACGGCATGAAAAAGAAGGAATTTTTACTATAACGGGATCTGATAAAAATGATTTAGAGGCGTTTATAACAGCGAATGACGCTGAATTTATTGAGTTTAGCAAATTCTTTGTGGGTGTAGAAGAGGAAAATGGAGTTTGTTACATAGATAATGTTAAATATACTTCCATTGAAATTATAACGGAAAACTCGAATATTAATTCACGATTAGCACAAGAGGTTAATAACGAGTGCGTTGGCGCGTGGAGCGATACGAGAATAATTGTTCAAGTCCCGCCAAATACCGTGTCGGGCGAGTATGAGGTAAGAGTTACCGCGAATACGGGATTTAGCGATAGCGAAAAATTTACGGTGAATACTGCGGAACGGCCGGGCCTGTGCCTTGCTTATAAGGAAATAAGCGGCGAAAAAAAGAGCGAGGGAAAGTTTGAACAGAAAATAAATTTAGCCGGAATAAATTTGAATGATATAAATCAAAAAGAAGAGATACTTTTCGGCGAAGTTAGCGCTGATATTCATTCTACTATAACTAATACAGATATTTCTGTCTTAGGCGCCGCGATCCCTAATTTAATCGGCGGTGGAATTTCTATTTCCGTACAGGATACAGCAGGTGAAAAAAGCAATCCTGTTGATTTTACTATTTTGGAATCGTCTGCGACTCCTCGAATTGCCGGGTTTGAGCCAAAAGCGGGGCATAGCGGAGACTATGTAAAAATTTACGGACAGGGATTCGGCAGCGAACAAAAAAATAGTACAGTGAAATTTGGGAATATGACGGGGAGTTTTTCTTTTCCAGCTGAATGTCTCGCAAGCTATTGGAGCGATAACCAGATTATCGTTAAAGTTCCGGGCGGTTTGGCAATCGATGAATATGAGATTAAAGTTGAGGTTATTTTAGATGGCAACGGGAAAATAATACTTACTCATAACGACAAATTTTTTGTCGGGGATTATTGTTCTTATGATTATAAGGCTTGCGGGAGCGAGGGCGCGTGCGCTACGGATAGCACTGATTGCGTTAAATCTGTTCGTCCGGGACTTTGCAAAATTTCACCGATAATGGGACCGGCGAAAATGCAGGTAGATTTTTACGGGGAAAATTTCGGGGCGAGTATTGGGAGAGCGGAGTTTAATGGAGAGAAAGAAATTGACGAGGCGGGGAAGAAAGTGAAGAAGTTAGAGAAGACGCGAGTGATTCCTGCAGAATGGACGAAAGGGATAGGAGGCGGCGCGGATATTGCAAAAGCCGCTGTTCCGATTGTTGATATTGTAGATCCAGAAGATCCCAACGATGATGTGCCGGTAACTCCTAAATCAGGAGATATAAGAATCATAAGCGCGTCAGGGTTGGCGAGTAATGGAATGCGGTTTGAAGTTGGGAGTTGCGAAGCGGACGCGCAATGCAATATTAGCGGTGGCAGTACTTCTTTCGTCTGTTGCGGAGATAATACTTTATATAAAGGCGCGTGCATGGAAAATCAAAATGCTTGCGGATTTGTTTTAAGCCCGCCTACTGATTATATCTGGTCGTTTTCCACGGAATCGCCGACGGTTCCAAACTGCGCTGTTGATTATACGAATGAAGCGGCATGCAATAG
>JAZDGL010000062.1:0-7215 GCA_043806975.1 bacterium
ATTCGGATCGTAAGAAGAAACCCGCCCCGTAACAGCGCCAAGCTGATCAAATTTGGTATGCACTCTGCCATCGCCGCCAACCAATTTCGGCAAAGCATCTACATAAGTATTCCGCAACTTTTCCAGCTCGCGATATTTTAAAATTAAAGGAATAACAGGGCTTTCCTCCGCCAATTTTTCCAGCTCTGGCGCGGCAGTAGAAACGACCCCTCCTGGAGTTTTTTTAAGATCTTTTACGGGCAAATGCAATTTTTCAAATAAAATTTCCGCTAGCTGTTGGGGGGAGCTTAAATTAAACTCCGCGCCGCAAAAATCATAAACCTGCTTTGTAATTTTTTCTATTTGCGCTGAAAGTTTTTTGGAAAGATCTTCCAGCCTCTCCGTATCCAATTTTATTCCATTTTTTTCCATCTCGCGAATAACAGGAATAATGCTCAATTCCAAATCATAAATCGTTTTTGAAAAAATTCCATCGTTGTAGCACTGCTCAATTTTATCCTCAATACTCTGCCCTTTTCTATCCTCTTTTTGCGAAATATGCGCGCCTTTCTCTTCCCGCCCTCCGCCAAACAAAGAAATTTCCTTTCTCCCAAAAACATCATCCATCCTTTTTATCAAACTTCCCATTTCCAACTTTTCAAATTTTGATTTTGCTTCATCTAAATCAAAATTCCCGAATTTAGCATCTTCCATATTAAAATCAACTTTCGTATTTCTCCTGATTAACGCAAGATTTTTACTAATAAACGCCTGCTCTTTATTTTCCAGCAACTTCTTTTTTACACCCTCTTTTATGTCAGCCGCGCTAAAATCAGCAAGTTCAAGCTTTTCATAAAGCTCTTCAACTGTATTAAATTTTTTAATCAATTCAGACGCAGTTTTATCTCCTATCCCAGGAACGCCCGGGATATTGTCAGAGGGATCGCCTTTTAGCCCCTTAAAATCGGGAATATATTGCGGATCAAATCCAAAACGCTCTTGAACTTTTTCTTTATTGTATAAAACTACATCAGTAAGCCCTTTTCTCATTGCAAAAACCTCTACTTTCCCATCTTCCACCAATTGAAGCATATCCAAATCCCCTGTCACAACAATCACTTCCATCTGACTTTTTGCAATTTCCGCTATTGCCCCAATTATATCATCCGCCTCCACCCCCCTCATTGCCGCTATTGGAACAGCAAAAGATTTAAGAATATCTTGGACAATAGGAATTTGCTGATATAATTCCTGATCAGCCTTTTCTCTGTGCGCTTTATATTGTTCATATTGTTTATGCCGAAAAGTCTCTCCTCCCAAATCAAAAGCGGCAACAACAAAATCCGGCTTCAATTCATTAACAGCCTTAAAAAACATCGTAAAAAATCCATAAACAGCGTTGACCATCTCCCCGCCCCTAGTTGTAAGCGGCGGCAAAGCGTGATAAGCGCGATGGATAAGACCATTGCAATCCAAAATAATTAGTTTCTTTTTGTTATTATGTTGTTGCATTATTTTAAATTTTTATTACGCGCTGGTTCTTGCTTAAATGTTTAAATTCAATTTTAGCCACATCATTAGGCAATATATCCGCAATTCTTTCTCCCCATTCTACTACCGCTATATTATTTTTGTCTTCAAAAATTTCATCTAATCCCAAGCTAGACATGGTCGCCCCAGAACCAATTCTATAACAATCTATATGAACTAATTTTAAACTGCCTTTTCCTTTATAAATTTTCATTAAAACAAAAGTCGGACTAGTTAAATTCTCTTTTACCCCTAGTCCTTCGGCAAGCCCTTGTATAAATGTGGTTTTCCCTGCGCCCAAATCGCCTGAAAAAATAAAAATCTCTCCGCCTTTTAGCGTTTTTGCAAATTCTTTCGCGATTTTTTGAGTTTCTTCCGCAGATTTGGTTATGTATTCTTGCATTTACTTACATTTTAGCACAAAAAGAGAAAGAAATAAAAGAAAATATAGCTCCCGCCTTTTTTTATTTTATTTCAATTTTCGCAGGAAAAATCCTTACCCCAACCCCTGTTCTAGAAATATCGCCAGAAACAATAATCTCGCTAGATTTTTTAATCTGCGAAAAATCTATTTTAGTTTTCGGCAATATCTGAATCCTTACCGAACCTGATCCATCGTCTATGAAAAAGACATTCCCGGACAGCTCAATAATTTTCCCGGCAACCTTAATAAACTCATTCTCCAAATTTTTGCAATCGCCCGTTTTAACAGCAAAAGGCAATTCTGAAAATTCCGCATTATCGGACGACTTAATTGTTTGCGAAAAAACATTTGGATAGCTCGGAGTCTTATCATCATTTTTTTCAACTTTTTCAGCGGCAAAAACCTCTTCGCTAGGCTCCGCATCTTCTTTTAAAAATCCTAAATTTTTTTGAAAAATTTGCCCGTCTAAAGCTTTTTCTTTAAAAACAATTTCATTGACTAGCTCTTTATTCGGATTAAAAATTCTCACAGAATCACCGTCATTATTAATCGCAATTCTAGTTTCTCTGCGATAAAACTTTAAGCAATCGTCCGGGTCTAAAACAATTTCATCTTTTACAACATACTCTTTACTTCCGCCGTCCTCGTCATCCAAAATCCATCCCACTAAATTTATTTCGGCGGTTTCTCCGCTACAAATTTCAACCCACTCATCTTTCAAATCCGATCCAACAGGGTTAGGAAGAAAACTTTGGATAAAAATGTCTTTTGAATATTCTTTTTTTAGCGCTGAAACCCAAATAGCGTCAGACGCGGTAAATTCCCCGTCAAAAACTCGCAAAATAACTGAAAATTTTCCCCATTTTGTATAAGCGCGCTCAATTTTGGCTCCCTCCGCTTCCTCTCCGTCTCCAAAATCCCAAGAATAATCCAGCCTATCGCTGTCTTCATCATAACTTTTTGTTCCATCAAAAATTACAGCCTCTCCTACATTTATTTCTAAATCACGATTGCTAATAATCGCAACGGGAGGGCGATTTGGAATAATTTCCACCTGCGGATTACGAGAACCGCCCTCATTATGATCATTGTTCGGCTCTAAAATTTGATTGCCAAGAGTTATTTCAGGTAAATTTATGCCGACATCTGGATTTTTTACCTCATCAATTTCTTCGTTCTCTACATTTTTAATCTCTTTCCAGTTATTTTCCGTATAATTATCCGCGTTCAAATCAACTCTTTCCAAAACTCCATCGGGACAGGCAACGAAAGTAAAATTTTCAACAATTTCAAGACTGCTGTTTTTCAACCCGATTTCTTCTCCTGCCTCTTTTAAACTGCCCCAGCTACTATCAATAATTTTCCCCGCATACCCAAAGTTATTTTCTAAAAATTTATCTTTGTCTTGCGTGATAACCGCGCTTTCGCCCGGGTTTAAAATTAAATCACTCCCCTGAGCAAGCTCCCAGCTATGGTTTGTCCCATCTTCATAAAATTTCCAGCCAGCTGTATCTACTACCTCATTTGAACGATTATAAATTTCAATCCATTCATACCCAGACTTTTCAAAAGCAGCAATTTTAGAGATAACAATAGCAGACATACCTGCTGCGTTTAAAACTTCAACAAACAAGCTAATCGGCAGCATCAATCCAGTCATCAAAAAGATAAAAACGAACAAACAAACTGCTGCTTTTCGCAATTTTTTAATTGTTATAACCTGTTTTGCCTCTCCCATTTATTTTTTATTGATTTTTTTGTTAAAACAACCTGTCTTTTCTATCGTAATCCACCCCCAAATGTTTATATCCGTTTTCTGTTACGACTCTCCCCCTTGGAGTTCTTTGTAAAAAACCTAATTGCATTAAATATGGCTCGTAAATGTCTTCCACCGTTTCCACTTCTTCCGAAGTTGCCGCGGCAATTGTTTGCAAACCAACCGGACCTCCGCTAAATTTTTCAATAATGCAACGCATTATTCTTCTATCCGCAGGGTCTAACCCGCAACAATCTACATCAAGCATATCCAAAGCATTCTCCGCCACAGCTTTCGTGATAGTCCCATCCGCCTTAATTTCGGCAAAATCCCTCGCTCTTTTCAAAATTCTATTCGCAATCCTCGGAGTTTTCCTCGCGCTTTGCGCCAATCGCTTAACCCCTTCATCATCAGCTTGTATATTTAAAATTCTGCTAGATCGACTGATAATTTTTTCAATGTCATTGTCATCATAAAATTCAAGATTATTAATAATCCCAAACCGACTCCTCATCGGAGAAGTAAGAAGGCTCACCCGCGTAGTCGCTCCAATTAAAGTAAACTTTGGCAATTCCAGCCTCAATGTTCTCGCGCCAGGACCCTTTCCGACAACCAAATCCAAACAATAATCCTCCATTGCAGGATACAGCACTTCCTCCACCAGCTTATTTATTCGGTGGATCTCGTCAATAAACAAAATATCGCCATTCTGCAAATTAGTTAAAATTGACCCCAAATCGCCAGCCCGCTCTATTGCCGGACCAGAAGTTATTCGTATATTCACGCCCATCTCTTTCGCAATAATATGCGCAAGCGAAGTTTTTCCTAACCCCGCCGGACCATAAAGCAATATATGATCAATCGGCTCCTTGCGGCGTTTTGCCGCCTCAATAAAAATCGCCAGATTTTCTTTAATCTGGTTTTGCCCAATAAACTCTTTCAAACTTTGCGGTCGTAAAGTTATATCTAATTCAATGTCATCGGGCTGTTCTATTTTAGATGTTATCTTATCTTCCATTGGGTTTATTCTAGCATTTATCCGCGCTGCCGCCAAATTAGTTGTGGATAAACAAGCTTGTTTAAAAAAAGCGATAAGTTCAAACAGCTTTATTTTATTGACTGGCGGCATAAAAAATCATACAATAAAGATAGTTATAACTTTCAACTTTATAACTTTCAACTTTATAACTAATTTGTATGTCAGGACACAGCCATTGGTCGGGAATAAAACATAAAAAAGGTTTAACGGATGCGAAAAAAGCAAAATTTTTCACAAAAATCGGTCGGCTTATTAGCGTTGTGGCAAAAAAAGGCGGACCAGATCCAAATGCAAATCCCGCATTGCGTCTTGCAATTGAAAAGGCGCGCGAAGTTAATATGCCCAAAGCAAACATTGATCGAGCGATTGAAAAAGCTACAGGAAAAAGCGGCAGCACCGAAATTTTAGATGAAGTCGCTTACGAAGCTTTTGGGTCAGGAGGAATTGCGCTAATAATTAAAGGGATAACAGACAATAAAAACAGAGCAGCAGCAGATGTGAGAAAAATTGTTGTTAAAAACGGCGGAAGAATGGCGGAAATAGGCAGCGTCTCTTGGATGTTTGAAGTAAAATCAAAAATACAAGTCCTCCCAGAAAAAGAAGAAGCTAAATTTGGTCCAAAAGAAATTAAGCCAAAAATATCAGAAGAAGAACTAGAATTAACAGCGATTGAAGCAGGCGCGGATGACATTAAAAAAACTGAAAACGAATCAGGGAATACTGAATTTACAATTTACTGTTCCTCTGAATCAGCGCAAAATTTACGAAATTCCTTAAAACAAAAAGGGGTTGAAACAAGCCAACCAGAATTAGAGCTAATCCCAAAACAAACAATAGAAATAGATGAAAATACCCGCGAAAAAATAGAAAAATTGCTGGATGAATTAGAAGACTGCGAGGATGTTTCCGAAATTTTTGCAAATTTCTAATTTAAAATTTAAAAAATTAAAATTTAAATATATCTCCCGCAAAACAAATTTATTTACAAAACCCCTTTCGATTCCCCCTTATCAAGGGGGAAAACATCGGAATTTGTTTTGCGAGAGCTATATTATTAAAATTCCCTCCAAATGATCAAATTCGTGCTGAATAATGCGCGCCAACATCCCATCGGCTTTAATTTTAATTTTTTTTCCGCATCTATCAACCGCCGAAATGGAAATCTTTTGTGAACGCGCCACATCAACATAAACGCCAGGGACACTCAAGCATCCTTCCTGCTGAATTTCTTTTTTATCAGACACTTTTTCAATTTGCGGATTTATAAATTCATACTTTTTATTTTTCCAGTCCACGACAAAAATCCTTATGGGGTTTCCCACTTGAACCGCCGCCAGTCCCACGCCGCCTTTTTCTTCCATCGTTTTATACATCAAATTGATCAAAACTTGAATTTCAAAGCTATCCACATCTAAAACTGGCTGTGATTTTTGTTTAAGTTGGTTTAAATCGGTTATTATTCGCGCCATAAATTTACCTCAATTAAATCATACCAAAAATAGCTAATTTGGACAAGAAAAGAGGGGACTAGCCCCTCTCGGAAAAAAAATTAAAATTGCTGTGTTTCAATGTATTTTCGTTTCAAATTCTCTTTTACTCCATTAGCCTTTTCGCAAATCTCTAAAAATTCCAAATAACTCCTTAACTTTTTGATATTTTTTTTCAATTGAGCATCATCTCCGCCCACAACAGACACTGAATCAATTACCCCTAACAATTGCCATATATTTTTAAAATTATTCTTTTTTATATGCTCAATATGCCCATCTATTACATTTACCGTATTTCCATAATACTGAACTTTTTGCTTATTTAGAAATTCTTTTTTTAATATATTCCAAACATAATCTACTTCTTTAACAACCTCTCTTATTCCTTTCTCAAAAAGTTTATCCACTTCATTTTCAACTTCTGCAAACATTTCTTCCTCCTTAGTTAAACTCCACGCGGCACTTATCTGAAAAATTTTCCGATAAAATTTCTAGAAATTCCAAATGCCGCCCTTGCGAAAAATCCTTTACTTTTACAATAAAAAAAGAACTCTTTAAATTTTTAATCTGCTCTCCTTGGCTAATTATTTCAATATTTTTGAATTTTGTCAATATTTCTCTCAATTCTTGAGCATTTTTCAACAAAATCCGCCTATCACGGTCGTCTAGGCTTATCTTCAACAGCTTGGAAAATGGGGGATAACCAAATTTTTTTCTATTTTCCAGCTCATACCTATAAAATTCCTCGTTTTTTCCGCTTGCCGCCAAAAGCAGTGTTTTATTTTCCGGATTAAATGTCTGAATTATCATCTGTCCGTCCGAATTTAGCCGCCCCGCAAGCTCGCGAACAATTTGGAATGCCCTTTCAGAAGCGCGAAAATCAGGTCTGTTTAAAAACCTATCCGCATACATAAACCCGATTAAATCCAAGCCCTCAGGAAGCCAAATTTTCGCCGCCAACTGGGTAGCGATAATAATTCCGCCATCTTTTTGCAAT
>JAZDGL010000063.1:0-2964 GCA_043806975.1 bacterium
ATTAGAAAAAGCCGAAATTCGGCTTTTCCTTTACATTTTTGTCAAAAAATTGTAGTATTAGAAATAGAAAAGGGTATTGTCGTGGGCACATACATTAAATACGATATTAAATACACGGAAAGAAAATTATTTTAAAAATTCAAAATCCCCCTGCCCCCTTTAAAAAGGGGGAAACAGAAGAAGAGCTTAGAAGCATACCTGCCCTTCTTTAAGAAAGGGGGGGGGAAATAGGGAAATAAAAATTTTATGCCAAATCAACTTAAAACAATTCAATTGCCGTCTTCAATCACTGTTCGCGATCTTGCTTTAAAATTGGATATGCCGGGAAGCAGAATTATTTCAGAATTAATTAAACATGGGGTTTTCGCAACTATAAACGAAAGAATTGATTTTGAAATCGCGGTTATCGTTTTGGAAAATATGGGCTATCAAGCTGTTTTGGAAGAAAAAGAAAAAGAAACCAAAGAATCAGCCAAATCGTCAAATGATAAACAAAAAAGAGCGCCGATCGTGACAATTTTAGGTCATGTTGATCATGGGAAAACTACGCTTTTGGACGCCATTAGGCAAACCGATATTGCGGGGGGTGAAGCAGGGGGAATAACTCAGCATATTAGTTCGTATCAATTAGAAGTAGATGTCCGCGGGCGAAAAGAGGTGATCACTTTTTTGGATACTCCCGGACACGAAGCATTTACGACTTTAAGGCAAAGAGGGGCGAATGTTACTGATATCGCCGTGATAATTATTGCCGCTGACGACGGAGTGATGCCGCAAACTATTGAAGCGATAGATTTGGTTAAGCAGGCGTCGGCGCCGATAATTATTGCAGTGAATAAAATAGATAAGCCAGGGGTGAACCCGGCTAAAATCAGGCAGCAGCTTGCCGAACAGAGCATTCTTGTTGAAGGCTGGGGCGGGAATGTTCCAATCGTTGAAATATCGGCGAAAAATAAAATTGGGATTGAAAATTTGTTGGATATGATTTTATTGGTTTCCGATATGCAGGAGCTTGCAGCCGATCCGAACGCTCCAGCTCGCGGAATTATTATTGATTCGCGCTTGGATTCTAAAAAAGGCTTGCTCGCCATCGGAGTTGTTTTGGACGGAAGTCTAAAACAAGGCGATGAAATTATTACTTCAAGCGCGCTTGGGAAAGTTAAGAAAATCGAAGATTATAAAGGGAGCGTTATTAAGCAGGCTGGACCGTCTTGCCCCGCTATAATTATGGGTTTCAAGACGCTTCCTGCGGCAGGAGAGATATTTAAGGCAGAAAAGAAAATTTCCAAGAGCAAAATCGCGGAGCTTTTAGAAAAAAGCCGCAAAGAAAGGATTGGGAAGATAACACCGCTTACTTTGGATAGGCTTTTGGCGCAAAAGGGGGAAATCAAGGTTTTTAATATCGTTTTAAAGGCTGATGCCCCGGGATCTTTGGAGGCGATTTTAAGCACAATTAACAAGATTAATGTTCCCGGATTAAAAATTGATATTATTAAAAGCGGAATTGGAAATTTTACGGGCGAAGACATCAACACGGCAAAATCTTCAAACGCGATAATTTTTGGTTTTAATCTAGCCATTGGCGGAATGATGCGAAAAATTGCCGAAAGGGAAAATGTAATAGTTCATACTCACAGTATTATTTATGAATTGGTGGACGATATTAAAGAATGCGTTGCTGTTTTGCTTGGTCCTGAAATTGTAAAAACCGAGATTGGCAAGATGAAAGTTTTGGCGCTGTTTGGAAAATCCAAAAGAGCGCAGATAATCGGCGGTAAAATAGTTTCTGGAAAAGTTAGGTCGGGCTGTTTGGTAGTTGTCAACAGAGAAAAACAAAAAGTCGGCGAGGGGGAGATTCAAGAGGTAAAAGTTGGGAAAGAAGATGTTCCTGAATGTTCCGAAGGCAATGAATGCGGGATAAAATTTACAGGAAATTTGGAAGTGAAAGAGGGAGACTCTCTTGAATTTATTATTGAAGAAGAGAAAAAGAGGGTAATTTAGCAGAAAAGTTTTTTATATTGGCGATGCGGTAAAAAGTGTTGGTAAAATTATCAAAACTTTTTACGGGGTTGCCAGTGAAATTTTAAGAGGGAGGAGAAGGAGATGTTCTATTTTTATATTTGTTGGTTTTTTTTGGGATATATTTTTTTGACCGCTATTATAGGGTCAATTTTAGGAAAGTTTTTAAAAAAAAGATTAAAATTTTAAGTTCTTTTTTATTTTTGAAGGAATGAAAAAATAAAAATGCCCTGTGGTAAGATTGCAGGGCGCGATTGGTTTTTGACTAACCGCTCTTCAATGCACAAGGGCGGTTTTTGTTATTCTGTTTCCACCATTGCTAATTCCAGTCTTCTTTTAACTGTATTCCAGTTAATTATTTTCCAAAAACTGTTAATATATTTAGATTTATCGCTTTTGTAATCAATGTAGTATGCATGCTCCCAAAGATCCAAAACCAAAAGTAATTTTAAAGATGGATAAACGAAAAAATTGTGTTTTTCAATGGGAGATATAAGGATGCGGTTAGTTACTTTATCATAAGCAAGAGCCGGCCATCCTGGTCCTTCAACTTCTAGGGCTGCTTTAATGAATTCTTCTTTAAATCTTTCAAAGCTGCCGAATTCTCTTTTTATCGCGCCATCTAGGCTTTTTGTCGGTTTGCCTCCGCCTTCTTCTGATGGCGGAGAGAGATTAAACCAAAATAGAGAGTGCAGTATCGCTCCCGCGGCGTTAAAATTTAGTTTTTTAGCCAAAAAGGCATCTATTTCCAAATTTTCTTTTCGGGCGTTGTCTAGATGCGCTAAAATTTCGTTAGACGCATTAACATATTTTTGATGATGTTTATAGTAATGCGTTTTTAACTGATCCGCGGAAATATATGGTTCCAGCCCATTAAAATCGTAAGGGAGTTTTGGCAAGCTGTAAAATCTTAAATTCTTTTCGCTCATATTGCTAATTTAGCAT
>JAZDGL010000064.1:0-3745 GCA_043806975.1 bacterium
TCTTTTGGAGATTGGATTTTTACAATACCGCCAATTTCCAAAAGAAGATTTTTCGCTTCATTAAAATTATTTTTTTTGATTAAATCAAAAACTTTCCCCAATTCCCTTCCTACTTCCTCTCCCATCTTTTTCCCTTTCTAAATTTTAAAGGTTCAAAAAAAGATAAAGATCACCCTCTCTAAATTAAAAATACATTAAAATTTTAAAAAAGGCAAGACAAAGTAACTGCTCACTACCTTAAATTTGTCATTGCGAGAAGTCCGCGGTTTCGCAAGAAACAAGGACGACGAAGCAATCTAGAGACAATGCAGAAAATAGCGTTAAATTAGAAATAAACTGTAAATCCTGCTTTGTCGCGAGACCTGCCCGAGGCAGGCGGGTTGCCACGACGCGCTATTTGTTTTTAAGAACAAATAGCCGCTCCTCGCAATGACAAAATTGAAATAAAAGAGAAAGATCAAAAAGAGAGGAAAACACGGAATTTGTTTTGCGGAATCATTAACTACTCCCGCCTTCTTTCTGCAGCTTTTTCATCGCTTCATAAAGCGCAATCCCCGCTGAAACCATCGCGTTTAAAGATTTATTTAAGCCGAACATCGGAATTTCTGCAATCACATCAACAAACGCCAAAGTTTCAGGTTTTATTCCATAAGTTTCGCTGCCAAAAACAAAAACCGCCGGAAAACAATAATCAATTTTTCTGTAATCAACAGATTTTTCATCTTGCTCCACCGCAATAATCTGCGCGCCCTTTTCTTTTTTCAAAAATTCAATCGCCTCAACAGCGCTATGGCGATATTCCCACGGCACAATTTTATCTGTTCCAATAGATGATTTACGAATTTTTGCGTTAGGCGGAGTTTCCGAAATCCCGCATAAATAAATTTTTTCCACAGCCAAAGCCTCCGCCAAACGAAAAAACCCGCCTATATTATAGGTGTCATAAACATCCTCTAAAACCAAACAAATCGGCTTGCGCTTTACTGTTTTTTTCAACCCTTCTGCCTCTTCTTTGGTTAAATTTCTAATTTGCGCGCTTGTCAAACCCATTTTAATTATCCCCTAAATCAAAAAACCCCATTCAATGGGATTTTTTGATTATATTCGCTACTCTCTGAAATTTCTGTTAAAACCACCGCGATTTCCACCGCCGCGATTAAAACCACCTTGTCTTGGTCGGAATTCTTGAGGACGAGCTTCATTCACTGTGATTGTCCTGCCTTCAAATTCTTTTCCATTGAACATCTCAATAGCTTTTTTCGCATCTTCTTCGGATGACATTTCTACGAAGCCAAAACCTTTTGATCGGCCAGACATTTTGTCTGTGATAACTGTTGCAGAAGCAACAGTTCCAGCTTGAGAAAATAAATCCTGCAAAGAGCTTTCGACGGTGC
Source organism: bacterium (assembly GCA_043806975.1). Taxonomy (GTDB): domain Bacteria; phylum Patescibacteriota; class Minisyncoccia; order CAYZDR01; family CAYZDR01; genus JAZDGL01. The sequence goes on from JAZDGL010000064.1 coordinate 1,395, forward strand.
TGTAAGACAAACCGCCAATATATAGCTTTTGCGCCATGATATATTCCTTACATATTTTAATTAACAAGTAAGCCGACCTCTTATTTTCCTAGGCTTACATACTTTTATGTAAGGGAAAAGATAAGAAACTTACAACTTCATTATACACAATAATTATAAAAAGTCAATATGCGCGCGAAAAGTCCGAAAAACCGCTTATTTACTTCTTTTTAGCTTCAATCTATCTTGTTCTTTTAGCGCCTGTTTTCTTAAACGGATATTTTTTGGAGTGATTTCAAGATACTCATCGGCACCGATAATTTCAAGCGCGCGCTCCAAAGTTAGTTCCAATGGAGGAGTAAGTTTTATCGCTTCATCGGATCCAGAAGCCCGCACATTAGTTAGATTTTTTCCCTTAATAGGATTGACCGCCATCTCTTCTCCCTTGGAAACATTACCGATTACCATACCTTCATAAACATCCGTATTCGCCCCAATATATAAATTTCCGCGCTCCTGCAAATTAAACAAAGAATAACCAAGCGCTTTTCCTGTCGCCATTGATGTCATTGAACCGACAACCCGCTTTTCTATCGCGCCGACATAAGGCTTAAACCCGATTACACGGCTGCACAAAATTCCTTCTCCGCGCGTATCAATTGTAAATTCCCCGCGATAGCCAAGAAGCCCGCGCGTAGGAATATCAAATACCAAACGAGTATGCCCATGTTCTGGTCGCATTTCTGAAAGCATTCCGCGCCGTTTTGATAATTTCTCAATAACCACGCCCGTCATTGTTTCGGGAATATCAACGGTTACCTCTTCAAACGGTTCCAATTTTTGCCCGTCTTCTTCTTTAATAATTACGCGAGGCTGAGAAACTTGCAGCTCATAACCTTCGCGACGCATATTTTCAAGCAAAATCGCAATATGAAGCTCGCCTCGTCCATAAACTTTATAATGGTCGGAAGCGGAAAAATCAATTTTAAGCCCCACATTTACTTCCAGCTCTTTTTCCAATCGCTCCCTGATTTGGCGATTTGTGACAAATTTTCCATCTCTTCCCGCAAAGGGAGAATCGTTTACAAGAAAATTTAAAGCGATTGTCGGTTCGTCAATTTTAATAGCTGGAAGCGCCTCTTGATCTTCGCTCGCGCAAATAGTTTCCCCGATAAAAATATCAGGAAGCCCTGCTATCATAACAATGTCTCCTGCATTCGCCTCTTTTACTTCTTCTCTTTCAACCCCGCGAAAAGTGAAAAGCTTGGTTATTTTTCCATTGCGAGTTTCCCCATTCGGCTTTTTAATAAAAAGATTCTCTCCCGATTTTATCGTTCCTTCGTAAATTCTAGCAATTGCAAGCCGCCCGAGAAAATTATCGTAACCAAGATTAAATGGTTGAGCAACCAAAAGCTTCTGCATTTTTTCTTGCGATGATGCAGGAGGGACTTCTTTTAAGACTGCGTCCAAAAGCGGAAAAAGATTATCCGATTTTTCGTCTAGACTCATTTTCGCAATACCATCGCGGCCAATAGCATAAACGGTAGTAAAATCCAGCTGTTCATCATTCGCGCCTAAGTCTAAAAATAGTTCGTAAACCATCTCCTGCACGATGTCGGGGCGCGCCGCAGGCTTGTCAATTTTGTTAATAACAACAATCGGCTTCAACCCCAGCTCCAAAGATTTTTTAAGCACAAATTTCGTCTGTTGCATCGGACCTTCCTGCGCGTCAACAACAAGAAGCACCGAATCAATTGATTTCAAAACTCGTTCAACCTCGCTTCCAAAATCCGCGTGTCCGGGAGTATCCACAATGTTAATTTTAGTAGTTGGATTATCCTCCACAGCTTTCTTGTCCTCCGCAGCTTTTAGCGAAGGTGAATAAAAAACGGAAGTGTTTTTTGAATAAATTGTAATACCGCGCTCTTGTTCCAGCGCGTTACAATCCATACTTACACCCTCACCAACCATTCCTGTTTGACGCATCAAAGCATCGGTCAAGGTGGTCTTGCCGTGGTCAACATGCGCGATAATTGCAATGTTTCGTATTTCCATAATAATCAAAAATAAAAATAGCCATTTCAGCTATCTTTAATATCGTATAAAAGTTAGGGCTTGTCAAAAAAAGAAGCCCAACGGGAATGTTTCCCTTTTGGCGTTGAACATTCAGCCACCTGTATGCCATTTCACCACCGGCCCAATTAGTATAAGTTGTTAATCTTCTATTGCAAGCTTGTATGTTTGTTATTTCAATAATAATAAAAAATTAAAATAGACATTTCTGCTATCTTTAATATAGTATAAAAGTTATGGATTGTCAAAAATAGAAGCCCATAGGGTATTTTTCCCTTTGGTCTTTGAAAATTCAGCCA
>JAZDGL010000065.1:0-9209 GCA_043806975.1 bacterium
TCTGCCCATTAGGCAGAAAGGGAGGTTGGGAGGGATTCTAAAATAAATTTGTTTTGCGGGAACTATAAATAATCAAAAATTGTTTTGAAATTAGAAATTAAACAGATGCCTGTTTAATTTTTTGACTAAAAATATGGATCAAAAAAATCAAAAAGAAAAATCAATTTGCAATTTAAATTCCGACCAAACGGGCAAGCTGCCTTTTGGGAAAGAATTTGTATCCGATGTTACGGATATGGCGCTTTTTGTAAGAACTTCCGGCGATGACATTCAACAATGGAATAAAGAGAGAATTTCGGAGAGCTTGTTGAAAGAAACTGGCGTCGATTTGAGAACTGCGCTGGAAATTGCTTCGGAGGTGGAAGAGTTTATTAAAAATAATAAACTGCGTTTTGTTTCTGCGCCGCTTTTAAGGGAAATCGTCAATTCCAAACTTTTAGAAAGAGGGCTGGAAGATATTCGCAAAGCATATACGAGGCTGGGGGTGCCGATTTATGATGTGGGGAAAATCATTGTTTCCGAACGCAATAGGGATAATGCTAATGTTCCCCATGGACCTGAGGCGACGAACCTTACCATAGCGGAACATGTGAAGAAAGAATATGCTTTGCTTACGGTTTTCTCTACCGATGTTGCTGATGCCCATGCTCGCGGAGATTTGCATTTGCATGATTTGGGGATGATAGATCGTCCTTATTGCAGTGGGCAGAGTTTAGAATATGTGAAAAAATTCGGGTTGGATTTAACATCTTCTTTGGCGCAGGCGAAACCGGCGACAAATCCAGAAGTGCTTTTAGCACATTTGGTTAAATTTTCTGCCGCTTTGCAATGCCATTTTTCCGGAGCGATTGGCTGGGACGCGATAAATTTATTTTTTGCTCCATATATAGTAGGGCTTTCGGATAAGCAAATTAACCAGCTTGCTCAAATGCTTATTTTTGAATTTTCCCAGCAGTCGGTGGCTCGCGGAGGTCAGGCGATTTTTAGCGATATCAATCTTTATTGGGAAGTGCCGAAGCATTTTGAGGATGTTCAGGCGATTGGACCGGGCGGAAAATTTACAGGAAAAACCTATAAAGAGTATGAGAAAGAAGCGCAAAAATTTGTTTGGGAGATTTTTAAGGTTTATATGGAAGGAGATGCTGTTGGAAGGCCATTTTTCTTTCCGAAACCGCTTCTTCATATCACGGAAAAATTTTTCCGAACGGAAGGGCACGAAAAATTTTTGGAATTTATCTGCGAAGTTGCGGCGGAAAAGGGAAATACTTATTTCGTCTTTGATCGGGGTTCTACGGCGAAAATTTCTCAGTGCTGTCGCTTGGCGTTTAAGCTTTCGCAAGACGATTTAGACGATGCCTTGTATCCGTGGAAAATGCGCTATTCAGCTATGCAGAATATAACTGTTAATTTGCCGAGAATTGCTTACAAGGCGAAAGGGGATGAGGGGAAGCTGTTTTCCGAGCTTACCGCGATAATGGAGCTTACTGCGAAAGCTCATCGCCAAAAGAGGCTTTTTATGGAGCATCTTTTGAGCCTAGGAGCGGATGGCCCGCTGGGATTTTTGTCTATAAATCGCGATGGGAATTCTTATTATAGGACAAAGAAAGCGTCGCATTTAATCGGAATGGTAGGGCTGAACGAAATGGTGGAGGCGCATATCGGCAAAGAATTGCACGAATCCAAAGAAGCGTTTAAATTCGGGCTGAAAGTAATTGCGCATATGAATTTGGAAACGAAAAGGCTGGTAGAAAAATATAATTTAAAGTTTGTTTTGGAACAAACTCCTGCCGAAACAACCGCTTATCGTTTTGCCAAGCTGGATTTGAAGTGGTATCCGGAAGATGCTGTGAAAGTTTTACAGGGAAACATTGATACGGGAGAAATTTATTATACGAATTCTACTTTGCTTAATTTGGCGGCGGATTTGGATCCGATTGAAAGAATTCAAAAAGAAGGAATTTTTCATCCGCTCATTGAAGCTGGATCAATTTCGCATATTTGGCTGGGCGAGGCAAAACCGCCTGCTTCCAGCATTGCAAATTTAATTAAAAAAGTTTTTTATAATACTACTAATGATCAGGTTGCCTTTTCCCCGGAATTTACCGCTTGCAATAATTGCGGGAAAGTTGAGCGAGGACAAAAAGAAAAATGTTCTTTTTGCGGATCATCTAATTTGGATTTAATAACGCGCGTAACCGGTTATTTTTCTAGAACGAGTATGTGGAATAAAGGCAAGATTGGGGAGCTGAAAGATAGAAATAAGGCGGTGAACCAAAGGTTTTTTAACGGAAAATAAAAGCGATAGATAAATGAGGAAAAATAAAAAATTAATTTTTTTAGCCCATTTTTTGTTGATATTGATTGCTCTATCATCTCCTTTTTTATTTTCTTATGGTCTAATAATTCTTGGGATGGTATTGCTTTGGATTCAATATTCTATTTGCGGGGGGTGCGTGTTAACATTTAAACAGTTTGGCAAAGACGATAAGAATATGACATTTTGGTATTACTATCTTTCTAAGTTAGGGCTAAAAGCAGATAAAGTAAAAATAAAAATATTTATTCGATATATTTTGCCGTTTTTTATTTTAGCAATTGCTTTATTCTGGCAAATTTTATTTAATCATACACCTTTTATATGGTAGATATTCGTGGTTTTCTTCCCATCTCCCTTATTGAATTTCCAGGACGAATATCATCCGTTGTTTTTACGGGCGGTTGCAATTTGCGTTGCCCGTTTTGTCATAATCCTGGTTTGGTGAGTGTAGGGGCGCAAAATCTTGTGCCCAAAATTTCTGAAGAAGAATTATTGAAAAAAATAAAAGAGAAAAGCCAATGGATTGATGCTGTTTGTTTTACGGGAGGCGAACCGACATTAAACGCGGATCTGCCGGATTTATTTGAAAAAATTAAAAAAATTCGCGGTATTTTATCTGAACCGCTGGAAATTATGCTGGAAACAAACGGAATCAAACCAGAGATGATTGAAAATTTAATCGCGCGGAAATTAGTTGATTATATCGCAATGGATGTGAAAGCGCCATTTGATGATTATAAAATTAAATTAGGCGCTAGCGATGGAATGGTTGAAAAGATAAAGAAATCAGTTAAAATTATTTGTGATTTTGGTTATAGGGACGCATCGCAATGCGCTACTACAAAAGAGCGAGGCGTAGGCGCCCAATATATAGATTTTCTCCCCCTTGATAAGGGGGAGGTTAGGAGGGGGTATGAATTTCGCATCACCATCGCCCCTGAAATCGTTACCCAAGAAAACATTGGTATTATTGCCCAGCAAGTCGCCGCCGCATCCAAGGTTATTTTGCAGCAATTTCGTCCGATAATAACCCTAGATCCCGCTTGGCAAAAAAAACAGCCGTATCCTGATTGTGAAATTAAAAATATGGCGGAAATTTTGCGGGGGGCGGTGGATAGCGTAGAAATAAGGTAAATGTATATTTATGGTGTAGGGGCAATTCATGAATTGCCTGTTTTCAGCGGGGTTGCTTTAAATAAAAATTGCGCAAAAATATCCGATGGTTTATAATAAATTCAAGAAGGCATAAAAAATTAAAGAAAAACTATGAAAACAATCAAGATTTTTACATCTCCAACTTGTCCAAACTGTCCTCCGGCGAAAGTGATGGGGCAGCAACTCCAAGAAAAAAAATTTAATATTCAGCTTTTGGATGTTTCCGAAGCGGAAGGATTGGCGGAAGCTCAAATCCATAGAATAATGGCTGTGCCAACAATTGTTATTGCCGATGAAGAAGACAACGAAATCGCCAGCTGGCGAAGCGGTTTGCCGAGTATTGACGAAGTGATAGAAAAAGCAAAATAGGGGTTGACCGCGTCAGTCCCAAATATAGCTGCCGCAAAACAAATTCCGATATTTTCTCCCTTTTTACCTCCCAAGGCGGTCTGCCCCTTAGGCAGAAAGGGAGGTTGGGAGGGATTTTTAAAATAAATTTGTTTTGCGAAAACTAAAATAGAAAAGAATTTTTTAGGTCAAAAGCGCTCAAATCCCTGAAATTGACATATTTTGGGGATTTACACTCCCTGAAATTGACATATTTTGGGGATTTGATATAATTTAGGTATGACAATACCTCGAATATATAATTTTGATAAGTTTATAAAACCAAACAAAGTTTTGGTAGTTTTCGGTCCTCGGCAGGTAGGAAAAACTACTTTATTAAAGGATTTTCTTTCAAAAACAAATCTAAAATATAAATTAGATTCAGGAGAAGATTTAAGAGTTAGCGAAGTTTTTAAAGATCAAGATTTTTCTAAACTATTAGAATATGCAAAGGGGTATGATCTAATTGTTATTGATGAAGCCCAGAAAATAGCAAATATCGGGCAGGGATTAAAAATTATTGTTGATCAAGTCCCAGGAATAAAAATAATTGTTACAGGATCTTCATCTTTTGAATTGGCGGGACAAATTGGCGAACCGTTAACAGGAAGGAAAATTACCCTAACTCTTTTTCCTATATCTCAAATTGAGTTAAATAACTTTTACGGCGGATATGAATTAAAAAACAAGTTGGAAGAAAATTTAATTTTCGGATCATATCCAGAGGTCATCACTGCGCCGTCTTTAAGTGAAAAAGGAAGAATATTGAATGAAATCGCTAATTCTTATCTGCTTAAAGATATTTTACAGCTGGATAAGGTAAAAAATTCCAAAATTTTGTTGGATCTTTTAAGGTTACTCGCGTTCCAAATAGGCGGCGAAGTTTCTTTAAACGAGCTTGCAAGGCAATTGGGGATTGATAGAAAAACTGTCGCTCGTTATTTAGATTTATTTGAAAAATCTTTTGTGGTTTATAATCTTCGCGGATTTAGCGGAAATTTAAGAAAAGAAATAACTAAAAAAAGTAAATACTATTTTTATGATAATGGTGTTCGTAATGCCATAATTTCCAATTTCAATTCTCTAAATTTTCGCGATGACGCAGGCAAACTTTGGGAAAATTTCCTTTTTTCTGAAAGGTTAAAAAAGCAGGCTTACAAAAATATCTATTCCAATAATTATTTTTGGCGGACATGGGACCAAAAAGAGATTGATTTTATTGAAGAAAGGGAAGGAAAGCTGTTCGGCTATGAATTTAAATGGAACAAAGACGCTGTAAAAATTCCGAAAGAATGGCTGGAAACATATTCTAATGCTGAATTTCAGATAATTAACAAAGAAAATTATTTGGATTTTGTTTTGTAGCGAGTTAACCCCAAAAACCAGCTTATTCAAGCTGTTTTTTTGGTTGGAAAAGAGGGATTTTACCAAGGGTAAAAGTTTGCGTCAAGCGGCATTTTTTGGTATAATAAATCTATGAAATTTAGGCAGGCGTTGTTTTGGGATGTTAACCCAAAAAATATAGATGAAAAAAAGAATGCTCAATATATCATTGAGCGTGTTTTGGATTTTGGAAATGATAAAGAAGTGAGATGGATGTGGAAGACATACAGCAAGCGGACGCTGAAAAAAGTTGTTGAAAAATCAAGATGTTTAATGCCTGAAACAAAAAAATTATGGACGATACTTCTAAAAAATTAGAACTTGATTTAAATATTATGCCTGTTAAAACCAGGAAGGCGTTTGTTTTTTTGTCTTCTCAGCTATGGGTTGGAGAATCTAGATGGTATCTTGCAGGAGGAACGGCTTTGGCATTGCAGGGTTGCCATCGTAAGTCCGTAGATTTGGATTTTTTTACAACGCAAAAAGATTTTGAAAGCTCCGAATTTTTAAATACATTTCCCGAAAACGAAGATTGGAAAATTACAATAAACAAGAAAAATACTATTTACGGAGAACTGTTTAAAGCCAAAGCAAGCTTTATCGCGTATCCGTATTTTGTTCCCGATCAGGAATTTATTGAATATGGAAATATAAAAATTCTCAGGCCAAGGGATATTGCAGTTATGAAAATTATCGCGATTTCCCAGCGCGGTAGAAAAAGGGATTTTTTTGATCTGTATTGGTGCGCGAAAAATATTGAGCTGCTAGAAAATTTAATTAGGAGGTTAAAAAAGCAGTATCCAATGGTTGCTCATGATTACCACCACATTTTAAAAAGCATGGTTTATTTTGATGATGCTGAAAGCGATCCGAATCCTGAGATTTATTTTAATGCCAGTTGGAGTGGGGTAAAAAAGTTTTTTTCTAAAGAAATTCCAAAAATAACAAAAGGAATAATGAAGTTGGAATAGCAGGGGCGAATTAATCTCAAAAAACAGCTTTTTATGTTGTTTTTTGGTTGGAAAAGAGGGTTTTGCCAACTTAAATTCTATTCCAAAGCTTAAGTTTTTTGATGAAACACCTCATTAGGAGAGGTCTCTTTCAAGGAGACCTTTTATTTGCTCAAATCCCCCAAACCCTTTATAATTAAATCAATAAACATCCCAAAGGTATTATTTTATCCGTATGCTTAATGTAAAAGTTATTACCAATGCCAAACAGAATAAAATTGAAAAAACAGGCGAGAGCGGTTTTAAAATTTATATAACCCAGAAGCCCGAAAAGGGGAAAGCGAATGAAAAGGTTTTAGATATGTTGGCGGAGCATTTAAAAATCCCCAAAAGTCGGATAAAAATAAAATTGGGAGCAAAAACAAATAAAAAAGTGATTGAAATTGAATAAAATTTATAATTCAAAATCAACGATTTTCTTTTGGCTTTTAATGGCGTTTATTTGCGGAGTTGGGTTTGCGTCATTTTTTAGTATCGGAGGGGTTCCCCTGCTATTAGCATTATTTTTTTCTGCGGGATTGTTTTTCTGCGGAATAATTTTTAAACAAAAATTTCTGCTTCTTGCGAGCAGTTTTTTTATAATTTTTACTTTGGGCGCGGCAAGGGTGAACCGCGCTTTTAATTCCGCCAAAATTAATTTTATTTTTGCAAATTCAAAAAGCCAAGTTGTAGAAGGAATAATTTGCGAAGATCCCGATGAAAGGCTGGGATATGCTAATTTAGTCTTGCAAGAAAGCAAATCAGAAAAGCGAATACTAGTAAGAACCGCTAATTATCCTGAATATTCTTATGGCGATAAGATAATCGTGGAAGGAAAATTTGATCCGGCGTCTAAAAGCGATGATTTTTCTTGGCAGGGGTATTTAATGCGGCATGAATTGGCGGCAACTGTTTATTATCCAAAAATAACGGTAGTTTCTAAAAATCAGGGCAGTAAAGCGTTAAATCTGATATTTTCATTAAGAAAACTTATTTCAAAAAAACTTTCTGCCTCTATTTCTGGCGCGGAAAGCCAATTTCTCGCGGCTTTGCTGCTTGGCTACAAGAATACGGTTTCCAGCTATTGGAAAAATGTTTTTTCGCGAACAGGAACTAGCCATATAATTTCCATATCGGGAATGCATATTTCAATTCTTTCGGGAATGTTTTTGATATTTTTATTTTGGCTGGGGATGCCTAGAAAATGGGCATTTTGGGCGGTTTTTCTAGGACTTGTTTTTTATTCCGTTTTTTCAGGATGTTCCCCGTCCACTATTCGTGCGAGTATTATGGGAATTTTGGTTCTTTTGGCGTCTTGTGTCGGGCGAATGCCTTCGCGAAGAAATATCCTAGCTTTTTCCGCCGCTATTATGCTTTTGGCGAATCCTTTAATTTTGCGGTTTGATGTGGGCTTTCAGTTATCATTCCTTTCAGTGGCGGGAATTTTTTATTTGTGGCCGGCGCTAGAAAAAATTACAAGCAATTTTCCCAATCCGCTTCAAATAAAAAGCCTTGTTTCACTGTCTCTTTCGGCGCAAATAATGACTTTGCCAGTCGTTCTATTAAAATTTAAATTATTTTCAGCGGTTGCCCCGCTGGCTAATTTGCTAATCGTTCCATTCGTTCCTTTAATAATGATTTTGGGATTAGCTCCAATTGCGCTTATTTTCCTTTCTGATAATTTTTTGAGGCTTTTGTTCCTTCCCGCAGAAGAGCTTACGAAAATAATTTTGAAATTTTTAGAGATTTTTTCTAGGCTTCCCGCGGTGGACACAAGTATCGGCTGGGGGGCTGCTTGTATTTCGTATGTGTTTATTTTATTTTTTATCTTTAAATGCAATGCTGAATTTAATTTGATTTTATGAAAAAGATTTTCGCGGTATTTTTTGTTTTTTTGCTTGTCTTTTTTTCTTTTTTGCGATATTCAAGTTCGCAAAGGGATTCTGCGCTTACCGAGGTGGTTTTTTTTGATGTCGGGCAGGGGGACGCGGCTTTAATTCAGTCTCCTTTTAATCAAGATATTTTAATTGACGGAGGACCTGGAAAAATAATTTTGGAGAAGCTGGGGCAGAGAATGGGGATGTTTAACAAGGATTTGGAAATTGTTTTTTTAACGCATAACCACAGCGATCATTTAGACGGGATTTTGGAGGCGGTAAAAAGCGGATATAAAATTAAGGCTTTTGTTTATGCTAACGATATATGCCAAGGAGCGGATTGCGATGAGCTTTTTGCTTTTGCTAGAAAAAATATTCCGAAAGTTATTCAGGCGGAGATTGGGATGAAATTTGATTTATTTTGCAATGAGAGCGACGCGGATTGCTATTGGATAAAAATTTTGGGGCCGGAAGAGAAATTTAGGCAGGACAAAAATTTGAATAATTCTTCAATTATTTTGAAGGCGCATCTTTCGCAAGGTGATTTTTTGTTCACAGGCGATGCGGAAAACAAGGTTTGGAATTATATTATTGCCAACGGAGAAGAAGACGAGCTGTCTCGTATTTGCGAAATTTTTAACGCGGATATTCTAAAAGCGCCGCATCATGGATCAAAGACAGGAATATCAGAGGAGCTTTTAAAATTAACCACCCCAAAAGAGGCGGTTGTAAGCTGCGGGAAGGACAATAAATTTGGGCATCCTCATCCAAGCGCGTTAAAATTATTAGATTCATTCGGGGCGATTATTAGAAGGACGGATTTGGACGGAGACATTGGGTATTAGTTATAAAGTTATAAAGTTTTAAAGCGAAAAACCCGTCTATCGCATTTACTTTACAACATTTAACTTTATAACTTCGTTATAACTTTGTTGAAGATTTGCTAAAAATGAAATTTTCGGGTAATGTGGTAAAAAAGTGTTGGTAAAATAGTCGCTTTTATTGTAGAATAAGGCATAACTAGCTAATAAATTCAAATCAATTTAAATTTATGGTGTATTCTACAAAAAAAGTGTCCATTTTGTAATAGTTCGATAACAA
>JAZDGL010000066.1:0-8639 GCA_043806975.1 bacterium
GCCTCCGCATTGCTTTGGCGGGTGCAGTCTTCCAAAGGAGGGGAGATTTGCGCTCGTGTTTTTAACTTTGAATTGGAAAATAAATTATTTCCTTGAACATTATTGAAGGGATCCCTCCTTCCTTCGGTCGTCGGGATGACAAAAAGCGGAAAAAACAATGTGAATCGGATAAATTTGGTTTTGGCGGTGATATAACGGTAGAGACGCGATTGATCGCGTCTCTATGTTTGCGGAATCACCCAAAATTTTTGAAAATTCGGCGGGGTTGCGATATAATGGGAATATAAACAATTAAACAAAAACTTATGAAAACAGAAATAATACAATCTTTAACAAATAATTTTGAAAGCTGCGCGAAGCATACGGATGGAGACGTAGAGTTTTGGCTTGCTAGAGATTTGCAGGAATTGCTTGGATATTCTAAATGGGATAATTTTACGGCGGTTATTTCTAAAGCAAAAACGGCTTGCGAAGTGTCTTGCGGAATTATTTCAGACCATTTTGCCGGCGTCGGTAAAATGGTAAAACTTGGCTCTGGAAGCGAAAGAGAGGTGGATGATGTTATGCTCACAAGATATGCTTGCTATCTTATCGCCCAGAATGGGGATCCTCGAAAAGAGGAAATAGCTTTTGCGCAGACATATTTTGCCGCGCAGACAAGAAAATTTGAAATAATAGAGAAAAAAATCAAAGAAATTGAGAGATTGCAGGCGAGGCAGAAACTTTCGGAGACGGAAAAACAGCTTTCGGGAATTATTTTTGAAAAAACAGGGAGCGATAAGAATTTCGGTTTGATTAGAAGCAAGGGGGATAAGGCGCTGTTTGGATATTCCACGCAAGAAATGAAAAATAGACTGGGCGTCCCGCAAACGAAGCCGCTTTCCGATTTCCAACCGGCGATTATTTTGAAAGCAAAAGATTTTGCAGCGGAAATCACGATTTTTAATACTGCCGAAAAAGGATTAAGCTCGGAACAAAGCATTTCAGAAGAGCATATTGTAAACAACAGAAGCGTTAGAAAAACTTTGGTTTCAAGAGGGATATATCCGGAAAATTTGCCGGCAGAAGAAGATATTAAGAAAGTTGAGAGAAAATTAAAATCAGAAGAAAGGAAAAGTTTGGGGAATTTAGACAAGGAAAAATTTTAATTTCGTATTTAACAATCCCCCTCTTTTTCTTTTAAAAAGGGAGAAAACCTGATAATTCTAGAGCTTGTTTGTTTGGCGCGTTTCTGCGTCAAGCAGGCAAGTCCTAGATTTGTTTCGCGGCAGCTATAAAATTTTTGAAAATTCGGCGGTGATGCGGTATAATGGAAATATAATTTTTATGCAAAAACAAACACACAACATAGCTTTTATAGATGGCCAGAATTTACATATGGGCACGAGGTCGGACAGCCCTGTTTGGAAAATTGATCTTGTAAAATTTAGAGAATATTTGGCTAAAAAATACAATGTAGAGAAGGCATACTATTATTTGGGGTGCGTTGATGAGAAATATCAAAATTTGTACGAAGAAATCCAAAATGCTGGTTTTATTTTGGTATTTCGCAAGCATAATATAGTAATGGCTGGAAAGAAAAAGGGCAATGTTGATTCTGATATTATTTTTGGCATTATGAAAAAGTTGTATAAAAAAGAACTGCTTGATAAAATAGTTTTGGTTTCCGGAGATGGTGATTATAAGATGCTGGTGGATTTTTTGATTGAAGAAGAAAGATTTGAAAAAATACTCTTTCCCAATAAAAAATTTGCGTCTTCTTTGTATAAAAAATTACCGAGCAGATATTACGATTATTTAGGGAATGAAGATGTTAGGGCAAAAATAAAGAAGGGTCCCCTTAGGTAGTTAACCTTTCGGATTCCCTTCGTATTTATATATTTATTATATAAAATTGCATAAATTTGTCAAGGGGTTGACCTGTAACCGCTTATTGCCTTAAAATTGTCATTGCGACAGGATTAAAATGTTGCAATTGTATAATTTAGGCGCAGACGCGCTTATCTGAACGCTGTTTTTATCGCGTTCCAAACGACTTTCAAATTATACTGCCCTTTGTATATAGGGGCGGGTTTTTTGTCTAAATTCAAAAGGCGATAAACCGCGATTTGCGCGGAGCGAATAGAATATTCAACTGTAAAAACAATTTCGTTTGGGATTTCTACATATTGACCAAGAAAAGCAAAATTCAACGCTTTTTCAGGAACAACTTCTGGGCGGTCGCCTTTTTTGCGTGGAGAAAATTGACTGGTTATGTAGGGCATCAAGCAAGGAACGCATTCAGATGTTGTGATAATTTTTTCTGTCTTTACTTTTGAAAATCCAAAATGTCCGCAAATTTCTTGCAAAATTTCTTTTCCGTTGCAATCGCTCATATTTTTATTTACAAAATCTCCTTTTCTATCTGGAAATAATCCATATCCCCAGCAAACGCTTAAATTATTTGGTTGATCGGAAAAATATGGTTGGCGCGGAATTCCGATTGTTAAAAGCCAATTTGAATTTTTCATAGTGATCGGGCCTTCGGTTCCGGTTTCTTGTTTTGTTAATTTTTTGATTGATTTAATTAATGTATCGCGTGTCGTAATTGTGAAAGATACCCATTTTGACTTATTTATGTCGTTGCAAAAATTATAAGGGTTCCCAAATTCAGGATTATTTTTTGAGATATTTTTCCAAAGATTCCAAGAAGGATTTTTTTTATTTTCTATAAATCGGGGAGGTTTATCTATTGATCCAATTTCGGAATTTTCTGTCATTGACCCAAGCGTGGTAAAAACCAAATCCTCCTTGTTTATTTGAATTTCTTCTTTTCTTTTTTTGTATTGACAATAAATTCGGACAGCCGCTTTTTTATCTCCGTATTTTCTGAATTTTATATTTTCAACCTCGCATTCAGTTTCAAATTGCACTCCTTTGTTTTTGAGCCATCTTACGGTTGGAACAATGATGGAATCGTATTGGCAGTAAGAAGTGTCTCGTATCGGTTTTGTTGTGTTCAACGCAGGCAAATCATGCAAAATTCGCAACGCGTATCTTCTAAATTCCATTAAACTATTCCATGGTTGGAAAGCGAATACCGTGCAGAATTCAATCCAAAAATTGCTTTCAAAAAATGCTGGGGTAAAGTAGTCATTAATACGCGTGTTTTTAAGAGAAAATTCGGGGTAGATTAAAATTTTAAGCAAAGATATTCTGTCTCTAAAATTTAATTTGAGGGGTTTGGCGCTAAGTTTTTTCCCATTCGCAATCAAGCGCGATTTTGAGTATATTTTATTTTCTTTGTTGAACTTGAAAAACTCTTCTTTAATTGTTGTTTGCGGATTGTTTAATGATGGTATAAAAGAAAAAAGATCAAAAGTGCATAAATATATTTTTTCTTCAAAAATTCTGATTCCTCGCGCGAAGTAAACATTCTTTTTTAAAGTTCCTCCATCTAAACTGCCTCCCAATTTATTGGACGCTTCAAATATCGTGATATTTTCTCCCGCGATGCCCCCGTCTTTGATTAAATAAGCTGCTGCCGCGAGAGACGCAATCCCTCCCCCGATAAGATACGCTTTTATTTTGTTTGTATTTGCCCCCATATTATTTTATATTTATTTGATTTTATTATAACATTTGATTTAGCTTTGAAGCAATTTTTTTTGTGGAAAATTTTTGTTGTTTTGTTGTTTTGGGCATTCTTGGATGGGCATCTCCGGTCCCCCCTTTAAATGTTGTTATTATTGTGCTATAATCAGATTATGTTTATTGATGATGTGACAATTAAAGTATTTGCTGGAAGCGGCGGAAAAGGCGCTGTTGCTTTTTATTCCATTAAAGGATCTAAGGGACCAACGGGAGGGAATGGGGGATGCGGCGGCAATGTGTATTTTGAGGGGACTGCGGATTTGGGCGCTCTTCGGCAGTTTAGATTTAAAAAGGAAGCGCGCGCTCAAGATGGGGAGGATGGGAAGCCTAAACTTCTTGATGGCGCAGGAGGTAAAGACTGTGTTTTGATAGTGCCAGTAGGAACAGTAGTTCGTAATCTTACAACTGGCGCGGATCGCGAGATTTTAAATATAGGAGAACGAATTCAATTTGCCAAAGGCGGAAGGGGAGGGAAAGGGAACTTTTTGTTTCGATCTTCCAAAAATACCACTCCGATGCAATTTGACTATGGAATTCCTGGGGAAAATTATACTTTAAGATTGGAATTAAAATTTATCGCCGATGTGGGTTTTATAGGGCTGCCAAATGTAGGGAAATCAAGCTTGCTTAACGGGTTGACTAATGCAAAAAGCAAGGTTGCAAATTATTCTTTTACAACATTGGAACCAAATTTGGGAGTTTACTATGATCTTATTTTAGCTGATATCCCGGGTCTTATTGAAGGCGCATCGTCGGGAAAGGGATTGGGAATTAAATTTTTGCGCCACATTGAGCGCACAACAGTTCTTTTTCATTTCATTTCTGCTGATTCAAAAGATCCTGTTCAAGATTATGAAACCGTAAGAAAAGAACTTGAAAATTACAACAAAAAGTTGCTTGACAAACCTGAATATATTTTTTTAAGCAAGTCCGATTTAATAAGCGATGAAGAAATAAAAAAAATATCTAAAAAATTAAAGAAAATAAATCTTTCAGTGGTTGCAATAACTATGCTTGATGAAGATAGTTTGCGACCAGTGAAGGAAATCTTGAATAAAATTATAGAGCAGAAAGCAGGAAGGGGATAGCTATCACAAAACAAATTATCGCATTTCCTCTCGTAATCTCTCCCCGCTCTAAGGTTTTCGGCGAGATAAAATAAGAGTGGATTAAGAAGGATTCCGATATTTTCTCTCTTTGAAAAGGGAGATTACCGCCCAAGGCGGTCTGCCTTGGGCAGAAGAGGGATTTTAAAATAAATTTCCAATATTCCCCCCCTTAGTAAGGGGGGGATGAAGGGGGTTTTGTAAATAAATTTGTTTTGCGGGAGGTATAAGCGGATGTTTCCTCCGAGAGACGCGCTTCCCAGAGGAGGGGAGGAAAAACTTATGTCAAAATTATTTTCTAAAATTTTTAAACACAAATTTATATCGGCGATTATTTTTTTCGCAGTTGTTGTTTGCGGTTTTTTCGGTTATAAAAAATTAGTCAAAAAGGAAAATTTGGCGAAATATGTTTTGGCGGCCGTAGAAAAGGGCGCTATCACTGTTTCTATCTCAGGAAGCGGTCAAATCGCGGCTTCTAACCAGATTGATATAAAAGCGAAGGTTTCCGGAGAAATAACCCAAGTGAATGTAAAAAATGGGCAAGCGGTTAAAGAAGGCGATTTACTTGTTAAAATAAACAGCCGCGACGCGCAGAAAAATGTTCGCGACGCGCAACTGGCTTATGATATCGCCAATGCGGATTTACAAGAATTAATAAGTCCCGCAGATGAACTGGCTATTTTGCAGGCCGAAAATTCCGTGAAAACAGCGCAGGCGAATCTTGAAAAACTTCTTGCTCCAGCAGACGAGTTTTCTCTTTTGCAGGCGGAAAAATCGTTGGAGGACGCAAAAAATAACTTGGAGGACTTAAAATACGCGCAAAATAAAAAATACCAGGACGCTTTGGCGGCGAAAGAAAAATCGGAGCAAAATCTGAAAAAAAGTTATGAAGACGCGTATGTTGCCATTTCTAACATTTTTTTAGAATTGCCGGAAAGCGTCGCGGACATTAGAGATATTATTTATAGTTATGAAATATCGGAAAGCGAATATTCTGTTCCGTCCCGATCAAAAAATACAACGGCTTTGTTGAATACCGTTTTTGAGCAGGATTATTATGATTTAGAGGACTTTGTAAAGATAGCGGAAGAAAATTACGAAAATGCCAGAAGTAAATTTGAAGAAAATTTTAAAAATTATAAAGATGTGGGAAGATATTCCGAAAGCGATGTTCTAGACACGCTTTTGGACGAGACATTGCAAACGATTAAGGCCTTTTCGGACGCGGTAAAAAGCGAAATGAATATGCTTGATTTTTGGGTTGTTTGCAGGAATAAAAACGATCAAAAGATATTTGAAAAAGTAAGCGAACATCAGAATCAGTTAAAAACGCATACTTCAAAGACGAACGGATATTTATCCAGTGTTAATTCCGCGAACAATTCCGTCGGCGATAATGCAGAGAATATAAAAAATTGCGAGGAAGATATTTTGGATTTAGAACGGAGCTTTCCTTCTGAAATTAGTAAGGCTGAATGGGCGATTAAAGAAAAGGAAGAATCGTTGAGAAAATTAAATGAAGGAGCGCAGGAAAGGGAAATTGAGGCGGCTGAAATAATTTTAGAAGAAAAAAAGGCGGCGTATGAAAAACTTGAAGCGGGAGCGGATAGTTTGGATATTCGGATGAAAAAGAATTCTGTTCGACAAAAAGCGGACGCGTTGGCGGATGCAAAGCAGGCATTATCCGATTGTTTGGTAAAGGCTTCTTTTGATGGAGTTATTGCCGAAATTAGCGTGGGTAAGGGGGATGAAATTTCTACTGGGAATGTTTTGGTTTCGCTTGTTAGTAATCAAAAAGTGGCTGAAATTTCTTTAAACGAGATAGACGCGTCCAAAGTGAAACTGGGGCAGAAGACCATTGCGACTTTTGATGCGATAGAGAATTTAAGCATCACAGGAGAAGTGGCTGAAATTGATATGGTTGGGTCTGTGAATCAGTCTGTTGTTAGTTATGGAGTAAAAATAATTTTTGGTATGGATGATGAGCGAGTAAAGTCAGGAATGAGCGCGTCTATTTCAATTATTACAGAAATAAAACAGAATGTTTTAATGGCTCCTAACGCGGCGGTAAAAACAGCGGGAGAAAATTTTTATATTCAAACTCCAAATGAAGATACAAGCGCTGATTTAATGGCGGCTGCCGCTAGTGGAATTTCACTGAAAAATACTCCGCTGCAAAAAATCATCCAAACAGGTATTGCGAATGATTCATACACTGAAATTATCGGTGATGTCAAAGAAGGCGATAAGATAATTGTTCGCGCGGTTTCTACTTCTTCTTCTGCGAATCAAACTCAGCAAACGCAGGGACAAAGCTTATTCCAAATGGGAGGAGCGAGCGGGGGAAATTTTAGGGCGAGGTAAAAGGGGGATTTGATAGCTATAATTTTCGCAAAATAAATTCCGATATTTTCCCCCTTGGCAAGGGGGAATTGAAAGGGGTTTTGTAAATAAATTCCGTAAATTGACTTAATTTAAATTTCAAAAATGGAAATTTCCGATATTTTTCATCAAACATATTCAGCTTTAATTTCTAATAAAGTTCGTTCCGGGCTTACGGTTTTAGGAATTGTTATCGGGATCGGGTCTGTTATCGCTATGGTTGCGATTGGGCAAGGATCGCAAGATGCGATTGAATCAAATATCCAGTCGCTGGGGTCTAATTTAATTTCTGTTATGCCTGGGATGCAAAGAAACGCTGGCGCGCAGGTGAGTCAAGGGCGCGGTTCTGCGCAAACACTGGTAAAAGAAGATGCGGACGCGATAAAAGAGCAAATTGCGCTTGCCAAAGTGGTCGCTCCTGAATTATCAGGGCGCTACCAGATTACAGCCAAAGGAACAAACACCAATACTTCTGTTGCGGGAATAACAGCAGAATATGCTTTGGCGCGAAATATTGAAATGGAACAAGGAGTTTTTATTTCACAGCAAGATGAAAAAAATTTAACCAAGACAGCAGTTTTGGGAGCGTCTGCGCGGGATGATCTTTTTGGAGAAGATGCGGATCCCACGGGGCAGGTGATAAAAATTAAGGGGATAAATTTTAAAGTGGTCGGAGTTGCTGCGAAAAAAGGAGGGAGCGGGTTTAATAATCAAGATGACGCAGTGTATATTCCTCTTTCGGTTGCTCAGCAATTTTTGGCAGGCGGAAGCCGATTAAGTTCTATCAGCGTTCAAGCGGAAAATCAGGAGTTTATGGCGGATCTTCAAGCGGAAATAACGAATTTGCTTTTGGCGAGGCATAATATCACGGATTCTGCGCTAGCGGATTTTACTGTTTTGAATCAGGCGGATATTATGGCGGCGGCGTCTTCAATTACCAAAACTTTTACGATGCTTTTGGGTTCTGTGGCGGCGATTTCTCTTATTGTTGGCGGGATTGGGATTATGAATATGATGCTCACAACCGTTACAGAACGAACAAGAGAAATTGGTTTGCGCAAGGCGGTTGGAGCGAAAAATAGCGACATCAGTGCGCAATTCTTAATTGAAGCGACAGCGCTTACATTTTTGGGAGGCGTGTTCGGAGTGATTTTAGGATGGTTGGCCTCGTTGGTTATTAGTCGGTTGGGAAATATCGCGGCGAGCATTTCATTGTTTTCTGTTATTTTAGCTTTTGGTGTTTCTGCTTTTATCGGGATTGCGTTTGGATATTATCCCGCAAGGAGAGCCTCTAAATTAGATCCAATAGAAGCGTTAAGGTATGAATAATTGAAAGTTATAAAGTTATAAAGTCGGGAGGCATAAAAGTTATTTTTTAAGGTAATGTGGTAAAAAAGTGTTGGTAAAATAGTCGCTTTTATTGTAGAATAAGGCATAACTAGCTAATAAATTCAAATCAATTTAAATTTATGGTGTATTCTACAAAAAAAGTGTCCATTTTGTAATAGTTCGATAACA
>JAZDGL010000067.1:0-2102 GCA_043806975.1 bacterium
AGAAAATAATTTTATTTTTGCTAGTCTTCCTGATTGTATTGCAGGGATTGTCGGTCTTATTGCGGGAAAAATCACTGATGAATTTGGGAAGCCTGCTTTTATAATTTCAGAAAAAAATGAATTGGCAAAAGGGTCTTGCCGCGCGCCAGAGTGTTTCGCAGAAAAAGGCTTTCATTTGGGCGAGCTGCTGGCAGAGTGTAAAGATATTTTAATTGAATTTGGCGGGCATGCGCAAGCAGCAGGATTTAGCTTGGAAAAGAAAAATATCCCTGCGCTAAAAAATAAAATTAAAGAAATTTTTAAGGAAAAATGGGATGATAAAGTTTCTGGGTTTTCTGTTTGCATTGAGATAGATCAAGAATTAGAGCCAGACGATGTAGATTGGGATTTGCTAAAAGAGATTGAAAAAATGGCGCCTTTTGGCGAAGGAAACCGCCAACCATTATTTATTTTAAAAAAAGTTTTCGTTAAAGAAGCTAGGGTTGTAGGCAATGGAAGCAAACATTTAAAATTAACATTGCGTTTGGACTGTAAAAACGGTAAAATAAGCTATATAGATGGAATTGGTTTTGGGCTAGGGAATCTAGAAATCAAACCGGGCGATAAAATTGACGCGGTATTCTATTTGGAAGAAAACATTTGGAACGGGAATAAAACATTGCAATTAAAATTAAAAGATATAGCTCCCGCCAAATAAATTCCGATGTTTTCCCCCTTGATAAGGGGGAATTGAAAGGGGTTTTGTAAATAAATTTGTTTATTGGGAGACATATTGAACTAGCTGATAAAATTTAAGTTATAAATTTTTAACTATGAAAATAATACTTAATACAGACGGGGGTTCCCGCGGAAATCCGGGTCCGGCAGCAATCGGAATAGCAATTTCCGACTTATCCGGCGCAGTTTTAAAGACATACGGAGAGACAATTGGCGTGGCTACCAATAACGACGCGGAATATCAAGCGTTGATTTTCGGGCTAAAAAAGATTAAGCTTCTTTTTGGAGGAGAAAAAGCGAAACAAATGAGTATAGAATGCCGCTTGGATAGCGAGCTTGTTGTAAAACAGCTCGATCACGAATATAAGTTAAAAGAAGAAAGAATTCAGAAATTTTTTATAGAAATTTGGAATTTGATGCTTGATTTCGGTTCTGTCAGCTTTACCCACATTCCTCGCGAGCAAAACAAGCTCGCCGACAAATGTGTAAACGAAGCGCTGGATAAGAAAGAAAGTAAAACATTGTTTTAATGATTTTTTTTCTATGCAAAATCAAAAATTTCAAAATAAATATCGCATAGAAACGACAAGATTAAACGGATTTAATTATTCATCGGATAACACATATTTTATAACAATTTGCGTGAAAGATAAGCAGAGATATTTTGGAAAAATTATTGAAGAAAAAATGCGCTTGTCGGAAGTTGGAAAAATCGCGCAAAAATTATGGTCCGAAATTCCAAATCATTTTCCATTTGTAGAGTTAGATGAATTTTCTATAATGCCAAATCATATTCATGGAATTTTAACGATAAACAAACAACAGCATTGTAATGATAATAATTGTAGAGACGCGATTAATCGCGTCTCTACAAGGGATGGAGGAATAACAGGAAAATTTAATCCAATGTTAAATTCCGCCTCTCTTCCAAAAATTATTAGGTGGTTTAAAGGTCGCGCTACTTTTGAAATTAGAAAATGTCTAGATAATAATTTCCAATGGCAATCTCGTTTTTACGATCGCATTATTAGAAATCAAAACGAAATGGATAAAATCAGAAAATATATTTTTGCAAACCCGACAACAGAAAAAGAAAATTTTTTATGGGAAAAATAGAAGAAAATTAAAATTTGGGTTAGCGAGTATTTCTTGCAACGAAAATCTTGCAAAATATACAACTTTTAAAATTGGATAAAAAAAACGCCCCGCAAATATAGAAAACACCGATAATTCCAAAGAATATTATTGATCCGTCCTGTATATACTGAACCAGTAGGTTAAGGAAAGTTTAAAAGTTGATTTTTTACAACTCCGCGAAAATTTGTTATCGTGAAGTTAGAAAAAATAACTTTAGAAAGAAATAAAAACATATGTCTCAAAACCAA
>JAZDGL010000068.1:0-19438 GCA_043806975.1 bacterium
AAGAAGAATAGATCAGAAGATGCAAACAAATTATAATTGAAGATTGGAGAAAAAAGTAATAAAAATATGCAAATACAAAACAAAGAACTGCACAGGATAACGGCGACAGCGATTATACATAAAGATGGAAAGTATTTAATAACAAGGCGAGCGTTGAATAAAAAGGCTTTTCCTGGAAAATGGACGGTTCCGGGCGGCGGTCTAGAAACGGACGATTACACAAATATCCCTGCCAATAAAAGCGGATTATGGTATAATGTGGTTGATAAAGCATTGCGGAGAGAAATAAAAGAGGAGGTAAATTTAGAAGTAGGCAAGCTGGATTATCTTCTAGACATAGCATTTATTCGTCCCGATGGAATTCCGGCTATAATTTTAAGCTACTACGCTCCGTATAAAACAGGGGAAGTGAAGCTAGATAATGACAGTATTGAATATGTTTGGGTTTCATTTGAAGAGGCGAAAAATTATGACTTAATTGATGGGATTTTGGAGGAAATTGAGATGGTTGATAGAATTTTGAAAAAGTGATAAAATAGAGAAAATCATCTCAAATATTTTTTCGAAAGAATTTTGAAATTTTTAATAAAGCTAACCAGAAAGGAGAAATATGGATCATTTTATAGTTATCGTTATTCTTGTTGTTTTGTACATTCTTTCTGCTATTCGCCAGATTAACCAATATGAACGCGGAGTTAAATTTACAATAGGGAAGTTTAGCGGGATTATGCAACCGGGATGGAGATTAGTTCTTCCTATATTTCAGATATATAAAAAGGTGGATTTGCGCGTGAAAGTGGTGGATGTTCCACAGCAAGAAGTGATTACAAAAGACAATATTTCGGTTAAAGTGAACGCAGTCACTTACTATAAAGTGGTTGAAGCCGATAAGGCGGTGATGGAAGTGGAAAATTTTCATTATGCGATTGCGCAGTTTGCCCTGACTACTATGAGAAACATCATCGGGCAGATTGATTTGGATGGATTCTTGTCGCAGACAAACGAGATTGAAGAGCGGATCAGAAAAATTGTTGACGAAGCTACCGATCCGTGGGGGATTAAAGTTATCCGCACTGAGTTAAAAGACATCACATTGCCGGAGGAAATGAAACGGGTAATTGGAAAACAGGCGGAAGCAGAGCGTGAAAAGAGAGCGGTAATTATTAAGGCAGAGGGAGAAGTTGCGGCGGCCAATAATATGGCTCAAGCGGCAAATATTTTAGCAGATTCTCCGGGCGCCTTGCATCTGAGAACTTTGCAGTCGCTTAATGATATTAGTTCCGATCAGTCTAATACGATTATTTTTACAGTTCCCTTGGAGGTTCTAAGAGCTTTTGAGACATATAATAAAAAATAAAAATGCTGGATAAAATTTGCCAAATTATTATATTGTTATTGGCGCCAATAGCTATTTTATTGATTTCAAAAAAGATAAAATGGGGGTTTGTTGTCGGGATGGCTTCGCAGCCGTTTTGGATCGCAACATCCTATTTAAATAAGCAGTGGGGCGTTTTTGCTGTTTCTCTTTTGTATTTATTTGTTTGGGCGAACGGAATTTATGAATGGTTTTTAAAGCCGGGGAAGGGTTTATAAAAAATATGATTGGAATTTTTGATTCGGGCTTTGGCGGTCTTACAATTTTTAAGGAAATTTATCGGATTTTGCCGCAGTATGATTATATTTATCTAGGCGATAACGCGCGCTATCCCTATGGGAGCAGATCTCACGAGACAGTTTATAAATTTACCGAAGAAGCGGTTGATTTTTTGTTTAAGCAAGGATGTGAATTGATAATTTTGGCTTGCGGAACGGCGTCTTCAAAAGCGTTAAGGAGTATTCAACAAAAATATCTGCTGGAATATTACCCAAATAGGCGAGTTTTGGGAATAATAATTCCGCTCGTTGAAGAAGCGGTAAAAATATCTAAAACCGGAAGAATTGGAATTGCTGGAACAATGGGGACGGTTAATTCAAACAGCTATCCGCTTGAATTGGAAAAACAAAAGCAAAAACTGGGGATTGACGGGGATTTGCAAATTTTTCAGGCGGCGTGTCCTTTACTTGTCCCATTTGTTGAGGAGGGATGGACAAAACGGCGCGAAACAAAAATGATTTTAAGAAAATATCTGCGTCCGCTAAAATTGGCAAAAATAGATACTTTAATTTTAGGTTGCACGCATTATCCTGTTTTATATAAACAAATTCAAGGGATTATGGGAAAAGATTGCCGAGTTCTTAATTCGGGGGAAATTGTTGCTAAATCTTTGGCGGATTATCTTTCGCGGCATTCGGAAATGGAAATCCGATTAAGCAAAAACGGGAAAATTCGCTTTTTAACCACTGATAATGCAGAAAAATTTAATGAATTAGGCGGAAAATACTTTGGGATAGGTGTAAAGGCGGAATTGGTGAAGCTGGATTCTGTTTAGCGTTTTAAAGAAAAAAGCAGAGGTTAAATTTAACCTCTGCTTTTTTTAATTTCTCTACTCCTTTATGTCGCTTTTCATTTCCTGCATATCCATATAGCGGTCTTTCGGCAGGTTTTTGATCGCTTTTAGCATATCTCCTGATGCGTGGTTATTTTTTGCAATTCCCATTATTTCATTTTTTGTTGCTGGGAAATTCAGCCCCTTTAAAGCCTCTGAAAGTTCGTTTTCTGTTATCATATTTAAAATTTACTAATTAAGCCCTTCTCTAATATAGACGGAAAAGGTTAAAATTGAATTTTTTTAATCTTTTTCTAACAATTATAATGTAAATTTACAACGACAAAGGAGGATAACAAAGTCTCGGCAGCCGCCGGGATTTTGTTATTTTTGGCTGTTTTTAAAGGATGAAATCTAATTTATTCGGAGACAATTTTTTTGAAAAACTATAGCTTTCGCAAAAAGAATTTATTTACAAAACCCCCTTCATCCCCCCTTACAAGGGGGGAAATAATCGGAATTTATTTTAAAATCCCTCTTCTGCCCAAGGCAGACCGCCTTGGGCGGTAATCTCCCTTTTCAAAGGGAGAAAATATCGGAATTTGTTTTGCGGGAGTTATAATTTCTTTTTAAAAAACTATCTGTGGATAACTGGAAATTTTTTTGTTATTTGAATTTGTGCTACAAAATTTTTTGTGATAAAATTAAAGCATAATTAGCCGCTAATAATTTATGCTAAAAAATATGGATAATAAAGATATTTTTTTATCTGTGGTAATTCCTTGCTACAACGAAGAAAAAAGGCTTTCCGACACTTTGTTGGAAATGGATAAGTTCTTTTCTGAAAAGAGTTATCAGTATGAAATAATTGTTGTGGACGATGGCTCTAAGGATAAAACAAAAGAAATAGCAGAAAATTTTACGAAAGCAATAAAAAATTTGGTTGTTTTGGGAGAAAAGCAGAATCATGGCAAAGGGTTTGTGGTAAGGAAGGGGATGTTGGCGGCAAAAGGAAAATTTCGCCTTTTTGCGGATGCGGATAACTCTACCCCTATTCAGGAAATAGATAAGTTGCTTCCATATTTTGAAAAAGGTTATGATTTGGTTATAGGATCGCGGGCGAAAGGTGGAAGAGACAAAAATGTTAAAATTGAGCAGCCGCTTTATAGAAGAATACTGGCAAAATGCGGTAATATCGCAATAAGTCTTTTGGCAGTGAAAGGGATTAAAGACACCCAATGCGGTTTTAAATGTTTCACAAAAGAATCTACGGAATGTATTTTTGCGAAGACTCTTATAAATAGATGGGGTTTTGATATAGAAGCGCTGGCAATCGCTCAAAGAAATAAGTTTAAAATTGTGGATGTCCCTGTGAGTTGGTTTAATTCGGCGGATAGCCGCGTTCGTCCGATAAAGGGCGCAATAACTACACTTGGAGAGCTTTTAAAGATTAGATGGAATTTAACAACGGGAAAGTATAAATAAAAGTTTTAAATTGAAATTAGGGTTTTAGTAATTCGGAATTGTTTATGAGCTTAAAATTTAGAGATTTAAAATAAAAGTTATGTCTCAAAATAAAAATAAAAAAGAGAATGAGAAAGAGGACATTGAACGCGGTCCAGAGCTTCGCCAGGATCTTGTGAGCGGCGATTGGGTGATTTTTGCTCCAAAAAGGCATCAAAGACATAAAAAAACGAGGCTTTGTCCATTTTGCCGGCTAGAAGAAACAGGGCAAGAAAAACCTGTATTGGAATACACAAAAGCCGATGGATCGTGGAGTCTTAAAGTTATTCCTAATAAATTTCCTTCTTTGGAGGATTATAGCAAGCTAGAAAAACGGTCGGTGGGTCCTTTTTCTATTATGAATGCGGTTGGTTTTCACGAAGTGATAATTACCCACGATCATGATCGGCATTTGCCAGATTTAACAGTAGAAGAAATTGCCGAGGTCATTGATGCTTATCAAGAACGATATTTAGATTTGATGAACAAGCGGTTCATTGATTATATTTCAATTTTTCATAATTATGGCAAAGATGGCGGCGCGTCAATAGAACATCCGCATTCCCAATTGATGGCTTTAACGGTGATTGATCCAGATATTCACAGGAGTTTGAGGGGGTCAAAAGAATTTTATGACAAGCACAAAAAGTGTCCGCATTGCACAATGATTGAGTGGGAGGAAAAAGAAGAGGAGCGGATAGTCTATAAAAATGATGATTTTATCGCGTTGGTTCCTTTTGTTTGCAGAGTGCCTTCGGAAATCCGCATCTATCCGCGCGACCATAAAGCTTATTTTGAAAGAATTACCGATGAAGAGAAATTCAATTTGGCAGAAGTGTTAAAAGAAGCGTTAATGCGGCTAGATATTGCTTTTAACGATGTCGCTTATAATTTTTTTATTCATACGGCTCCTTGCGACGGAAAGCTTTACGATCATTATCATTGGCATATTGAAATTTTTCCTAAAATTATAATTTCTGCTGGTTTTGAGAAAGGAGCGCGGATGGAAATAATCCCGATTTTGCCGGAGGATGCGGCAGAAAAATTGCGAGAGGCGAAGAAAAATGATTAGTCCAATTCTAAAAGTATTTTTATCGGCGATGTTGCCTGTGGCGGAATTGCGGGTGTCTATTCCTTTGGGGATAGATGTTTTTGGACTTTCGTGGCAGAAAGTTTTGCTTTGGTCAGTTGTTGGAAATTTAATTCCCGCTGTTATTTTGCTTTTATTTTTAGATCCAGTTTCGCATTTTTTGATGAAAAGATTTAGGATTTTTGATAAATTTTTTTCTTGGCTTTTTGCAAGGACAAGAAGGAAGCATAGCGAGATGGTTGATATTTGGGGGGCGCTGGCGCTAATGATATTTGTGGCGGTTCCTTTGCCTGGAACGGGGGCGTGGACAGGCGCGGCAGTGGCTTTTGTTTTTGGGATTGATTTTAAAAAAGCTTTTTTTGCGATTGCTATGGGGGTTTTGGCTGCGGGAATTATTATGACGGTTTTGAGTTTGGGGATAGCGGTAGTATTCTAGTTGCGCGCGTTATCCTGATTCTCTAATCCCCCCCTTTTTTTAGAAGGGAGATTGAAAAGATTTTGAAAAGCGTAAAAATGCGTCATCTTGAGACCGCGAAGCGGAGGAAGGATTCCGTTTCAATTTCCCCCTTTGTAAAGGGGGATTAAGGGGGTTTTGTTCTTGCAGAAAATAATTTTTTTTGGGAGACTTGATAAGTAAGGGGGTTGAGAAAGATAAAAATTTAATGTTTTTAAAAATGCGTAAATTGGTAATTGCAAATTGGAAAATGAATCCTAACACGGAGTCTGAAGCCGAAAGGCTGGTTTTGGATGTTCAGAAAGAAATCAGCCTGGAAGAAAGGCAGAAATCCGAAATTGTTTTTTGCCCTCCTTCTATTTTTATAAAATCCGTTGCGGAAAAATTGGAGGGAGGATTTTTTGTTGGCGCTCAAAATGTTTTTTATGAAAGCCTCGGAACTTTTACGGGTGAAATTTCTGCTGATATGATAAAAAGTTTAAATTGCAAGTATTGCATTGTAGGGCATAGCGAACGAAAAAAACATTTTAATGAAACAGTGGATGATATAATTGCGAAAATTTTGCTTTTATTAAAAAAAGACATCTATCCCGTTATCTGTGTTGGAGAAGAAAAAAAATTAACAAAAAAACTTGATGGGGTTGAAGGGCAGGTTAATAAAATTTTGCAGGCGATTCCAAAAACAAAAATTTCAAAATTAATTTTTGTTTATGAACCGGTTTGGGCGATCAGCGATGGGAAAAAACCATCTGTAATTTTGCCGTCATCAGACGATGTTTTAAGCGCAAAACTTTTAATTCAAAAATGTTTGGTCAAAAAAATCGGGAGGAATAAAATTTCGTCAGTTCAAATTTTATATGGAGGTAGTGTCAATGCGGAAAATATCTGTAAATTTGTCGGTGATGGTTTAATGGACGGAGCGCTTATCGGCGGCGCATCGCTTAAAGCGAAAGAGTTTATTAAAATAATAAAGCAAATAAACTAGAAATTTATGCTGGTTCACCCCAAAAAACTTATTCAAGACGCGCAAAAAAATCATTATGCGATTGGGGCTTTTAATACCTCCAATTTAGAGATTACGCAGGCTATAATCAGGGCGGCGGAAAGGAAAAAAGCTCCTGTGATAATTCAGATTACAGAAAATTCTTTAAAGTATGCTGGCGCGAAGCCGCTAATTGAATTGGTCAAAAATTTAGCAGAAGAGTCATTTGCAAAAATCGGTCTGCATATGGATCATGCCAAAAGCTATAAAAGCGCAATTGAGGGAATTGATGCTGGCTTTTCGTCTGTTTTGATGGATGGATCAGGGTTTTCTTTAGATAAAAATATTGAAATAACGAAAAAAGTTGTTGAATACGCGCGCGATAAGGGTGTTTGGGTTCAAGGAGAGCCGAATAAAACAGCGGGAAGTCATTGCGGGACAAGTTCTAGCGGTGAAATTTCCGAAATGGGATTCACCGCTCCAGAAGGCGCTAGAAATTTCGTTGAAGAAACAGGCGTGGATACTTTGGCGGTTTCAATCGGCAATGCGCACGGTTTTTATAAAGACGATGATGTTAAACTCCATATAGATATTTTGCGCGAAATCAAAAAATTAGTTAAAATTCCATTGGTAATGCACGGTGGGTCGGGGATTCCGGACGCGGAAATCAGAAAAGCGATATCAGCAGGCATTTGCGTGATAAATATAGACTCCGAAATCTGCCGCGCCTTCGCCAATTCCTTGAAAAACTTATTTGAAAATAAGTCTTATAGCGAAATTGATCCTAGAAAAATCCTTTCTGTCCCCCGCGACGCCGCTCAGAAAGTAGTGGAGGAGAAAATTGAATTATTTAAGAACAAACAATAACCAAGAAAATAATTATCATTAAATTCAACCTTATGTTCAACAAAAAAATTAAAATTGCGATTAACGGTTTCGGTCGGATCGGCAGAGCTGCTTTTAAAATAATTCTGCAAAATCATAAAAACATTGAAATTGTTGCGATAAACGATTTAACCGATAATAAAACTTTGGCGCATCTTTTAAAATATGATACAATTTATGGAAAGTTTTCCGATGATGTTTTGGGAAGTGATGAGGGGATAGAAATTGAAGGTGTCTTGTATAAGGTTTTTGCTGAAAAAGATCCGTGGAATTTGCCATGGAAAAAATTGGGGGTTGATGTTGTTTTGGAATGCACCGGGCTTTTTACAAAATATGAAGACGCAAAAAAGCATATAGATGCCGGCGCCAAGAAAGTGATAATTTCGGCTCCTTCAAAATCCAAAGAGGTGGAAGTTTTTGTTTTAGGAGTGAATGATAATAAAATAAAAAATCAGGCTGTAATTTCCAATGCCTCCTGCACCACTAACTGTATCGCGCCCGTGATGAAAGTTTTGGAGGAGAATTTTGGGGTAGAGAAAGCCTTGATGACGACAATTCATTCTTATACCGCTGATCAAAATTTGGTTGATGCTCCGCATAGGAAAGGCGATTTGCGAAGAGCGAGGGCGGCGGTGGAAAATATGGTTCCAACCACAACAGGAGCGGCGATTGCTGTGGCAAAAACTTTGCCGGCTTTAGATGGTAAATTTGATGGTTTGGCAGTGAGGGTGCCGACTGCAATAGGGTCGCTTTCTGACATTACCGCTGTTTTAAAAAAAGATGCTGTTTGTGAAGAAATTAACCGCGCCTTTAAACAGGCTTCTGAAACAAATTTAAAAGGGATTTTGGCTGTTTCCAATGAACCGCTAGTTTCTTCGGATATCAGAGGTTCGCATTCTTCCACAATTGTTGATTTGCCTTTAACCAAGGTTATTGGCGGTAATTTAGCGAAAATTATTTGCTGGTATGATAATGAGTGGGCATATTCTTGCCGTTTGGTGGAATTGGCGGAGAGAATAATTAAATAATTTTTTTTCTCTGGACGGAGGTAAAAAAAGATTTTTCTATATGAAAACACTCAAAGACGCAAATATACAAAATAAAACCGTTCTTCTTCGCGCGGATTTGGATTTGTCGGAGGGAAGCGATTTGAGGCTGGCAGCGACAGTCCCGACGATAAAATTTTTATTGGAAAATAATTGTAAAGTAGTTATTGTGGGGCATAAAGGTCGTCCAAACGGAAAAATTGATGATGAATTCAGCTTGTTTCCTGTATTTGAGAAATTAAAATTATATTTTCCAAAAAAAGATGCCGATGATTTTAAATTTGTTTCTTCTATTTTAAGTAAAGAAGCAAAAGAGATAATAGGACAGGCAAAATTTGGAGACATAATAATGCTGGAAAATTTGCGATTTTATCCGGGGGAAGAAGAAAACGATTTAGCTTTCACTGAATATCTAGCGAGTTTGGCAAATGTTTATGTGAATGATGCTTTTGGAGTTTGCCATCGGCAGCACGCTTCTATCACAGGAATTGTTAAGTTTATTCCAGGATACGCGGGTTTGCGCTTGCAGGAAGAAGTGGAAAAGTTAAAACAAGCAATGGAAAAGCCCGCTTACCCAGCGGTTGCGATTATTGGCGGAGCGAAATTAGAAACTAAATTGCCGGTAATTTCAAAAATGGCTGAAATTTATGATTTTGTTCTAGTTGGGGGGAAAATGGCGATAAATAAAGATGTCATCCTGAGGAATAAAGAGACTAAGGATTCTGATGAACTTTCGCGTCATCCTGAGGAAGCGGAGCGACGAAGGATCCCGTTGATAAACAATAGTAAAATTATTCTTTCCACCGATTACATTGGTGAAGAAAAACTTGATATTGGTCCAGAAACAATTAAAAATTTCACAGAAATAATTTTAAAAGCGAAAACGGTTATTTGGAATGGTCCGATGGGAAAAATAGAGGACGAGCGATTTATCCACGGGACAAAAATGATTGCAAGTGCTATAATAGAATCAAGAGCGTTTAGCATAGTCGGCGGCGGCGATACAATTGCGGCGCTTGAAAAAATAAATTTATTGGATAAATTTTCTTGGATTTCCACCGGCGGAGGCGCGATGCTGGAATTTCTCGCAGGCGAAAGATTACCCGGCATTGAAGTTTTGAAATAATTAAATTTTCTGTCATTGCGAGGAGGAGCGACAGCGACGACGCGGCAATCTTGCAACAAAGCAGTAGCAATATAGAATAAGAAAAAATGTATCAAGAGAGATTAAACCATGTTTATATAATGGCTAATAAAGGGAATACGACATTTTATACAGGAGTAACAGGTAATTTAGAAAGAAGAGTTTATGAACATAAAAATAAAATAGTAAAAGGATTTACCACTAAATATAATATTAACAAATTAGTTTATTTTGAAAGCTATAAATATATAAGAGACGCCATTCAAAGAGAAAAGCAAATAAAGTCCGGATCAAGAAAAGATAAATTAAAATTAATCAGAGAAGAAAATCCCGGATTCAAAGATTTAGCTACGGATTGGTATAATTAATCAAATAATTTAACATTAGCATATTATTATTGCGAGATTGCCGCGTCGCCCTCCTTGCGTCGGGCTCCTCGCAATGACAAGGGGAGATCAAAAACTATGGATCAATTTTCACAACAATCACAGCCGCAAGGCGATTCTAAAAAAGTATTGATTTCTATACTTTCTATTTTGATTGTTATTTTGTCCGCTTTAATTGCAGTTAGTGGATATATGTATTATCAACAAAATTTGGAGATGAAAGGGTTAAAAAGTGAGATGGAAAATTTAAAAAATAATAAAGAAGATTCAGATAAAACTCTTTTTGATGAGAATTATCAACTTAATAAAGAAATTTTAAGCGAAGAAACTATACAAAAAATAGAGGCGAAAGAGGAAGAAGTTCAGGAAAGGAATAATTTATTAAAAGTGACGACTGCATTATTGGCTTATATGGGAGAGCATAGTGGTTATTTCCCTAGTTCTTTGGAACAATTAAACAATTTAGACTCTAGTTTACAAGATGATATTCGGAATTATTATTATGCGGTATCAAAGGACAAAGAACATTTTCATATAGGCGTTGAGTTAAAAACAACTATGGTTGAAGAGTTTTTGACACAGGATAATGATTTTAATTCTGTATCTGCTGGATATGAAAATGGTTTTGATGGGAAAGATCCTATTTATGATATCAAAAACTAAATAAAAATCATGGATAACAATCATCCTCGCCAACAAAATTTACCTGAGCTTGCAAAAAGATTCATTTCAGTTCTTTCTGTGGACGGAGCTTTTACTTTAATTGGGGCATTGCCGGCTACAATAATTGCAGAAAAAGGAACGGGAATTATAACTTTATAACTAATCATCTATGTTTTCAAAAACAAAAATAAAAAAAATTTATGCTAGAGAAATTTTAGATTCTAGGGGGAACCCGACTGTTGAAGTTGAAGTGGTTTTAAAAGACGAAAGCGAAGGCATTGCGGCGGTTCCATCGGGAGCATCAAAAGGGGCGAATGAAGCGTTAGAAGTAAGGGATAATGACCCAAAAAGATACGGCGGGAAAGGGATGCTAAAAGTATGCGATCATATCAACAGAATTATTTCAGAAATTGTTCAAGACAGGGGCGCTTTGTCACAAAAAGAACTTGATAAAATTTTAATTGAATTAAATTCTGGGTCGGAGAATAAGTCTAAATTAGGGGCGAATGCGATTTTAGGAGTTTCAACCGCTTTTGCAAAGGCTATGGCAAAGTCGCAAGGGTTGGAATTGTTTGAGTATATTCAGTCAATTTATGAATCGCGGATTGAATCTAACTATGCGGCTTATTTGTCGCGAATTCCAATCCCAATGTTTAACATCTTAAATGGAGGACAGCATGCCGCTAATGGTGTGGATATTCAGGAATTTATGATTGTTCCCATAAAATATGATGCGGATTTTTCGGAAAGGTTAAAAATCGGTGCAGAAATTTTTCACAATTTGGCGAAGATTTTAAAATCGCGCAAACTTGAAACGGGTCTGGGGGATGAAGGCGGATATGCGCCAAGAGTTTCCAGCCATAATGAAATTTTTGAGCTTCTTAACGAAGCGGGGAGTAAGTCTGGATATAAGATTAAAGAAGATTTTAAAATTGCTATTGATTCTGCCGCTTCTTTTTTTTATAACAGCGAGAAAAAAAATTATTTTTTTCATTTGGAGAACGGCGATTTGAGCAGTAAAGAGCTGCTGGAGCTTTATAAGTTTTGGCAAGCAAAATATGGTCTTTTTTCGGTTGAAGATGGATTGCAGGAGGAAGATTTTGATGGGTGGAATTTTATGAAAAAGTATCTTTATGGGATGCAAATTGTGGCGGATGATTTAACTGTAACGAATGTTGAAAGACTTAATTTGGCGATAAAAAATGATGCGGCAAATGCGATTATAATTAAGCCGAATCAAATCGGGACTTTATCGG
Source organism: bacterium (assembly GCA_043806975.1). GTDB lineage: Bacteria > Patescibacteriota > Minisyncoccia > CAYZDR01 > CAYZDR01 > JAZDGL01. Next base: position 11,836 of record JAZDGL010000068.1, read on the forward strand.
AAACATTTGAATGCGCAAAAAAAGCTCAAAAAGCGGGGTGGAAAATAATTGTATCGCACCGATCGGGAGAAACTTGCGATGATTTTATTGCCGATTTATCAGTAGGGATTGGAGCGGAATTTATAAAATCAGGAGCGCCTTCAAGGGGGGAAAGGGTTGCAAAGTATAATAGGCTGTTAAAAATTTCAGAAATATGCAAAGAAAACCTAAAAAACCGGTAGCGTTAATTATTTTGGATGGGTGGGGGGCTGCTTCAAAGGGCAAGGGCAATGCTGTTGCCTTGGCTAATACTCCCAATTTAGATAACTTTTTTAAGAAATTTCCCTGTGGAGAGATTATTGCGCACGGAGAGGCGGTTGGTTTAGAAAAAGATGAAACAAGCGGGTCAGAAACGGCTCATGAAAATTTGGGAGCAGGAAGGATTGTTATTCAAGATTCCCGCCGAATATCCGAAAGCATCCATGATTTAAGTTTTTTTAGTAATTCAGCCCTTTTAGGAGCCATTGAAAACTTAAAAAATAAAAAAAATAGTTTGCATTTAATGGGTCTGTTAAGCGGAAACAATAGTCCGCACAGTAAAATTTGGCATTTGAAGGCTTTGCTTGAATTAGCGAAAAGGCACCATACAGAAAAAGTGTTTTTGCACCTTTTTACAGATGGTAGAGATTCTTGTCCAAAAAGCGCGAAGAGTTTTGTTGAAGAAATTGAAAATTATATGAAAAAATTGGGAACGGGGGAAGTTGCTACAATTGGAGGAAGACTTTACGGAATGGACAGAGCAAAAAGGTGGGAAAGATTGATAAAGGCATACGATGCAATAACGCTGGGGAAAGGAGAATTTGCGGAAAACGCGCTTGAAGCAATTGAGAAAGCCTATAAAAAAGGGAGCGCAGATGAGTTTATTCTTCCAACGGTAATTTTGAAAAATAAAAAGCCTGTTGCTAAAATTAAGGATGGCGATTCGGTGATTTTTTTTCATTTTCGTTCAGATCGCGCAAGAAATTTTACTAAACTTTTTGTTTCCGACGATATTGAAAATGCTAAGCGGAAAAAAAAGTTGAAAGATTTATTTTTTGTTGCGTTCACTGATTTTGGACCAGATCTTTCTGTGAGAACAGCATTCCCAAGCCTTCCTGTAAAAAATTCTTTGCCATTTGCGCTGAAAGAATTGCGCCAGTTGTATATTGCTGAAATGGAAAAATTTGCCCACATAACTTACTTTTTTAACGGCGGGTATGCTAATCCTGTGGCGAATGAAGCGAGAATTGTGGTTCAATCCGATTCTGTGGAAAACTACAAAGATAATCCGCAAATGTCCGCAAAAGAATTAGCTGATGTTATTACTAGCAATATAAAATTTGATGTTTATGATTTTATAGCGGTAAATTTTGCTAATTTAGATATGGTCGGGCATACAGGCTGTATTGCTGCCGCTAAAAAGGCTGCCGAAGAGGTTGATTTGCAGGCTGGGAAAATAGTGGAAGCGATTTTAGAAAAAGATGGAACTGCAATAATAGTGGGCGATCATGGAAATGCAGAGGAGATGTTGGACAAAAATGGGAAAATAAGCACCTGTCATTCCAAAAATCCAGTTCCTGTAATTTTAATAAACAAAAAATGGAAAGATAAAAAAATGAAAATGGACAGGGGGTTGTTGTCAGACATTGCGCCGACTATTATAGATTTATTCGGGGTAAAACAGCCCAAAGAAATGACGGGGAAGAGTTTGTTAAAGCTGATTGGCTAAAAGATTTTAGTCCCCTTTAAAAATAATTGAGGATTTTAAAAAAAATGGCAAAAAAAATTATCGTAATTGGAAGCGTATTAAGAGATATTATTTTAGTTGTCAATTCGGGAAAGATTGCTGTTAAAAGTGAGATAAATTGTGAAAAAATTTTGGGTTTTGAGCTGGGGGCAAAGAATAATATCGTAAAATTTTTAAATACAACGGGCGGATCTGGGGCAAATGTTTCAGTGGGGCTTAAAAAGATGGGTCTAGATCCGATTCCTAATGTAGAAGTTGGCGACGACCTTATTGGGCAGGCAGTTAAAGAAGATTTAGGTAAGTATAAAATTTCGGGGAAACTGATAAGAAAAGACAATAAAAAACAAACGGGGTTTTCTTTTATTGTTGTTGACGAGGCTACGCGGGAGCATATTTTATTTTCCAGCAAGGAGGCAAGCGAAGATATTGGGATAGATGTTAAAAAAATTCTTTCTTTGCGCCCTGATTGGATATATTTAGGCTCGTTGGGGAAAAATCCAGAAGATGAATTTGAAAAAATAAAGTTAATTAAAAAGAAAAACAGTAAAATTCAGATTGCGATAAATCCTGGAATTTCTCAAATAGAAAATAAAAATAAGCAGCTTCTAGGAATTTTAAAAATTTGCGATTTGCTCATAATGAATAGAGACGAAGCCATTTCTATGGTTTTAAAAAGCGAAAAAGAGTTTGAAGGCATTCCTGATAGGGGGTTAAACCAAATTCGTTTTTTGTTTGAAAAATCTAAAAAATGGGGTCCAAAAATTGTTGCAATTACAGACGGAGAAGATGGGGCATATTTAAAACAATTAAGTTCAAAGAAACTTTTTTATGGTGAAGGCGCGCGAGTTTCTAATATCGCTGACACGACGGGCGCGGGAGACGCTTTTTCTTCGGGAGTTTTGGCGGGAATTATTCATAAAAAATCATTGGAAGATTGTTTGCGGATTGGAATCGCGAATGGGGCGGGCGTAGTGCAAATTCTTGGCGCTCACGAAGGGTTGCTTGATTGGAAAGCGGCATTAAGAAAAATTAAAAAAATTAAAGTTTTGGAATTGTAAAAATAAAAAAACTGTATAAATTCAAAAAAATAAAATGTCTGCACCGAATAACTTTAAATCGTTATTTTATCCAAAATCAATAGCTGTTTTAGGCGCTTCCAGAGACCCTCAAAAAGTGGGTGGCGCTATTTTACAAAATTTATTGAGTGGTGAATTTAAAAATAAAACATTCGCAGTAAATCCTTCGGCGCAGTCGGCGCAAGGAATAAAAAGTTTTTCTAGCGTTCAAGAAATTCCCGTTGATGTTGATCTAGCGATTTTAGCTGTTCCCGCGCAGTTTGTTCGCGATGCGTTAACCCAATGCGGGGAAAAATCCGTTAAAGCGGCGATAATTATTTCATCTGGTTTTAAAGAAAGCGGGGAAGAGGGTGCGCAAAAAGAGGAGGAAATTATTAAAATAGCGCGGAAATATAAAATAGCTGTTTTGGGTCCAAACTGTTTGGGGATTATAAATAACCTAAACGGGCTTAATGGATCTTTTGCTTCTGCGAATCCGCTTGCTGGAAACATTGCTTTAATATCGCAATCAGGAGCAATTATTTCTTCTTTAATAGATTGGGGAAACACCCATAATTTGGGATTTAGCTACATAGCAAGCCTTGGGAATAAAGCTGTTTTGGACGAATGTAATTTTTTAAAATTTTTAGAAAATGATCAAAAAACGAAAGCGATAGCATTGTATTTGGAGAATATATCTAATCCTAAAAAATTTATAGAAATTTCTCGAAAAATAAGCGTGAAAAAACCGATTGTAGTTTTTAAGTCTGGGTTTTCTCAAGCGGGGCAAGATATCTCTGAATCTCACACGGGGGCGTTAGCGACCGAAGACAGAGTGATTGATGCGATTTTAGATAAAGCGGGAGCGATAAGAGCTAATGATTTGGAGGAATTTTTAGAAACTGCGCGAATTCTATCTTTGTTTAAAAAGCCCTCTGATAAGGTTTTTATTATTACAAATGCTGGTGGAGTTGCGGTATCGGCAGCCGATGAAATTTCAAGATCTAAAAATTTGCGTTTTGCGGAAATTTCTTCAAGCTCAGCGCGCGACTTTAAGAAGGTTTTGCCGCAGTTTATTTCGGTAAAAAATCCAATGGATATCGGAGGAGATGCTCAAAGCGAACGGTTTGAAAAAGTTTTAGAAATAGCGCAAAAAGATAAAGTTTTATCTAATTCTGTCATTTTTTTAGCCGTTACTCCTCAAAAAATGACAGATATAAATGGCATATCTAGCGTTATTGAAAAATTTAAGGATAAATTAAATTTGGCGCCTATTTTTATAGGAGGAGCAAATTTTGAAAAAGTAAGAGAGGATTTACAAAATAAAAATTTTCCTGTGTTTAATTTTTTATTTGATGCGGTTAAGGCGCTGGATTTAGCAAGTAGAGGATATAGAAATTCCGAATTTTTAGATGAAGAAAAAGGCGCTGATGAAATTTTAAAATTAAATCGCAATGATGAGAAAAAAATTCAGCAAATTTTAGCGCATTCAGAGGGTGGATGGATTTCAATGGATAAATCTTTTGATATTTTGCAAACTTTAAAACTTCCGATTGCGGATTTTTTTGTAGCAGATAATTTAGATCAGCTGGAAAATGCCGCTAAAAAGCTGGGTTTTCCGCTGGTTATGAAAACCGCGAGAGGAGATATCATTCATAAAGCCAAAGCGAATCAAATAGTTTGTTCTATTTGTGATAGAAAAGCGATGGCGAAGGGTTTTATGCAAATTAAAAAACCTGTGATTATTCAAAAGCAGGAAAACGCTAATTTGGAATTGATAGTCGGGATTAAAAATGATCCCAATGCGGGAAGATTGCTGATGTTTGGCATCGGCGGGACATTGGCAAATGAATTAAAACAAGTAAAATTTTATTTATTGCCGATTTCCGAGCGAGAGGCGGGAAGGGCGGTTGATTTTAGTTTAGGAAGATTAAACCTTGCTCCTGCGATCAAAAAAAGTTTGGTTGAAATTTTGCTTGGAGCGCAAAAATTAGCTTTAAATTTTGAAGAAATTTCAGAGATAGATTTTAATCCAGTTTTGGTAGATACTTTCAGAAAAAAAGTTTTTTGCGTGGATGTAAAGATAAAAATATAGTTTTTACAAATTATAGCTTCTGCGAAACAAATTTATTTACAAACCCCCTTCCATCCCCCCTTATTAAAGGGGGAAATATCGAAATTTGTTTTGCGGGAATTATAATTTATTTTTTGAAAGCGATACTTATACACAGCTAGTTTTTTCTTTTACCATTATTTATGCTAAAATAATTTAATGAAGGAATTATTGTCAGGCAATCAAATAATTATAAAATCGGCTTTGGATGCGGGAGCAGAGGCTTTTTTTGGGTATCCGATTACTCCAGCAACGGGAATTTTAGAAGAATGGTCGCGTTTGGCAAATTGTAGTGAAGAGTATAAAGGGAAGCTGATTTCTTTGCAAACAGAAGATGAAATCTCTGCTGGATTTGCGTTAATTGGAGCAGTTTTGGCTGGGAAAAAAGCTTTTACGGCTACTTCTGGTCCTGGGAATGTGCTTATGCAAGATGCTTTTTCTATGGCGGAAGCGATGCGGCTGCCAACCGTTGCTTTTATAATGCAAAGAGGCGGGCCTTCTACTGGCACCGTGATTTATTCCCAATGTGAAACGAATTTGACCTGTTTTGGCGGGAATGGCGAGGGTTTTAGAATTGTTTATTCTTCCAGCTCAATTGAAGAATTGTATAAATTGGGCAGAAAAGCGTTTAATGCCGCGTGGAAATATCGCTTTCCAACTTTTGTTTTGTCTGATGGGTATCAAGCAAAAATGGTCGGGGATTTTAATTGTGAAGGTTGCGGCAATTGTAAAAATGTTTTTTCTGAACCATATCTTTTATCTTCAAAAATTGATTTGGTAGGGAAGATGCCGAAAAATAGTTTTTTGCAAGATAATGATGCTTATAAACAATATACAAGCTTAAGAAATTGCTATGATTTGGAGGAGGAATTACGACAAGCGAACGATTCTTCCAAGGAAGAATTTGAAAAAATAAGAGAAGAGATTGAAGAATGGGAGGAAATAAATCCGTCAGCTGATTGCGCGATTATTGCTCACGGAACAGTTGGCGCGGCAGCAAAAGAAGCGATCTTGAATTTCAAAAGAGATGATTTAGGATTGTTTCGTCCGATTACCTTAAATCCCTTTCCTGAAAAAACGCTAAGGGATTTTGTGGACGGAAAAGATAAAATTATAATTTTAGAATCCGCAAATGGTCAAATGGGGCGGCTGGTAAAAGCGGCTTTGCAGGGAGTAAATATTAAAATTCAAGAGGTTTATAAATTAGGCGAAGGTTTTTATCCGGAAGAGATAAAATCAATGATCAATTAGCAATGATCAATTATCAATTTGAATTTCCCCCTTTGGGAAAGGGGACTAAGGGGGTTTTATTCTTCTCTCCCCCTTGATAAGGGAGAGGTAGGAGAGGGTATTTAAAAACCAAGTTTCTAATATCAAAAATGCAAATTAAATTTAAGAAATTAGAAAAAGAAAATAAAAAATAATTTCTATGAACAACCCTTTTCCACAATGTTGGCGGGAATATAACAAACCGCATAAATTTGATCCTGGTTGCGGACACGGGATAATTTTAAAATTGCTTGGACAAGTAATTGATGAGATGGGGATACAAGATAAAGCCGTTTTGGGATGGGATATTGGCTGTTCACTTTTAGCGTGGGATTTGTTTAAAGTGGACGCGGTGCAGACCCATCATGGGCGGGTGACTCCTGTTATGCTCGGTTTTAAAAGATGCAATCCAAAAAGCGTGGCAATTGGCTATATGGGAGACGGCGGAGGATACGCAATCGGGTCGCAGCACCTGCTAAATGCGGCAGAAAGAAACGATCAGATTACATTAATTTTAGTTAATAACGCTAATTATGGAATGACTGGCGGACAAGAAGCGCCAACAACAATTCCCGGGCAAAAAACCGCGACTACTCCTTGCGGCGCTGATCAATACTACATTAAAGGCCCTGAACTTATAAAAACGATCAATCCAAACGCTTATTGTGCTCGCGCGACAGTAAAACGACCGCTGGAAGCAAAAAAAATGATTCGCGAAGCGATAGAAACACAAATTTTTTCAGGACATTTTGCTTTTTTGGAAATTCTTTCAGGCTGTCCGATTAACTGGAAAACCGACGCAAAAGGAACTTTGGAATTTTTAGGAAAACTGGAAGAGTATTTTCCGGTAGGGAAGATATAAATTTCAAATTTCTAATTTTTGTCATTGCGAGAAGCGTTCATCCGCCGAAGGCGGATAGCGACGAAGCAATCTCGCGACAATGCAAGATATTAGTTATATTATTGAAAAATGTTCAAAGAAAGAATAAATTCTGTTTATATTATGACCAATGAAGGCAATTCAACTTTTTATACGGGGGTAACAAATAATTTAGAAAGAAGAGTTTATGAGCATAAGAATAAAACAATAAAAGGTTTTACCGAAAGATATAATTTAGACAAATTGGTTTATTTTGAAAACTATAAATATATTCAAGATGCGATTTTTAGAGAAAAACAAATAAAGAGCGGATCAAGAAACAGCAAATTAAAATTGATCCGAAAAGAAAACTCCGTATTTAAAGATTTGGCGAAAGATTGGTATAATTAGTTCATTATTTAAAGCCTTTACCGCTTTGTCGCGAGATTGCCGCGTCGCTATTTGTCTTTCAGGCAAATAGACGCTCCTCGCAATGACAAAATAAAATTTATTACAGCAAATAACCATATATGAAATCACAA
>JAZDGL010000069.1:0-61656 GCA_043806975.1 bacterium
TTTTGCGCCGCTTTCTGTTGTAATAAACGAAATAGCATGGGCGGGGACAAATGCGAATTCTGACGACGAATGGATTGAGCTTTACAATCCAACCAGCCAAGATATTGATTTGAGCGGATGGATTTTGAGCGATGAAAAAAGCCAAAGCGGGGCGAATCAAGGGAAAAGCCAACTAGAATTGGAATTTTCCGAAGCCGAATTATACGGCGGGAATAAAATGATTAAAGCCGGAGGGTATTATCTGATTGAAAGGACAAGCGATAATACGATTTTAGACATAACAGCAGATTTTGTTTCATCATTTTCTGGTGGGCTGAATAATTCAGGAGAAAAACTTACTTTAACAGATCCCGCTGGGAATGTAATTGACGAAGTGGATTGCCTCACTCCTAAAAAATGGTTTGCAGGAGAAAATAAAAATAAAAATGGCGATAACGGAGAAAGCCAAAAAATTTCTATGGAGAGAAAAAGCCCAGCGCATTCTGGCAGTGAATCTGATAATTGGGGGACGAATCAGCCAAGCGGCAGAATTGGCAAGGATTCTAGTGGAAAAAGCATTTTGGGAACTCCAAAAATGAAAAACAGCGTCTCTATCTCGGCGGATGAATTTCAGCTTTTTACCATTTCGGGATATACTTTCAATAGATATATTTGGGGGAGATTGGAATCAGTCGTTCATAACGGAAAAATTTATACTGCGTGGATTGAGGTTGAACAAAAATATCCAAACCAATTTTTTTATCTTAGTTTGGGATCCTGTAATTTGGACGGCAGCGGTTTTAAGCGGGTAATTCTTCCCACCGCTAATTTACTGAGCAAGGCGAATATTGAATTTTTAATTTATGGAAATTCCGCTTTTTTCAGCTGGGTAGAATGGGCTGGAATTGATTATCCATTCGGATATAAACAATTTTTTGCGAAGGCGGATCTTTCTATTTTAGACGAGGGGAATTCCGAAAATGAAGCGCTGTATCAAGAAATTCAAGTAGTTGACCCGCAAAATCCTGAAATGGAAATTTTTGGCAACAGCGTTTTGAATTTAGATATTTATAATAGTAAAATAATTCTTTCAGGCATTAAGGATGACGGTAAAATTTTTAGAGCCGAAGCGGATCCCGCAACACTTTCTTTACAAAATTTCACAGAGTTTGAAGCGCGGTTAACGAGCGCGTTTGTGGATTCTGCAATTATCGGCGACAAGCAGTATTTTTCTTGGGGCAGGAATACTGCCGACAATCAGCATTGGAGAAGCCTTCGCTGGGGAATTTTGGATTTAACCGCGCAATCTTGGCAGGATCCCGGAGCTTGGCAGGATTTTGTTTTAGAAGATGAAGTAATCGGGGATTCTAAAATAGCTGTGGTAGAAAATTCTCCGTATATATTTTGGGGCAATGAAAAAAATAGTATGGGTGTTTCTATTGAGATGAATCGTGATATAAAATTTATGCCGATCGGAGCGAATCAAAATCCGCGGCTTTTAATCAGCGATTTTGAAGGAAAACAGATAGTGGATGTCCATTCTTTCAATGGAGATGCTTATGTTTTGGTTCAGGAGGTTGATGTTGTGGAAACCGTGCATGAAAGCCATCTTAGATATGTAAAGCTGGTTTTGATGAAACTTGGCAGCAGCAATCGTCTTGATGAAAAGTTTACATATTTTGCGGACGGCACAGTTTATGGCTCTGCTATGGTCATTTCTCCCGCTGGACAGCCGATTTTTTTGTGGATTGAAGGTTATGGTTCGGGGAAAGACTTGCATTTTATGCGAATTAGTGATTAAAATAGAAGGAAGATAGCCTTTGTAAAACAAATTCTGAACTCTTTTTTAGAAGCGCGCATTTGCATCTGTCCGCTATAGCCTTTGGGCCTATGGTTCAGTGGTAAGACGCCACATTCGCATTGTGGAGACGGGAGTTCGATTCTCCCTAGGTCCACAGGCAATAGCAGACGGAGTTGTTGATAGCGGTTTTTTAATTATAGCTCCCGCAAAACAAATTCCAATATTTTCTCCCCGCGAAAAGGGAGATTGAGAGGGATTCTAAAATAAATTTGTTTTGCGACAGCTAAGGAGACTGCTGAATTACAAATATAATGGAAAATAAAAATATGGCGAAACAAATAATAATTACAGCAGAATATTTTCGTCAATATCGTCAAAAGCTGGGATTTCCAAGCCAAGCAGATGTAAAAATTTTTTTTGGCGCGAAAGATATTGCGCCAACGGTTGACTTAAATTATATTTATTTGCTAAACGGGAGGCTTTACGATGTAATTGATAAAGTAAATTCTGTTGTTGCTGATGAAATAAAAATTGATGATGCAGTTGCATTCAAAAAAGAGTGCGTGGATCGAACTCTTGAGATTATGAGAGCTAATGATATTTTGCCGATGCTTAATAACCAAGGGCGAAGACCAGAGCAAGTTTATTATTCTTGGATGAGAGGCTATGTTTTATCATGTTATTTTTTAAAAGCGCTTGGTTTGATATTTGAAGTGGATATTTCAAATATAGATTTAATAGGAGATGATGGCTTAAAGAATATTGAGACATTTAAAAGAACGCCAAAGGCAGATTTGGAGATTAAATTAAATGGAAAAGAAAAAATTAGGGTAGAAATACAGTCGGGCTTTACTGGGATAAATGATATTAAACAACATAAAGTTTTAGAAGCGAAAAGAGTTTTTCGTGATTTAGGTTTTCATACATTGGCAATTCACTTTGATTTATACAATGGTCAAGCTGCTTTTATAAAATTAGATGAGATAGAGGATGATAGTGTGAATTGGATCACAAGACAACAAATGGAGGGACAAACAGTTTTTAATATTGATCAAAATTATTTCATTTGGAAGATTACAGAAAGTCCAATAAGATTTAAGGAAATAAATTTTGGTTAGAACTGTTTTTTTATGAATAAAAATAAAAAATTAAAAGTAATAGATTTATTTTCTGGCGTTGGCGGATTAAGTTATGGTTTTGCTTGCGATGATAATTTTGAAATAGTAGCGGCGAATGAAATTTTAATGAATATGGCAAAAGCATATTCATTAAATCATCCAACGGTAAAAGTATATGCGGAAGATATAAAAAATTTTAATGCTGGAAAAGTTGAAAAAGATTTAAATATCAAATCAAGCGAGATTGATATTGTCGTTGGTGGACCGCCTTGCCAGGCATATTCAACTGTTGGGAAAAGGCTAAACAATGATCCGCGAGGAAAATTATTCCAAGAGTATTATAGAGTATTAAAAGAGTTTAACCCTAGATTATTTCTTTTTGAGAATGTAAAAGGTCTTTTGTCAATGCAAAACGGTGAATTATTGAAAACTATTATTTCTCTTTTTGAATCGCTTGGATATAAAGTGTGGCACAAGCTTTTGAATGCCGCTGATTATGGCGCGCCGCAAATGAGAGAAAGAGTTGTAATTATTGGTTCAAAACTAAAAACTGATTTTAAATATCCAGAACCAACGCATTATAATCCTGCGGATGCAGCAGGGTTGTTCGCTACGAAACTCAAGCCTTATTTAACGCTTGAAGAGGCAATAAGCGATTTGCCATTTATCAAATCAAATGAGGAAAGTTTTGAATATTCTTCCGAGCCTCAGAATGATTTTCAAAATTTTATGCGTAAAAATGCGCCAGCAAAATTGATGGATCATAACTCCCCAAAGAATAATGGAAATTTGGTAAGAATAATGGAATTATTGCCAGATGGCGGGACGCCCGAGGATTTGCCTGAATATTTGCGTCCTATGTCGGGTTTTAAAAATACTTATTGCCGTTTGTGGTGGAAAAGACCGGCGATGACGATTACAAGAAATTTAGGCACGCCTTCATCATCCCGTTGTATCCATCCAAAAGCGCCAAGACCGCTTACAACAAGAGAAGGCGCAAGAATCCAATGTTTCCCTGATGATTATAAATTTTTTGGTTCTAGGGGGGATAGAAATTTACAAGTGGGGAATGCTGTGCCGACATTTTTGTCAAATGCAATTGCAAAAGCAATTTTAAAAAATTTTAGAGAAAATAGCTAATAGTTTAGCTTTTCAAACTTTTATCCACAACCTCATTAGCAAAAATTAAAAGTATCTAGTATAATTAAAAAGCAGAGTATGGCGGATTATTTTTTGAAGTGATAAAAAACGGAATTTGCTTTGCGACAGTTATATTTTGCAAGAAGCTATAATTGAGCGTTAAAATTCAAAAAAGGAGGTGAAAGAATGATTTCAATTAAATTTAATCCAGATTCGGAAAAGCAGGAAATCGTTAAATCAGTCAAAGAATATCAAGAAATTTGGGATAAGGAAGGGGATAAAATTGTGCAAGCCATTGAAAAAGTCAGCGGTTTTAGTTTTGCCGAAGCGGAAATTGAGGCAGTGGTTTATGAAGGCGCTGGGCATTCTAACCCTTTCCAACTTAATGCAACCTATTCCAAAGAGGTTAAAAAGGGCAAACTTATGCACGAGCTTTGTCATCGGCTTGTTTCGGATAATAATATTATAGTAAAGATAAACAATTCAAAAGATAAAACATTGGAGATTCACAAGCTTTTGTATCTAATTCTTTACGATGTATGGAGCGAAGCGGGGGATGAGGAATTTGCCCGCGCGATGGTGGAGATTGAATCTAGGCGAAGCAGCGTTTATGAAAATGCGTGGGTTTGGGCGCTGAATTTAAGCAAAGAAGAAAGGGCAAAAAAATTCCGTGATGCCGCTCCTAAAAAACTTTAAAGGGGAAAATAAAAATCGGTCAGGTTGTGTTATTAAAGCCATTTCTCCCTGCGTAGTTATAACTTTGAAAATGATTTTGGAAACTTATGGATCAGGAAATTCAGCCTAAAATTTACAGTGTTGGAGAATTTTTAGACGAAATAAATGTTAAAATTTGCGATAAGGCGCTTGTTTGCGGAGAAATTTCTAAAATTTCAAATAGTCCGATTGCTTGCTATTTTTCTTTAAAGGATCCAAAAAATGGCGATGTTTTAGATTGTTTGATTTGGCAAAATGTTTGCAAAAAATTCGGCATAAGTTTAAAAGAAGGGCTTGCGGTTAAGGTTTTAGGATCCCCTGGTATTTATAAGCCGCAGTGCAGGTTTAATTTCAAAGTAGATATTTTGGAAATGACGGGAGAGGGAATTTTACAGAAGCAGTATGAGGATTTGAAGAAAAAATTGGAGAAAGAAGGGATTTTTGCGGAGGACAGAAAAAAAGCGATTATTAAATTTCCGAAGAAAATTGGGCTTATAACTTCTAAATTTGGAGATGCAATTCACGATTTTAATGTTAATTTGGTGAAAGCAGGGTTAGAAATTGTCTTCAAAGATTCTCGTGTTGAGGGGTTAAAAGCGGTTTTAGAAGTATCTGATGCAATTAGATACTTTAATAATTGCGGGAAAAATGAGGCGGGGAAAATAGATGCAATTGCGATTGTAAGAGGCGGAGGAAGCTGGGAAAGTTTGCAGGCGTTTAACAATGAAGCTGTTTGTCGGGCGGTTGCGGAAAGTCAGATACCTGTTCTTTGCGGAATTGGACACGAAAAAGATGTTCCGCTAGTATGTCTTGTCGCAGATAAATCTGTTTCAACTCCGACTGCGGCGGCAAAATTTTTAAGCGCAGGGTGGGAATCTGCTAGAAAAGAAACAGAAAATTTTAGAGAAAAAATAATTTCTCGCTTTGAAAGAGATCTAAAAAATAAAAGATATTCGGCAGATGCTTTTAGAGAAAAAATAATCGGAAGATTTCAAAGCATAATGCAGGACGCGAGGCATAAAGTAAAAATTTTGAGTCAGCGGTTAGCAGACATAAATCCGCAAAGGCAGCTAGAAAAAGGGTATAGCTTGATTTTTAAAGAAGGAAAGCTGGTAAAATCAGTTAAAAAGTTAAAAAGGGGTGATGAAGTGGATTTCCAATTAAAAGACGGAAAAGCGCAGGCAGAAATTTTATGAAAAAAGAAAAAACATTAGGTCAAATTTTAAAAGAATTAGAAGAAATTGTAAGCTGGTTTGATACTCAGTCTGATATTGATTTGGAAGAAGGCTTGAAAAAAGTTAAAGCAGGGAATGAATTGGTTAAAATAAGCCAAGAAAAATTAAAAGAAGCAGAAAACGAGTTCAAGGAAATTAGCGGAAAAAGCGAGAAATAAAAAATTAAAAATTTCTTATGTATTCTTTGAAATTAGACAATTTTGAGGGACCGTTCAGCGTTCTTTTAAAGATGCTGGAAGAAAAAAAGCTGAACATAAAAGATATTTCTTTGGTGGCGATAACGGGGCAGTTTGTTCAGTTTGTGGAGGAAAAAGCGAATATCAGTCCGCTTGATTTGGCTAATTTTTTAATGATAGCTACGCATTTATTGCTTTTAAAATCAAAGGCGATTTTGCCTTCGCTGGAATTTTCCGAAGAAGAAGCGGAGGACATTGAGTCTCTTAAAGAAAAGCTGGAAAGATATAAAAAACTGGAAGAGCTAATTTCAAGAATAAGGCAATTTTTGAAAAGTCAAAAACAGATGTTTCCTTCTTGCAGGCATTCTGGCAGAGCAAAGGTGGGATTTTATCCGCCGGAAAATTTATCCGCGAAGGATTTGCTGGAAATTTACAAAGACACAATAAATTCTTACAATAAATTCGCGCAAAAAGAGGTTCTTCCGAAAGAAAGCATTCAAGAAATAGTTTCGTTGGAAGAAAAAATTCAGGATCTAAAAAATTTTATTATAAAAAACCGAAAAGAAAAATTTAGTTATTTCATAAAAGATAAAAAACCGATTGAAATTGTTGTTTCTTTTTTGGCGCTATTGGAGCTGGCAAAACAAGAATCAATATATATTTATCAGGAAACAAATTTTGCAGAAATTGAAATAAAAAGAGTAGGGGGAGAGGGTTTTTAAAAATATAGCTATCGCAAAACAGATTCCGATATTTTCTCCCTTTGAAAAGGGAGATTGCCGTCCAAGACGGTCTGCCTTGGGCAGGAGAGGGATTTTAGAATAAATTTATTTTGCGGGAGACATAATTATGTATTCTCAAATTGAAACAATTTTGTTTATAGCAGGGAAACCCGTGGCGATTAAAAAGATTGCTGGAATTTTAGTTTGCGAAGAGGAAAAGGCGCGGGAGGAAATTAAAAATTTGCAGCAGGAGTATAAAAAGCAGAATAAAGGGTTCAGAATTCTTTTTGACAATTGCGAGGCGGAGCTCGTGAGCAGTCCGGAAAACGAAGAAATTGCTTCCAAATTTTTTAAAAGTGAAATTCAAGAAGATTTATCTAGGGCGGCGCTGGAAACTTTGGCGGTAGTTGCTTATAAATGTCCGATTAGCAGGCTGGAAATTGAGGAAATAAGAGGGGTAAATTGTCAATATACTTTAAGGAGCTTATTAATGAGAGGGCTTATCAATAAATTTGTAAAAACTGGCATAACTTATTATCAAATAACTTTGGAGCTATGCAAGAAGTTTGGGATTGAAAAAGCAGAAGATTTAATAGAAAATGTAAAATGGAGTATTTCTTAGCGGGGTTAATTTTAGTAGGGGGAATCCTTGGGTTTTGGTCAAGCAGATCTGGGGATAGACAAAATAGCGCAAAACAGTATGTGAGCTTGTTGGATTTGCCCGTTGCAGAAGAAAAAATATCGCAAGCGCAGCTAGCAGAGCCTTTGGGCGGGCAGAAACAGGCCTTTATTAGCAAACTGCCGGGGTCTCCTGATCCAATAGTCTATTCAATAAGAATTCCAGAAAAAATCGGCGGGCAAGAGGCTCCCGAAGTTTCCGCGCAATCGGTTATAATTCTAGATATGCAGTCCGAGGCGATTTTATTTGAAAAAAATTGTTATCAAAAGTTTCCGATTGCAAGTTTAAGCAAAATTTTTACAGCTTTGGTCGCGCGCGAACATTTAAGCGAAGAGCCGATAGAAATTTCTAAAAAAGCGGTTGAGACGGAAGGGAACGCGGGTGGCTTGAAAACAGGAGAAAAATTTAATATGAAAGAGCTTTCTGATTTAATGCTTATTTCTTCCAGTAATGATGCGGCGGCGCAAATAGCATTTAGCGTTTCTGGCGATTTTAATAATTTCAGTAAGCTGATGGATGAAAAGGCGGAAAACTACGGTCTTAAAAACACACATTTTGCAGATCCATCTGGGCTAAACAAGGAAAATGTCTCAACGGCATTTGAATTTGCGCTTTTTGCCAAAAAGACCTTTGAAGAAACTCCTGTTTGGGATGTGTTAAAAAAACCATTTGCAGAAATTAAATCTGCGGACGGGGTTATCCACAGGTTGGAAAATACGAATGAGTTAATTTCATTGGAATATGTTTTGGCGGGGAAAACTGGCTATACTAGCGATGCCAAAGGCGCGCTTGCAATTATTGCGAATTCGGGTCAAAATAATAGAAACATCGTGGCAGTTATTCTAGGCTCATCTGACAGGTTTAAAGATATGGAAAAATTGCTAGAATGGGCGAGAGGAAATTTTAAGTGTGAGGAGCAGGGGTTATGACTTTATAACTAAACTATTATGTATGCAATCTGATTTAATTTTTAATTCACTCAAAATATTTTCTCTTGCTTTTTTCTCTTTTTTGATGGCAATGCTTTGGACGCCGATGTTGTCGCATTATTTGTATAAATATAAAGCATGGAAAAAAACTTCTAAAAAAGGCGACACAATAGGGGACGATGCTCCGCCTGTTTTTGATGAAGATCATAAGAAAAAGGAATTTTCCACTCCGAGAATGGGCGGACTTTTAATTTGGATAACGGTTTTAGCCGTGGTTGTAATATTCAGATTTTTACCCATTGCTTTTAAAAAAGGCTGGATTACAAAATTGAATTTTTTGAGCCGCGGGCAGACTTGGCTTCCGCTCGTGATTTTAATCAGCGCTTCAATTATCGGGCTTATTGACGATGTTTTAGTGATTAAAGGCAAGAGAGGGATAAATGTATGGTGGCGCTTAACTGCGGTTATTGCTATTGGGGTTTTAGGCGCGCTGTGGTTTCATTATAAATTGGATTGGAATACGATTTATATTCCTGGGTTAGGCGGTGTTTTTATAGGGAAATTATACATTCCTTTATTCGTTCTTGCGATGATCGCTTTGTTCGGAGGAACTCCAATAGACGGGTTGGACGGTTTGGCGGGAGGAATTTTTGCTGCCTCCTTTGCCTCTTACGCGGGAATTGCTTTTTTTCTTAATCAAATAAATATCGCGGCTTTTTGTTTGGTTATTACGGGGGCGCTTTTGGCGTTTTTGTGGTTTAATATCCCGCCCGCCCGATTTTATTTAGGGGAAACAGGAATTTTGGGCTTGGTTACCACCTTAACTGCGGTTGCTTTTCTTACTGATTCAGTTGTGGCTTTGCCATTTATAGCTTTTTTACCGCTTTTAACAGCCGCTTCGGATATAATTCAAATACTCTCTAAAAAATTTAGAAAAAAGAGGGTGTTTCTTGCGGCTCCAATCCATCATCATTTTCAGTTAAAGGGCTGGAGCAAAGAAAAAGTAGTAATGCGCTTTTGGATTATTAGCTCTGTTATGGCGATTATTGGAATGGCGGTGGCGCTAGTGGGAAGAGTGTAGCCCAATTACGAATTAAAAATTACGAATTATGAATTTATGAAATTAAAAACAAACAGACCCGACTATATTTTAATTGCTGCGGTTGCAGTTTTATTGGTTATTGGCTTAATAATGCTTTCTAGCGCTAGTTCGGTTTTGGCGACTCAGCAGTTTAATAATCCTTATTTTTATTTAAAAAGACAATTTTTTATCGGAGTTATTGGAGGTGGATCTTTGTGCTTTTTGATTTCGCTAATTCCTTATCAATTCTGGCGCGCTATTGCTTTTCCGCTTCTTTTTTTTACGCTGATTTTACTGGCGCTAGTTTTTGTCCCAGGGATAGGGGTTGCCTACGGAGGTTCGCACAGATGGATAAAAACAGGCTTATTTGATTTTCAGCCGACCGAATTGGCAAAGTTAGTTTTAATTTTTTATTTTTCTGCTTGGCTTTCCGCGAAAGGGACAAAAGTCGCTACTTTTAAAGAAGGATTGTTGCCTTTCACTGTTATTATTGGAATTATTTCCGCGCTGATAATTTTTCAGCCGGATGTCGGGACGCTGGGGATGTTGATAATTATCGCGCTTTCAATTTTTTTTGTTTCTGGGGCAAGTTTAAAACATATTTTTTTGCTTTTAGCTGGTTTAGCGCTTGGGTTGTGGGGGATAATTAAGGCGGCGCCTTATAGAATGAATCGTTTTTTGGTTTTTTTAAATCCGCGGCTTGATCCTAAGGGGATTGGCTACCAAATCAATCAGGCGCTATTGGCAATCGGTTCAGGAGGAATTTTCGGTCTTGGGCTTGGATACAGCAGGCAGAAATTTAATTATTTACCTGAGCCGATGGGTGATTCTATTTTCGCGATTATTTCAGAGGAGTTGGGTTTGGCAGGCGCTTGCGTTATTTTGGCAATCTTTGCGGTTGTCGCTTGGCGCGGCTGGAAAATTGCTAAAAAAGCTCCCGATAAATTTGGTCAGCTTGCCGCCGTTGGGATAACTTCTTGGATAATTTTCCAAGTGATAATAAATATCGCGGCAATTACATCGTTGATGCCTCTTACGGGAATAACCTTGCCATTTATAAGTTATGGCAGTTCTTCTATGATAATGATGCTGGCGGCAGTCGGAGTTTTAATAAATATATCAAAACAGGGGAATGGGTGTTAGAAATATGTTTTTTTGTAAAATAAATTTTCAGATTTTTCCAAAAAAAGAAGCCGCCAAGTCAACTTGTGACTGGCGGCTGTAAAAGTGCTAAAAAGTTCCCTCTATGGGCGTGTCGCCGAATGCGTTTTTTACAAAATTCTGAAATTTTTTAGGCTTTATTAAGCCAAAAGATTTTTCAAAAATTGTAAATTTTGCTATTCGGCGACAGTCCTTCTATAATTTTGCCCTAATCGGGAGAGCCATGATTTCCACTTTCATTGAGATCTTCATTCGGGGATTTTACTATTGTCATAGTGTTCCCCAAAACGCAAACTCCCGCTACCTCTCCCTCGGCTATCTGTATATCCTCAGGGTATATTGATAGCCGAATTTTATCTCCAATTTCAGCTTGGCAGGATATATCAGCCTGCACTGTTATTGATATAGAGTTGGTTTTAGGGATAACCAAATGAAGATTACTAAAAATTGCTTGGTTCCCTTCAACTTTTTCTTCAATATGATAGCCCCCGTACTCTAAATTAATCCCTAAGATATCATCATCAATGTTATTGCCATTAATAGTGATGGCAATTTGGGAAACCTCAATATCTGCCACGGGGTTCGATATAAGTTCAAATACTAAAAATTTTTTTCCAAGTACTCCTCTTGGGAGAGGAGCTGAAAGTGGAGTCAGAGTTGAGTGGTGCAAAAGAAGTAAGGGCAAGGGCGAAGGTTCTATCGCATACGCTCTCACATTCTTTAAATCCAATCCCTGCCCTGCTTCTCTCCATTCTCCTCTTAAAACCCATTGTCCGTTTTCGTCTTGACGGATGCTTTCATAAGAATACCAGCGTTTTTCGCCATCCCAATAAACGAGTTGGACAGGAGAGCCTTCATTTAAATCGGCAGGAAGTTCTTGAAAATTAAGAAGGTATTTGACAATATTTTTAGGAACGCTTGAATCTATTTCGTGCCACAATGTTGCTTCTGAAATATAGGAAGTGATGTCCCAGTCAAATATTTCTACGGACATGTCAATATCAGCTCCTCCCATCTCAATGGGAACCATAACAAATTTATGTTGTGTGATGATTTCGTTCGCAACATTGAATTTTTTGCAAGGAGATTCGAACTGGCGATAAGGAGTAATTCCCGCAAAGGCAATTAGTTGGAGCTGGATAGTCCCAAAAGGGACAGAGACAATTCCTTCCCCAGATTCTAGATAAATAATTTCGTCTGGGTCGCGATCCGAAAAAGCCTCGGTTTCTTTTAGTTGCCAAATTCGCAATTGCCAATCGTGGAGTCCTAATGAGCGCTGGCGAGAGGATTCGTCAGTATTACCAGAGGTAAAACTTATTAGACCTCGTTCCCCTTTGTAGTCAGAAAAAGCGGTGTAATTAGTGACAGGGGGGTTGGAAGATGTATTATGTCCATCTCCATCTAAACATCCAACTCCACAAAAACAGAAAACAACCAAAAACATCAAAATCGTCAAATTCTTTAAACCTTTCATTTCTCTTCTCCTTTTTTAGTTTTTTTAGAAGTAAAAATAATGAAAATTGCAAAAAATAGTGATAGCGCATTTACTGCGTCAAAGCCGTCACGAAAACAATACGCTATAGTCGGAACAAAAATTAAAGCGAATAAAACTGCCACAACCCACTCTCCAGCCTCGGACATTTAATGAGTTCACCCCCTCTCAAAAATGGCTTAAATTCAGTAAAAAACTATTAAATTGTCAAAGTTCATTGTCAATTATCTTGATAGCCATATTATAGCAGATAACTTTAAATTTGTCAAGCGTGGACGGAATGTCAAAAATTTTGTAAAATATAAATATGAAGAATTTGAATTTTCATACGGAAGATATCCAATTGCCCGATTTTTTTAAGCCGATTTTGTGGTCTTACGATTTTTCTGCGATGAACCCTAAAAAACAATCTAAGACAATAATTATCAATGCGATAAATTATGGAAATTTAAATCATTGGAGATGGATAATTAAATATTATGGGAAAGATAAAATTAAAGAAATTTTGCAAAAAATTCCAACAACAGAAATAAAGCCTAAAACGCGAAGGCTAGCAGAAATAATTTTTTCAATAGATAAATTTAATTATGTTCCAAGAAGCGCTAACGGAAGAGGGCAAGAAACTTTTTCCTCTTCTGAAAAATTTTAATGATTTTTATCTTGCAGGAGGAACTGCCTTAGCTTTGCAGATAGGGCATAGGGTTTCAGTTGATTTTGATTTTTTTTCTGAGAAAGAAATTTTGCCAAGTCTTTTAAAAGAAAAAGTTGACAAAGAGGAAATAAAAAGCTTTTTTGAGAAAAAAATAAAGAGCATTAAATTTTGAAGCGGAGTCCAATATATCCGTAATAAACTATTTTTTTATGCGCATACTTTTAACTGGCGGCGGAAGTGGCGGTCATATTATGCCAATTCTCGCCGTAGTAAAATCAATCAAACAGCAAACTCGCGAGGAAGCAGAGTTTTTATTTGTCGGTTCAGTAAATAAGGAAACGAGGGGGATTTTGGAAGCGGAGGGGATAAGGGTAAAAAATGTTTTTTGCGGGAAAATGCGCCGTTATTTTTCTTTGCAAAATTTTTTGGATTTATTTAAAATTCCGCTAGGGCTTATTCAGGCGTTTTGGGTTGTTTTTTTCTATATGCCAGATGTCGTTTTTTGCAAGGGCGGTTATGCCAGTATGCCGGGCGCGGTTGCGGCTTGGTTTTTTAGGCTGCCGATAATAATTCATGAATCGGATACAATTCCAGGGTTAACTAATCGGATAATCGGCAAATTGGCGCGCGTAGTTATTATTTCTTTTGAAAAACCTTTGGAATATTTTCCAAAAGAAAAAACTGTTCTTTTGGGCAATCCTGTTCGCAAAGATTTGTTACAGGGAAATCCTGGCGTGATTTTGGGAAAATTGTTTTCGGCGACTAGCAGAAAACCGCTTATTTTGATTTTAGGAGGAAGCCAAGGGGCAGTTTCTTTGAATAATGTTGTTTTGGAAACCTTGCCGCGTCTTTTGAAAGAGGCATCAGTTATTCATCAATGCGGAAAATTGGATTTTGAAAATGTAGTTGCAACAGCAAAGCAGATTTTGGGCGAAGATTTGGCGGGGAAGGGGTATTTTCCCGCAAGTTTTATTTCCGATGAATTGCCGGATATTTTTGCGGCGGCAGATTTAATAATCACAAGGGCTGGGGCAAATTCTTTGGCGGAAATTGCGCTTTTGGGTAAGCCGTCAATAATAATTCCTCTTCAAAATTCTGCGGGATGTCATCAGCGGGAAAATGCTTTTGAATTTCAGCGTTCTGGAGCGAGCGTTGTAATTGAACACGAAAATTTAACTCCGAATTTATTTCTTACTGAAATTGGAAAAATTATTTATAATTCTGAACTTGCAAAAGCAATGGGAGAAAATGCCAAAAAACTTGCTTATCCCGGCGCGGACGAAAAAATTGCCGAGCTGGTTTTAAAAGTTGGCAGCATATAAAATGAAGACGCGCTTGCGCCTTCATTTTGGTTTTTTTTCCGATTTTTCCAATAATTTTTTCCCTTCTAAAACAGCATTCCATTTTAGGAAATTTTTTAGAGGCTTTGCTATTTCTAGCGCCTCCTTTAGCCTATCTTTTGCTTCTTCCTCTTTTCCGAGGCAAAAAAGGCATTCAGAAA
This sequence comes from bacterium, assembly GCA_043806975.1. Classification (GTDB taxonomy): domain Bacteria; phylum Patescibacteriota; class Minisyncoccia; order CAYZDR01; family CAYZDR01; genus JAZDGL01. The sequence goes on from JAZDGL010000069.1 coordinate 14,381, forward strand.
TGCGAATTAATAAAATTATTTTTAAATCGGCATCTTCTTGCTTCCCAAGATCTTTTAAGAAAATTTTTAACGCTTTGTCATATTCTTTCTTCTCTAAAAAAAGTGTTCCTTGATCCATTTATTTTTCCTCCTGACATTTTAAGAACTTTGAAATGCTATATTCGTTATAGATCCCGCAAAACAAATTCCGATATTTTCTCCCTTTGAAAAGGGAGATTGCCGTCCAAGACGGTTTGCCTTGGGCAGGAGAGGGATTCTAAAATAAATTTGTTTTGCGGGAGCTATATTTACAATTCAATTATTTTAATTTTATTAAATTTAGATTAGAATGGTGTTAATTTTTTAAGGATTTTATAATGCGGCGCGGTTCAGTAGTTTTTCTAGACAATTGGGAAAAAATCGGATAAGATAGGGTAGCGGTTTAGAAATTTGTAATTATTAAAATATGGGGGTTGCGTGTTTGCGCGGCTTCTTTTAAATTAAAAACAATGAATATACAATTTTATTCTCAAAACATTGATTTACCCGCAAATTTAAAAAGTTATGCTAGAAAAAAAATTTCTAAAGCTTTGCGGTTTTGCAGCAAAGTGAAAGAAGCGCGCTTGGAATTTGAAATTGACGCGCATCATAGCCATGGCGATAATACGAAAAAGGTCTTTTTAACGATTTATGTTCCGAGAGATGTTATTAGGGTGGAAGAATTTGCGTCCGATTTTCAGGAGGCAATTGACCTTTTAATTCCAAAACTAAAATTGCAAATTAAAAAATATAAAGAGAAACAGCAAACTTTGGCGCGAAAAAATGGGAGAATGTTCAAAAAAGCGATTCAGGCGGCGGCTGGAAAGATTTTTTCGCGATCTTCAGACAAGCAATTTATACCCCAATTTGAAGTGGTAAAAAGAAAAGAGTTTTCTTTGGCAGAAGTTATGAACGAAGAACAGGCGATTGAGGAGATGAACAAACTTGGTCATGATTTTTTTGTTTTCAATAATGCGAAAACAAGCAAAAACGCAGTGGTGTATAAAAGGAAAGATGGAAAATTTGGAATTATAAATGTAAGTTAGTTGTGGGGCGGCGAAAATCAAGCGCGTAAACTTTAAATTAAAATTAAAAAATATGTCTATTATTGATAAGCTTTTCGGGAAAACCGAGGGGAAACTAGTAAAAAAATATCAGCCTTTGGCGCAAAAAATAAACAGTCTTGAAAAAGAGTTTGAGGGGTTTTCTGATGCGCAATTGAAAGAAAGAGCGGGGGAGTTAAAGCAAAAAATTCAGCAGGAATTTGCAAAATTTTCTGATGGTTTGAAGGTTTTGGAGGATAGTTTGCGAAAAACTGTTGACCAAGACAATAAAATTAAGATAAAAAAGCAGATAAAGTTATTTAAAAATAAAATTTACGAGCCTTTTTTGCCGGAAGCATTTGCTTTAGTGCGGGAATCCTCTAAAAGAACAGTTAAGTTAAGGCATTTTGATGTGCAGTTGGTTGGCGGGGTTATTCTGCATGAGGGGGCTATCGCTGAAATGAAAACGGGGGAAGGGAAGACTCTTGCGGCAACTTTGGCGGTATTTTTGAATGCGCTAGAAGGCAAAGGGGCGCATATTATCACGGTAAATGATTATCTTGCAAAACGAGATGCCAATTGGATGGGTCCGATTTACTGCGCGCTGGGGCTTTCTGTTGGCTGTATTCAGCACGACAATGCGTTTATTTTTGATCCGCATTCGGCTCCTGACGCAAATGAAGTTTCTGTGGAAATGGAAAATTTAAAGCCGATTTCTAGAAAAGAAGCTTATTTATGCGATATCACTTATGGGACAAATAATGAGTTCGGTTTTGACTACTTGCGAGATAATCTTGTTTTGGATCCCGAGCAGATGGTCCAAAGGGGGCATAATTTTGCGATCGTGGACGAAGTAGATAGCATTTTAATTGATGAAGCGCGAACTCCGCTTATTATTTCTGCTCCTGATGCGGAATCGTCAAATAAATATAAGCTGGCAGCCGAGCGAGCGCTTCCAGTTTTAGGAAAAGTGAGGTTTATTACATCAATAGAGGAGTCGGAGGCGAAAAAAATTAACACCGATATTGAAGAGGGGTTTGATATTATTGCCAACGAGGAAAGAAAAAGCGCCCTGCTTACCCAGCAAGGACAGGATAAATGCGAGAAGGTGCTAGGGGTTTCGGGTCTTTTTGAAGGGGTTGATCCTGAGAGTTTTGCGTGGAAGCATGCCGTCGATCAAGTTGTGAAGGCAGCTGTATTTTTTCATAAAGACAAGGATTATGTAGTCAAAAATGGAGAGATAATAATTGTTGATGATTTTACAGGGCGCTTGATGCCGGGGCGGCGATATAGTGAGGGGCTGCATCAGGCGATTGAAGCAAAAGAGGGAGTGGAAGTGCAGAAAGAAAGTAAAACCGTGGCGACAATTACATTCCAAAATTATTTTAGATTTTACGAAAAGCTTTCTGGAATGACTGGCACGGCAGCAACCAACGCGGAAGAGTTTAATAAGGTTTATGGTTTAGATGTGGACGCGATTCCGACTAATCAGCAGGTAGTAAGAAAAGATTTTTCTGATGGAATTTACAAAACAGAAAAGGGGAAATTTTTGGCGGCGCTAGAAAAAATAAAACAATGCCACGAAAAAGGTCAGCCTGTTTTGGTTGGAACGATTTCTGTGGAAAAATCGGAGCTTTTGAGCGGGCTTTTAGAAAAGTCAAAAATTAAGCACGAGATTTTAAATGCTAAAAATCATGAACGGGAAGCGGCTATAATTGCGCAGGCGGGGCAAACTGGCGCGGTTACAATTGCGACTAATATGGCAGGGCGCGGAACCGATATAAAATTGAGCGATGAAGCAAAAAATGCTGGAGGTTTGTTTGTCTTGGGGACAGAGCGGCACGAAGCGCGTAGAATAGACAATCAGTTGCGAGGGCGATCTGGCAGGCAAGGCGATCCGGGAGCAAGCCAATTTTTTGTTTCTTTAGATGACGACTTGATGAGAATTTTTGGATCGGATAGGATGCGCGGGATGATGGATAAACTGAATTTTCCAGAAGACCAGCCGATTGAAAATAAAATTTTGAGCAAGGCGATTGAAAGCGCCCAGGCGAAAGTTGAGGGGTATAATTTTGATGTAAGAAATCATGTTTTGGAATACGATGATGTGATGAATAAGCAGAGAGATTTAATTTATGCGCGAAGGCAGAAAATTTTATTTGCGCTTGGGAGTGAAGAAGAAAAAAATGAGCTAAAAAATAGCGCCTTGGAGTTGCTTTCAAAGGAAATCGCGAATATAGTTTATTCTTCCGCGGGAAAAGAAAGCAAGCCGAATATCCCAGCAATTGCATCTGAATTAAAAAACATTTTAGATGCGAGGGAGTTTAGCGCGTTGGAAAAAAATGTTTTTGCTGAAAGCGGGTTGGAATTTCTGCAAATTTCTGAGGTTAAAGAGAGACTTGAAAAAGCGATTTTGGAAGTATATCAAAATTATGAGAAAACACTTGGCGCAGAAATTATGCGCGGGCTGGAAAGATTTTTGCTTTTGAGAATAATTGACACTTTTTGGATGCAACACTTGGATTATATGGATTATTTAAGAAATAGCGTTTCTTTGAGGAGTTTTGGGCAGCGCGATCCGCTAGTAGAGTATCGCAAAGAAGGGTTTTCTGCATTTGAAAAACTTTTAGCGAATATTCAATCTAATTTCGCTCAATATATTTTTAAGGCAAGTTTTACTCAGGCGCAAGCAAGTATTGAAAAAGAAAAACGGCAAAGAGAGAGGTTGCGATATAGCGGCGGAGAGGATTCTTCTTCCGGATCAGCGGGAGTTACAGTTAAAAATGAAAATAAAATTGGCAGGAATGACCCTTGTCCGTGCGGAAGCGGCAAGAAATATAAGCGCTGTTGCGGCGCTTGAAATTCCGTCGCTCGCCCCAGATGCAAGCAAGTTTGCGCCTGTGGGCTCGCTAGGAATTATAAAAAGTGTTGCGGGGCATGACAGGCGTGCAATAAGGAGCATAAAATAAAACATCAAGCGGCGCTCCCGTCAATGTTGACCTTGAAAGCCGCCTCGGATATAATAGGAACAAGTAAGTTAAAAAATAAAAACAAAATGGATAAAAATATGAAAAATATAAATACAATTCAGGATTTGGCGGGGGTAATGTTTGATAGGTTTGGCGCGCTAGAAAATGGTTTTAGCACATTGGAAAAGAAAATTGAAGATGTTGAAAAAAAGCTGGAAAGTAAGATTGAAGATTCGGAAAAAAGAATAGTGGGCAGGCTGGAAGAGAAAATTGAGGTTGAAATTGAAGGGCTGGCGAGAATGACGCAAAATAGTTTTATGGAAATGGAATCGCGGATGAATCAAAAGTTTGAAGATTTAGAAAGCAAAGTGGCAACTAAGGTAGAAATGAATCAAAAGTTTGAAGATTTAGAAAGCAAATTAATTGAAAAAATAGAATTGGAAGTTGGAAATTTAGCAGTGATAACTAAAAATGGTTTTGATAATGTTGGGCAGCAAATAGCAGAGAATAAAGAAGCAATTGAAGATTTAGGCAGGAGGACAACAAAATTAGAAAAAGTTGTTTTTGCCGTAAAATAATTAGAAAAATAGATTAGGGAAAAAGAAAGCAATGGGAAAAATCAAAAAAGCTTTATTGTTTATCGCAGATTCTTTTAAGTTCGTCATTGGAGGAATTTTTAAGATTATTTTCGGCGCATTTTGGTTTATCATAAAACCGATTGTAAGACCGAAAAACGATCGCTCAAAAGCTAGGGTGGCTATTTTATTTTTACTAATTTTGGCGATTGCGGCGTTTTTTTATAATTATCCCGTTGGTTTTAACAATTTTGCAGATAAAATAAATGCAGGCAAAAACAATTTGGCAAAATCAGAAAGGCTGATTTTTAAATCAAAGGGTTTTGATCAATGGCTAGGGGGCTGGCAATTTCCTTATTTCTATTCCAAGGAATTTACTCTCGGTTTAGATTTAAAAGGCGGAACCCACTTGGTTTATTTGGCGGATTTATCCAGTATCACCCCTGAAAACTATAACGATTCTATGGAAGGGATTAAAGATGTGGTTGAAAGAAGGGTGAACGCCTATGGGATTGCTGAGCCAATTGTGCAGATTAGCAAAATTGGAAGCGAACGAAGGCTAATTGTTGATTTGGCAGATGTAAAAGATGCGAATGAAGCGGTAAAAATGATTGGCGAGACTCCATTTCTAGAATTTAAAGAAGAAAAAACACAGGAAGAAATAGAGCTAGAGAAACAGGCAAACCAAACTACGGAAACTGCGGAAAAGGCAGACGCGAGTGGAAATGAGTCTAAAAAAGAAGATTCAATGCAAATAGAGGCGCTTGATAGCGCAGGGAATCCCGTTGGCGTTCAGACAGTCCCTGTGGATAATTCAAATGTGTATATTGATCCATTTAAATCAACAGGGTTAAATGGAAAGTATCTTCAAAAGGCGGAAGTCGTTACAAATCCATACACTTCCGAGCCTCAGGTTAGTTTGCAATTTGATTCCGACGGAAAAAAATTATTTTCAGAAATTACTCAAAGGAATGTAGGCAAGAGAGTGGCGATTTTTCTTGACGGTGTTCCTATCAGTATGCCAGTTGTGAATGATCCTATTTTGGACGGAAAAGCAGTAATTCAGGGGAGCTTTAATATAGAAGAAGCTAAACAGCTTGCGCAAAGATTAAATGCGGGGGCGCTTCCTGTGCCAATTAAGTTAATCGGTCAGCAAACTATTGGCGCAACGCTAGGAAAAGCTTCTTTGGATAAAAGCTTGAAAGCTGGCGCAATTGGCTTGTTGGCAGTTATGGTTTTTATGCTTTTGTATTATCGTTTTCTTGGGCTTCTCGCGGATTTGGCGCTTTTGGTTTATGCGCTTTTATCTTTGGCAATTTTTAAGCTTCTTCCTGTTACGCTAACGCTGCCGGGGATTGCTGGGTTTATATTGTCTATTGGAATGGCTGTGGATGCGAATGTTTTAATTTTTGAACGAATCAAGGAAGAATTGGCGGATTCTAGAAAAACTTTGCAAACCGCAGTGGAAGAAGGTTTTAGCAAAGCTTGGCCATCTATCCGTGATGGAAATTTTTCTACTTTAATTTCTTGCGCGATACTTTTTATGTTTGCTTCTAGCTCTGTGAAAGGTTTCGCGCTTACTCTGATAGCGGGTATTCTAGTAAGTATGTTTAGCGCCATTATTGTTACTAAGGCTTTTGTTAAATATGCAATTTTTTCAAAAGTTTTTGGGTGGACAAAAAAGATAAAGTTTTTGTGGAAATCAGGAATTTAAAAACATTATAAATTTATGCAAATTATTAGCAAAAGAAAAATTTGGTTTATTTTTTCAGGATCACTTGTCGTGGCAAGCATCGCGGCAAGCCTAGTGTGGGGATTAAATTTTGGAATTGATTTTTCAGGAGGTTCTCTTGCGGAATTTGAATTCAGCCAGCAAAGACCAGCTAACGATGAGATTAAAGAAAGTTTAAAAGAAATAAATTTAAGCGGGCTTGATGTTGCGATTTCGGGAGAGAAAAATGTTATTTTAAGATTTAAAGATACGGAAAAGCGGGTTGAAATGGAGAATAAGCTAAAAGAAAAGTTTCCTGATGCGAGCGAGGTAAATTTTGAATCAGTCGGTCCAACGATTGGAAGGGAATTGAAAATAAATTCCGTAAAGGCGCTAGTTTTGGTAATAATCGGTATTGTAATTTATGTCGCTTGGGCGTTTCGCCATGTGAGCGAGCCGATTGCTTCATGGAAATACGGAGTTGCCGCGGTAATCGCCTTGATCCACGATGTGTTAATTGTCGTTGGGGTGTTTGCTATTTTGGGAAGATTTTATGGCGTTGAAGTGGGAGTGCCATTTATAGCCGCGCTTCTGACCATTTTGGGATATTCTGTAAATGATACGATCGTAGTTTTTGATAGAACAAGAGAAAATCTAGCAAAAATTAGCGGAGATTATGATGGCATTGTGAATACTAGTATTAACGAAACTATTGCCCGTTCAATCAATACTTCTTTTACTACTTTTTTGGCTTTAACGGCGGTTTATATTTTCGGCGGAGAAACCACGAAGTATTTTATGCTTGCTTTGATGGTCGGGATTGTTGTAGGCACTTATTCTTCTATATTTTTGGCAAGCCCGATTATGGTTGTTTGGGAAAAATTTAATAGAAAGTAAAAAATAAGTGTTTTGGGCAGTGAAGAAGGGTAAAAAATAGGCATAGACAAATTCTAGCCTATTTTTTGTTTTAGGGGTGTTCGCAATTTGACATATTTTAAATGGTATGATATACTTTTAGCAGTTAATCAAATAGATGCAATTTTAAGCGAAAAATATAGCTTTTGCAAAACAAGTTTTCGGATTTTCTCTCTTTTTACCTCCCAAGGCGGTCTGCCTCAGGCGGAAGAGGGATTTTAAAATAAATTTGTTGCGTGGAAGCTGTATAAATAAAAGGGGAAAATATGCAAAGATATTTAGATATTGCAAAATTAGAGTTCAAAAAACATCCCGATCCGATTGTTTTGACTAGGGAAATTTTGAAGGTTCTTCCCGAAAGAACCAAAGAAGTTGCCGTAAATAGATTCGGTCTTTTAGGCGATGAGCCAAAAACTCTTGAAGGCATTGGAAGAAGTTATGGAATTACTCGAGAAAGAGTGCGTCAAATTGAATCCAGCGCTTTTAATAAAATTAAGCATCTTAAAGCCGATCAGCAAATCAATCCTTTGGCTGATATTTTGGAAACAATGATTCAGGCGGAGGGCGCTGTTATTTCGGAATCCCGTCTTTTGAATGATATTTTGGAATTTTCCACAGAGGCGGCTGAATTAAATAAACGAGCGGTAAGGTTTATATTGTCTTTACACGATAAATTTGTTAAAATAAAAGAAAGCGATAGTTTAAAATCTGCATGGGCAATTGATAAGAACCAAGTGGAAAAAGCCAAATCGCTTATTAACGAATTTATTAAAGCGTTTGATAGTGAAAAAAGAGTAGTCCCCGAATCAGAATTAAAGCAGTTTATTTTGCAAAAAACTGATTTAACAGAAGAAATTGAATCTTTGTCCGATGACGCGATCGTCTCTTTTATTGAAATCAGCAAAAATGTAGGGAAAAATCCTTTTAATCAATGGGGCAAAAAAGAGTGGGCGGAAATTTCTCCAAGAGGCGTTAGGGATAAAGCATATTTAGTAATGTCTCAGTGCCGCCAGCCGATGCATTTTAGAAAAATTACTGAAAAAATTAACGAAGTAGATTTCAAAAATGGGAAAAAGGCTTTTTCTCAGACCGTTCATAACGAGTTGATTAAAGATGACAGGTTTGTTTTGGTGGGGCGGGGAGTGTATTCTTTAAGAAACGACGAATCTGAATCAGACAAAGTCAAAAAGAATATCGTTGAAATTTTAAAAGCATCTAACAAGCCAATGAGCAAAGGCGAAATAATTGAAGAAATTCTAAAAAAAGGCGACGCGAGACGCAATACCATTGCTATCAGTTTGCAAGATTCTAAAATTTTCAAAAAGACAAAAGAAAACAAATATACATTATGCCAATCCTTGCAATCCTAGAAACAATAAAGAAAGCCCTATTTTTTACGCTTTCTTTATGGTGGATTTATGTCCCAATTTTTTTATTAGGGGTGTTTAAAACTCGCTGGTTGTTGTATGTGAATGGGAAATATGTAAGTTCGTTAAAATGGGTTCTTTTTGAAGTGCAAATTCCGCGGGAGGAAACTTTTGGACCGAAAGCTATGGAGCAAATTTTTGCGGGTCTTTCTGGGACGGGAAGCAAGGGCAATTTGCTAGCGAAATATATTCAAGGCAAGGTTCCCGATTGGTTTAGCTTTGAAATTGTAGGGATAGATGGAGAAGTCCATTTTTTTATTAGAGCTGTGGCAAGACAGAAGAATTTATTAGAGTCTTTGATTTATGCTCAATATCCTACTGCTATTATTCAAGAGGTAGAAGATTATGCCGCTAGAATTCCCAAAGATGCTCCGAATTCGTCTTTTGATGTTTATGGATCGGATTTTATTCTTGCGGGGGCAAATCACTTGCCTATTCGCACATATCCTCTTTTTCAGGACATTTACAGCAAAGATATGGTGGATCCGCTAAATAGCTTTATGGAAATTCTTACCAAGCTTCAGCATGGAGAGCTTTTGGGAATGCAAATTTTAATTAGAGCGTCGGACGGAAGCTGGAAAAAAGACGCAGATAAAGAAGTGGCTAAAATTATCGGAAAAAAAGTTGCGCCTACTCCTAAAACAGGTTTTGATGATGTCAAAAGCCGAGTGTTGTTTGAGTTTAGCGATATGAAAAGAATGTTTTTTGAAGGTTTAATATCGGGAGAAACCGCGCCAAAAGATTATCCAGAGGACAAAAAGCCCGAAGGCGTGGGGGAATCAATGGTGCAATATCTCTCGCCGGGAGAAAAAGAAGCGGTTGGGGCGATTGAAATGAAAACTTCAAAAATTGGCTTTGAGTCTGCAATGAGAATATTCTATTTTTCCCGCCAGGATACGAAAAATGTTATGAATTTTTTTGCTGTTGCGGGAGCGCTAAAACAGTTCACTATACAAAATTTAAATGGGTTTAAGCCCGATGCTGACACGATAACGAATGTTGATTATATCTTTAAAAATTTTAGAATTCTTTATCGGAAAAGGCTGCTTTTAAATAAATATATTCTTCGTGATATTTTTAGAACCGTATTTATTTTGAATACAGAAGAATTGGCAACTTTGTATCATTTCCCTGGAATCTTGGCGAAAGCTCCGATGTTGTCGCGAGTAGAAGCCAAGCGCGCTGAACCGCCGATGTCGTTACCTATATAGTCAGCATAAAGCTATAACTTCCGCAAAACAAATTCCGATATGGACTTACGCGTTTGGTGCATTTCTTCGTCAAATACTGCGGTGCTTGCTCGCCGTACCTTTAAGTACGCCTTCCCCTCCTTTCGGAGGAGGGGTTAGGGGAGGTGCGGGATCCTCGCATTTTCCTTGAACTGCGCTCAAATGCGCAAGCCCTAATATCATAATTTAAAACTGTTTATGAATAACATTACTTATTTTGCTAAAACAAATTTTAGAAATCAAGAGAAAACTTTTGGAATAAAGCCTGACGATCGCCGCCGCCATGTGTATTTGATTGGAAAGACTGGTATGGGAAAAACTGAATGTATGAAAAATATGGTGATTCAGGATATCCAAAACGGGCATGGTGTAGCAATTCTTGATCCGCATGGAGACGCGGCGGAGGATCTTTTAAATTTTGTTCCGCCTTCAAGAATAAATGATGTTGTTTATTTTAATCCTGCTGACGAAGAAAACCCAATCGCGTTTAATATCTTGGAATCTGTTGATGGAAGGGACAAAAAATATTTGATTGCGTCGGGGCTAATGGGAGTTTTTAAAAAGCTTTGGCCTGATGTTTGGAGCGCCCGAATGGAATATTTACTTAATAACACGATTCTTGCTCTTTTAGAGTATCCTAGCAGCACAATGCTGGGGATAAATAGAATGTTTTCCGATAAAGAATTTAGGAAAAAAGTTGTGGATAGGGTGACTGATCCGCTGGTTAAGTCGTTTTGGGTGAATGAATTCGCGAAATATACCGATCGGCTTGCGACAGAGGCGACTTCGGCGGTGCAAAACAAGGTAGGACAATTTTTGTCTTCTGCGATTATCCGCAACATTATTGGACAGCCAAAATCAACGATTAGTATGCGGGATATTATGAATAATCAGAAAATTTTGATAGTAAATCTTTCCAAGGGTAAAATCGGCGAAGACAATATGAAGCTTTTGGGGGGAATGATTGTGACAAAATTACAGCTGGCGGCGATGGAAAGGGTGAATATTCCCGAAGAAGACAGAAAAGATTTTTATCTTTATGTTGATGAGTTGCAGAATTTTGTAAATGAATCTTTCGCGGGAATTCTCTCTGAGGCAAGAAAATATCGCCTTTCGCTTACTTTGGCACATCAGTATATTAAGCAGCTCCCAGAGGTTATTCGCGACGCTATATTTGGCAACGCGGGAACTTTAATAACTTTTCGCATAGGCGCGGAAGATGCGGAATTTTTGGAAAAAGAGTTTGAGCCTGCCGTGATGATGAATGATATTATCAATCTTCCGAAATATAATATTTATTTAAAATTGATGATTGATGGGATTACCAGCAATGCTTTTAGTGCCGTTTCGCTCCCCCCGATGAAACCGGCAGAGGCTAGCTCGGTTGATAAGGTGGTTAAGGTTTCAAGAGAGCGATATAGCAAGAAGAAAATGGAAGTAGAAGAAAAAATTATTCGTTGGATAGGCGTGGATATAGGCGATAATAGTAAAGGAAATTTGGCGGGCAAAGAAAATGGGGGTTATTCAGGCAGCGGAGGAGGCGAAAATCCTCCCGAGATGTTTAAAGCAGAGTGCGCCCAGTGCGGAAAGCCGACTTTTGTTCCGTTTAAGCCCGATGAAAGGCGGCCTGTCTTTTGCGAAAAATGTTTGAAGAATTTAAGAAGCTCGGGCGCCACTTTTTCATACAAGAAAGCAGGAAATGGGCAGGAGCAAAATGGAGCGGTTCAAAATAAAGAAAATAGAGTTAGCGAGGCGCCGAATCTGCCTAAAAAAGAAAATTATTCGCAAAATAATAATAATCAAGAGAATAATAATTATCGCAAGCCCGGGTTAAACCAATATAACAATGATCTTTTAAGCGAGGCTCCCAAAAAAGAAGTTTCTATTAAAGATGCTTTACAAAAAGCTTTGGCAGGGGAAACGAGCAAACAAGTGGTTACAAAAAGTCGCCAAAAAGAGGTTGATGTGGCAGGAATAAGGGATTTAGTAAGCAATGTTTTGAATAAGCGAATGGGGAGCGGAGATGGCGGGGAAAATAAGAGCGATGAAAATGGCAAAGGTATTGCGGATGCGGGGGTAAATAATTTGTCAGGACAAAATTTAGAAAAACCTTCTTCCGCGCAAGCAGGGAATGAGCTTAAACAAGGAGAAGAGGTAAGATTTTCTTAAGGTTTTTATTATGGGAAAGGCAAGGCTAGATTTAGCGGGAGTTTTAAGGGGGCAAACAGATTTTCGGCTTAAACAGATAAGCCAAAGTTTGTTTAATCCAAAAATTAGAGGCTGGGACGAAATAACAAGTCTTCCAAAAGGTTTGCGGGAAAATTTATTAGATAATATCCCGTGGGTTTTTTTAAAACTAAAAGAGCTACAAATTAGTGAGAAAGATGGATCTCAAAAGGCGCTATTGGAGTTGGAAGACGGGAATTTAATTGAAGCGGTTTTAATGGGAAATGCTAGAGGAGGATACACGGTATGTCTTTCAAGCCAAGCGGGGTGCCCTGTTGGATGCGCTTTTTGCAGCACGGGACAGATGGGTTTCGCGCGCAATCTAACCAGCAATGAAATAATTGACCAGTTTAGGTTTTGGCTTTATAGAAATGACAAAATCAATAATATCGTTATAATGGGGATGGGAGAGCCGTTTTTAAATTATGAAAATGTGAGAGACGCCGTAAGAAGCATTATAAAGTATTCTGAAATCGGTCCGAATCACATTGTGGTGTCTTCGGTGGGGATAATAGATAAGCTGGAACAGGTTTTGTCTGATGAGAGCTGGCCAAAAGCGCGATTGGCAATTTCGCTTCACAGCGCCATTGATTCTACCCGCAAAAAAATAGTCCCTGTCCACAACGAGACATTTTTTGCCGATTTGATCGGGTGGTCTAAAAAATATTTGGAAAAGTTTGATGCTAGAAATAGCCATTTGTCTTTTGAATATATTTTGCTGGAAAGCATAAATGACTCGCAAGATGAGGCGCAGGCGTTGGTCAGTTTTTTAAAGGAAATTGGTGATAGGGACAGGATAAAAGTTAATTTAATCCAATATAATCAAACTTTGGGAAGTTTTTCTCCGTCTAAACGGATATTTGATTTTCAGAATACGATTAAAAATGCTGGGATTTTTTGCGCGATTCGCAAGTCTTATGGAAGCGATATTTCAGCCGCTTGCGGGCAATTGGCGGGGAAAATTTAGTGATTTTAAGCTGTTTTGCGATAGCTATAGCTGCCGCAAAACAAATTCCAATATTTTCTCCTTTTGGTTCTCCTTCGCCCTATGGGCTTCGCGGGATGCAGCAAGGGAGATTAAGAGGGATTCCAATATTTTCTCCTCGCAATAAGGGAGACTGAGAGGGATTCCAATATTTCCTCCCTTAATAAGGGGGGATGAAGGGGGTTTTTAAAATAAATTTGTTTTGCGGAAGCTATAATTTATTTGCAAATAAGTTTACGGGGTATAGCGTAAAGGTAGCGCGCAGCTTTCGGGTAGCTGTAGTTCCAGTTCAATTCTGGATACCCCGACAGGAAGTTTAAATTAAAATTGCTCAAGCATTAGATATAAAAGTGGATGATTTAACCAAAAAATAAATATGAGCCAAACAGTTATCTCGTTATTGAATAAAATAAAAATTGATCCATCGTGGTCTTTTTCCGATAAAACAAGGAAGGAAACGGCGTATATTACGCATGGGTATCATCGTTATCCTGCAAAATTTATTCCGCAAATAGTTTCTCGTTTGGCGGAAAAATATACACGAGCAGGCGATTTTATCGTTGATCCATTTGGTGGTTGCGGGACGACTCTTGTTGAATCAAGAGTTATGGGACGGCCGTCAATTGCCGTTGATATTAACCCAGTCGCTGTTTTAATTACGAAAGCGAAAATTACGGCAATTGATCCTATAAAAATTGAAAAGGAATTTACAATTTTTCAAAAGAAATTGGAATCTTATAGCGAAAAAACAAAAGTAAAAGCTCCTGAGCACGAAAGAATTGACTATTGGTTTAAGCCAGAAGAAAAAAGAAAACTTGCTTTTATTTTTGCTGAGATTTCAAAAATAAAAGATCAAGATATTCAAGATTTCTTTTTCTGCGGGTTTTCAAACATTCTTAAAAATTGTTCAATATGGCTACAAAAAAGTAATAAACCAACAAGGGATTTTGAAAAAAAACCTTCGGAGCCGATTAAAACATTTTTAAAACAAATAAAAATGATGTTGCGAGGCAACACGCGATTATTTGAATTGTTATCAGAAAAAGGTTATTCGAAGATTTCAAGTAAAGTAATTTGCACAGACGCAAGGACAATTCCCGCAAAGGATAACAGTGTTAGCTTGATTGTTACTTCTCCGCCTTATGTGACCTCTTACGAATACGCCGATCTGCACCAACTCACTGCTTTATGGTTAGAATATACTAAGGATTTGAGCGACTTTCGAAAACGATTTATTGGCACTTCGTATCACAATAAAAAAGATTTGACGCTTAATAGTGCGATTGCGGAAAATATCAGAAAAAAATTGTTAGAGAAAGATAAAAAAACCGCCGAGGAAGTTTCAACATACTTTAGCGAGATGAATCAGGTATTTGTTGAAATGAAAAGAATGCTAAAAAAAGGCGGAAAAACCTGTATTGTCATTGGCAATACGAGCTTAAAAGGCGTTGAAATACTTAATGCGGAGGTTTTTGTTGAGCAATTACAAAACTTGGGATTAAAAATCGCCGATATTATTAAAAGAGAAATTCCTTCAAAAAATTTGCCGTCTGTTCGAGATGAAAAGACGGGTAAATTTGCGAGCATAAATGATAAAAATAAAGTTTCTGTTTATCCAACAGAGTATATATTAATAATGGAAAAATAAAACTATGAGTATAAACGACCTTATCAAAATTTACGAAACAAAAAAGAAAAAATATGGTGTGCAAGCATATCGCCACATTTCAAATGTTTTGAAAGAAGCCAAAGAATTACATAAAAAAGATTTTACAGGCAATGACCACGAGCAATCGTGGCGCGCTTTCAAAGGTAAAAACTTGGAAAAATTGATTGAATACATTATCACGGATGAAGTTAACGCTTTAAACTTGCGGGTAGTAAATGGAAATAGTCTTGAAAGAACGAACGGATCAAATCTTTCAAAAGAGTTAAGTTTGGTTAAAAGAAATCTAATTGTTGATTATGGCGAGTTTGGTTCGCATTTACCGGATGTCGATTTGATTATTTACGACCCAAAAACTAGCAAAGTCGTTGCTGTTTTGTCAAGCAAGGTAACTTTGCGGGAAAGAATAGCCCAAACTGGTTATTGGAAAATTAAACTTGCCTCTGACGAAGCGACAAAACATATCAAAGTTTATTTCGTAACGCCGGATGAAGACGGAACACTAACGATTAAAAAACCTACAAAAAAAGGCAGGGCAATCGTTGAAGTGGATACAGACGGCAGTTATGTTTTGAGTGAGACAGATATTGAGGAAAGCGACAAGGTAAAAATGTTTGATAAATTTATTGATGATCTTAAGAAATTGCTCAAATAAATAATATGTCCAATAATTTAATAATTGAGTCAACAACTTTATGGGATTTTCCGAGACAAAATTATGGTGACAAGCCACACGGAAATAATAAATATAACGGTGTAACGCCGGCTTTTGTCATTTGGAATTTACTCCAAAGATATACCAAAGAGGGCGATTTAGTCGTTGATCCGATGTGCGGGAGCGGGACGACAATTGATGTTGCAAAAGAATTGAACAGGAAAGTAATCGGCTATGATCTGAACATTGTTAGACCCGATGTAATTAAAAACGATGCCCGACAAATTCCGCTTGCTGACAATTCTGTTGATTTTGTTTTTATTGATTCGCCATATTCCGACAATATCAATTATTCTGACAATAAAGAGTGCATTGGTAAAATTTCTTGCGAAAAAATAGAATTTTATGATGAATTAGAAAAAACCGCTACGGAAATTGCAAGAATTTTAAAACCTGGAAAAGCTATGGGTTGGGTTATTGCCGATCAATGGGTCAAAAAGAAATTTACAGCCGTTGGATTTTTGATGTGGCAAAGGTTAGAAAAACATTTTGAACCAATGGATATTGTTTGCTTAACAAGGCATAACCAAACATCAAACACGGGGATTTGGCATAACAGAGCAAGGCAGTTTAATTTTTATTTGAGAGGTTTTAAATATTTGTTTATTATGAGAAAATCAGCGCCATTGCGAGAAAAGCAGGTGAGTAGTCGTGAACCCAGCCATTTACTTTAAACTTAAAATATGGTAAAATAAAAAAGTGGAATTCACCGAAGAGGAATTTGTAAATAATTTTTTTTGCGGGATCTATATTTTAATCAATTTATAAATTTATAAAACTAGAATAAAACTATGAAAAAAACTGCGATAGGGGTAATAATAATTGTGGCATTGATTTTAGCAGGGGCGGGTGTTTTGAGGAACCTTAAAAATAGAGAAAATGGTTGGGTTTGTGAAAATGGGCAGTGGGTGAAGCGCGGGAACCCAAATACTTCAAAACCGGAAGGATTATGTGGAGTTCCTGCCGAGGATGAAAATAAAGAGAATGAAAATGCCGATGAGACAGAGGAAGAATCAAATATCATTGTTTCGTATCCTGAACCGGGCGATCAGGTGAGTTTTCCTTTTAGGGTGGAAGGGATGGCGCGGGTTTTTGAAAGCACTCTTATGATTGAGTTGAAAGATAAAAATGGCAATGTTATTTTTGATTCTTTCGCGATGGCGAACAGTCCAGATATGGGTCAGTTCGGACCGTTTGAGAAGGAAATTGATTTTTTAACAAATGCGCCGGAAAAAGAAGATGTAGTTTTGGAAGTTTTTTGGTATTCTCCAAAAGACGGATCAAGACTTGATATGCGGTCTATCCCCTTAAAAATGACAGTCGGCGATGTTAGCAAAGTTGAGATTTTTTTCAGCAATGACAATTTTGACCCAGAAATTTCTTGCAATGTAGTTTTTCCAGTGGAGAGAGTTGTCCCCGCGGCGGAAAATATCGCGGAAACTGCCATCGGGATGTTGCTAAAAGGATTGTTTAGAAAAGAATATAATGAAGGTTATCGCACGAATATAAATGCGGGAGTTAAATTTCAAAAAATAACGATAAAAAATCAAATAGCGTATATAGATTTTAACGAAGAATTGGAAGCGGCGGTTGGAGGATCTTGCTGGGTTTCTGCCATTCGCGCGCAAATCACACAGACATTAAAACAGTTTTCAACCATTAAAGATGTTGTGATTTCAATTAACGGAAAATCTGAGGACATTTTGCAGCCGTAAAAAATAGTTGGCGGACGGTTAGCTGATTAAAATGCGTGTTTTTATTGATCCGCCAAATTCTGAGCCTATAGCTCAGTGGTAGAGCGTTCGATTCACATTCGAAAGGTCGATGGTTCAAAACCATCTGGGCTCACTATTTGAAAAGCGGAGCGTGCTTTATAAGTTTAGTTTTTTAAATTTTTATTTTTTGGAGGGCAAATGGAAAAGATAAAAGAAAAAATTAATAGCGCCTTAGGAGCGCTATCAAAGAAGGCGTTGAAAGAGCTTCCTGGAGACGGGGATTCCGATCGATTTGTTTTTTGTTGCATTGCCATTGGAGATTTGATACAAAAAAAGGTGTTCAATTTTCTGCTATCAAAAATGGTTGATGTCGATTTTTCGATCATAGAAAATGAGGTGTTTAATTGTTTTAATGCTGGCAAAAGTGTTCAAATAATAATTACCGCTTCTGAGCTTGGGACGGAGGTTAGAAGCGAGGCAACATTTGAGCAAAAAAATCCCTCTTTTAAAATTAGGGGGAAATTTTTTAAAATCGTTAATGATTTTGAGAAAAGGTCATCTTTGCTGGTAAAGCAGGATAGACTGAGAATTTAAGGAGAAAAGGCTGTTCGGTGTTTGACGAATAGCCTTTTTTGTTTTATAAATTATAAAAGTAGTTGCGTAGTTGTGGCGCAGTTTTGGAAGTATAATAAATTTTATGGAGAAAAAAGCGGCAATTTTATTATCTGGCGGGGTAGATTCAGCGGTGGCGGCGTTTTTAATGAAAGAGCGCGGTTTTGGCGTTGAAGGATTTTTTATGCGGACTGATTTTTTTACGGAGGAAGCGGAAAAATCGGCTAAAAAAATTGCAGATTTTTTAGATATTAAGTTGAATATATTGGACGCGACGAAAGAGTTTAGCGAAATTGTTATTCAGAATTTTGAAAGTGAATTTAGTAAATTAAGGACTCCGAATCCGTGCGCTTTGTGCAACAAAAAAATTAAATTCGGTTTTTTATTTAATGAAATTAGAAAAAGAGAATTTGAAACGATTGTTTCTGGACATTATATTGCAAAATATCAAATAGGGGGCGCGCTCCCCTTGGAAGAAGGACAAGAATATAAACTTCGCAAAGCGAAAGATAACAAAAAGGATCAAACATACTTTTTGTATAATTTAACGCAAGATCAATTGAAGTATTTGGAATTTCCGCTAGGCGGTTTAACAAAGCAAGAAGTTTTTGAAATTGCCCAAAAAAATAATTTGCCGATTTCTATATCTGAAAGCCAGGACATTTGCTTTTTGCGAGGCGATCATAATAAATATTTGCAGCAGCATTTAAAGCTTGAAAATGGTCCGATTGTTGATAAAACAGGAAAAATTGTTGGGGAGCATTTTGGACTTCCTTTGTATTCAATCGGTCAAAGGCGCTGGATTAAAATTGGCGGGACGGGGCCTTATTATGTTTTAAGAATTGATGCGAAAAATAATTCGTTAGTGGTTTCTAACCGCTTTGACGATCCGGAGTTTTATGATGATAAATTTGAGGTTAGCAAGGCGAGTTGGGTTAGCGGGCAGGAATTTAAGCAAAATTTAGAGCAAGAAAATTTATCGGTAAAAATTAGATATTTGCATCCCGATATTCTTGTCAAGAAGCTGGAAAAAATGGGTGAAGGCAGGTATAAAGTTATTTTAAAAAAACCTCAAAGGGCGATAATTGCTGGTCAATCAGCGGTTTTTTACCAAGGAGAGGAGCTTCTTGGCGGGGGTATTATAGAACATTAAAGAAAGATTAAAATTAGATTAAAACTGTGGATAACTAGCTTGTTAAAAACCAATTAAAATTTGTCAAGTTAGAAAATTGTGGATATACTTATATTGAAGGTCGAAAATTTAAATAGTAAAAAGGAGGAAAAAAAGATGAAAGAAATCATAAAAAAAGCCTTAACGGATAAAAAAATGAGAAAAGCGGCTTTAATGTCAACTCTAGCTTTAACTGTTGTTGTTATGACTCCATGGGGAGGATAGTTTAATCATAAAAAATGAGTGCCCAAGAAATACTTAAAATGGCGCGATGGAGGGATTCTGCAAATGAGAGCTTTAAAAAGGGTGTTCATTTTTTATTTAATCACCTTATCAAGCCTATTTCGGAAAATGAAGATTTAAAAAGAGTAGAGTTTATTTTGAATGTTATTTTGCTTGGATCGTTGGCGATCTCTTTAATGGCTTTTTTTGATACTGTAATTTATTGTTTTATCCAACGCGGAGATTATCAAGGGGCTCCCCCAATTGTTCTTTTTGCGGTGGTTTTTGTTTTTTTGAGTTTGTTGGTTTTTTCTAGGTTGGGATTTTTCAAGTTTTCCTCTTACCTTTTAGTAATTGTTTATTTTTTAGCAGCTTTTTACACTATTTTTAATTGGGGCATAGATATCCCGCAAGGTTTGCTGATTTATGTCGTAATTATTGTCATTTCAGGGATTTTGATCGGCGCAAAATTTTCCTTTTGGGTTTCTTTTTTTGTTTCTGTGGTGATGCTATCTGTGTGTTATTTGCAAAAAAACGATATTGTTAAACCGGCGTTGTTTTGGAGAAGTCAAAAAACAAGCTGCGGAGATGTCATTGTTTATATTGTCACTTTCTTTATTATTTTTATACTTTCATGGCTTTCAAACCGCGAGATTGAAAAATCTTTAAAGAGGGCGCGCGAATCAGAAAAGGCGTTGAAATTGGAAAAAGATAATCTTGAAAAAAGAGTTGAAGAGAAAACTCGCGAGTTAAAAAACGCTCAGCTTGAAAAAATGGCGCAGCTTTATCAGTTTGCAGAGTTTGGACGGATTGCGGGGGGGATTTTTACATGATATTATCAATCCTTTGACGGCAGTTTCTTTAGATTTGGAGCAGATTCATAATGAAACTTGTAAAAAAAATGGAAATTATGGAAACTTTAAAGAGCTTTTAGACGATGCGATTTTTGGGACAAAAAGGATGGAGGGGTTTGTCCAGTCGGCTCGCCGTCAGCTTCAAAAAAATGACGAAAGAATTGTTTTTTCAACTTTGGATGAAATTGAGAAGGTAGTTCAGGTTATCGCGCGCAAGGCAAGAATTTTTGGAGTTGATATAGTCGTGAACCAGCCTGATTATATTGAGTTTTTTGGCGATCCGATCAAGTTTAATCATTTTTTGACTCATTTAATTTCCAATGCGGTTGATTCTTATGAAAATATGGAAAATTGCGGGAACAAAAAAGAAATTTTAATTTCAATTTTTGATTTTGATAGACAGATAAAAATGGAGGTTCAGGATTGGGGATGCGGGATTAAAAAAGAAATAATCGGGAAAATTTTTAATCCATTTTTTACTACAAAGAATACAGAGAAAGGCACGGGGATCGGGCTTGCAATATCAAAAGACATTATTGAAAATGATTTTAAGGGAACGATTGCGGTTGAAAGTGAATTTGGTATGGGGGCGAAATTTTTAATAACAATTCCAAAAGAAGATTTAAGTGAGGAAAAAAAATAAAGCAGGCAAAAATAAAATTATTTTCGGCTCAGATTTGGCAGATGGGATAGAAAAAGCGGTTAGCGAAGCAGCAAGTTTTTTAGAGAAAAACCAGCTGGACGATGGGAGTTTTTTAAGTTTTTCTTCGGAAGATCTTGGTGATTTTTCAAAGGTTAAAGAGTATCATTCAATTTTTTCTTCAAGTTTAATTTTATCAAGTTTGGCGGCTGTAAAAACGCGTGGATTTGCGAAAAAAAAGATTATCGGGCGGGTAAAAAAGGGAATTGCTAATTTTTTACTTTCTCAAAAAAGTGATTGCTGGTCTTTTAATTATTGGAAAAGGGATTCGGAAGAATCAGGGGGGATGCCTTATCCCGATGATTTAGATGATACATTTTGCGCTTTATCGGCGCTTTTTTTGTGCAAATCTAGTATTTTTGGCGGAGATGTTTTAGCTAAAATTGTCGCGCTTCTTGCTTCGACGGAGAAAAAAGAAGGCGGTCCGTATCAGACATGGTTAGTTTGTGGTAACGCTGATCCTGTGTGGAAAGATGTTGATTTGGCTGTAAATAGCAATGTTGCTTATTTTCTTTCTTTGCAGGAAGTAGAATTGCCTAATTTGGAAAATTTTGTTGAAAAAGCGATAATGGTAGATAAGTTAATTTCGCCGTATTATCCAAATTTTTATCCGCTGGTATATTTTATTTCTAGATTTTATAAGGGGAGGCTAAAAAATAGGCTTATTGATTTTATACTTTTAAATCGGAAAAATGGAATTTGGGAAAATTCTCTTTATACTTCTTTGGCTATTTCGGCGCTTTTGAATTTAGGATATTCTTTTGGCAAACTTAAAGAGGCGGTTGAATATTTATTAAGCTGCCAGCAAAACGGGGGATGGGGAGCTTGCGCTTTTTGCCTTGATCCTGCTATTGGCGGGAAGGTTTTTTATTGCGGTTCAGATGCTTTGACAACGGCTTTTTGTGTGGAAGCGCTGGAAAAATATAAAGAAAAAATAAATTTAGAAAAAAAACAGGCAGGGGCGTTTGTAGGCGAAATTTTAAATCGAAAACTTGAAGAGCAGCTGAAAATTCAAAGTTTAATTATTGAAAAATATCGGGAAAAATTTTCTTATTTAGGCGAAGATTTAAACAAGCAATCTGAAATAGCGCTTAAAAAAATTTTGAAAATTGATGAACGGGATCGTCAAATAACTTTGTTGCCCTATCTTTTTAAAAAGTCTTTAAAGCGCGGCAATGAGATTTCTAGCGATTTGGCAATTCAGCTTGGTTTCGCTAATTTGCTAGGGTGGACTGCTTATACAATTTATGATGATTTTCTTGATTTAGAGGGCGATTCTAAAATGCTTTCTGTGGCGAATGTTGCGTTAAGAGAGCTTGCTTTGATTTTTGGCAGTTTAGATATAAGCGGGGTTAAAGATTTTTTTACGAAAATTATGGATAAAATAGATTCTGCGAACGGACAGGAAGTTTCTAAATGCAAACTGGAAAATTTTGTTTTTTCTGAAAGGGAAAATGTATTTGGCGATTATTCAATTTTGGCTGAAAAATCACTGGGTCATTGTTTGGGGTGTGTTGCTATTCTTCTAAAATTAGGGTTCAAAGAAAATTCTTCTGAGATAAAAAAACTTATGGATTTTTTTAGCCATTTTTTGATTGCTCGCCAGCTTCATGATGATGCGCATGATTGGGAAGATGATTTAAGGCGAGGTTATGTGAATTCGGCAAGTGCTTTAACTTTAAATGAAGCTGGTAAGGCGCGAGGTAAAAAAGAAAATCAGAAAAAAATTGATTTAAAGAAAGATTTAAAACATTTGCAAGAAATTTTTTGGGAAAATACGATTATTCAAATTTGTAAATTGGTTTTAGCGCACCTAAAAGAAGCGGAGATTTGTTTAAGCGAGCTTACCTGTCTTGAAGATATTTCAATATTTAAGGATTTTTTGGCAAATTTGAAAAATTCTGCTAAAAAAACATTGCGCCAGCAGAAGGATGTAAAAAATTTTTTGAATAATTTTTAAAAATAGTATTGGTAGGGGCGGGAGATGTTTTTGCATCCCCGCTTTTTTATGTTTAGAAAACTAGCGCAAATAAAAATTTGTCGGAAATGCAAATGTTTGATAGTATATTAGTATGATAACGGCGAAAGAGCTTAGACAAAAATATATTGATTTTTTTAAGGAAAAAGGGCATAAAGCAATCCCCTCGGCTTCTTTAATCCCAGAAAATGATCCAACTGTGCTTTTTACAACAGCTGGAATGCACCCGCTGGTTCCTTATTTATTGGGACAGCCGCATCCAGAGGGCAAGCGAATTGTTGACGCGCAAAAATGCGTTCGCACAGGGGACATTGAAGATGTTGGGGATAACCGTCATCTTACTTTTTTTGAAATGCTGGGGAACTGGTCGTTTGGGGATTATTTTAAAGAAGATGCGATCCAGTGGAGTTGGGAATTTTTAACTGGAAAAAAATGGCTGGGGCTTGACCCAAAAAGACTGTATATCACTGTCTTTAAAGGCGATGGTGAAATTCCCCGCGATGATGAGGTAGTTAAAATTTGGCAGGATCAGTTTAAAAAGTTTGGAATTTTTGCTGGCGTTGCTAATGATAATGCAGTTTGGGGGAGTGAGGATGTGAGGATTTTTGTTTTGCCAAAAAAGGATAATTTTTGGGAAATGGGAGGCGAGAATGGTCCGTGCGGACCTTGCACGGAAATTTTTTATGATGTTTTTCCTGAAAAGGGCTGGGAGAACAAAAATTTCGATGAGCTTACCTGCGAGTTTAGGTTTATAGAAATTTGGAATAATGTTTTTATGTTGTATAATAAAGCTGGCGCAGGAACATATGAGCCGCTTTTGCAAAAAAATGTTGATACGGGAATGGGTGTTGAGAGGACGGTTGCAATTTTAAATGGAGCAAAAAATGTTTTTGAAACGGAATTATTCGCGCCGATTATTAAGAGAATTAAGGGGATGGAAAATCCCCCTCAATCCCCCTTTGCAAAGGGGGAAAACGAAGGAGATTCTTTCCTAACCTCTTCTTTATCAAGGGAGAGAGAGGAAGAAAATCTCCCTGCCTCTTTTGCAAAGGGGGAAACGGAACACCCCCTCCAACTCCCCCTCCGGGAGGGGGAGAGAAAGAAGGAATGCCTCCTTCCTGAAGAGGAGAGAAGGAAGGGAGAAGTGGAAAAGTCTGAGCGAATTATCGCTGATCATATTAAAGCGGCAGTAATGATTTTGGCGGACGATAAAAAAATAGTTCCATCTAATGTTGAACGGGGGTATGTTTTGCGACGGCTGATCCGCCGCGCTGTTAGATATGGGAAAATTTTGGGGATTGAAGGAAATTTTATGGCGCAAATCGCGGAGGCGGTTGTGGATATGTATAAAGAAACATATCTAGAAGTTGGAAAAAATAAGGACTTTATTTTTAGAGAGCTGGAAAAAGAGGAGGATAAATTTGGGAAAACTTTGGGTAGGGGGCTTATAATGCTTGAAAAAACTGTGAAAGAATTAGATAAAAATACAATGGCCGCGTTTAAAAAACATGGAGAAAAAGTTTATGAACCGAAAATTTCGGGAAAAATTGTGTTTGATTTGTATCAAACTTATGGTTTTCCACCTGAATTAACGGAGGAGGAGCTGGCTGAATATACTTGGACATATGATAAAGAAGAATTTCAACAAGAGCTTAAAAAACATCAAGATCTTTCTCGCACCGCTTCTGCTGGAATGTTTAAATCAGGGCTTGCGGATAACTCAGAAGCTACAACGAAACTTCACACAGCTACTCATCTTCTTCAAGCGGCTTTGAGAGAAATTTTAGGAGTAAAAGTTGAGCAAAGAGGAAGTAATATCACCCCTGAAAGATTGCGTTTTGATTTTTCTCATTTTGAAAAAATGTCTTCTTCACAAATTAAGCAAGCTGAAAATTGGGTTAATGATAAAATTCAAAAAAATCTTGCTGTTATTTGTGAGGAAATGTCTCCAGAAAAAGCAAAAGAAAGCGGCGCGCTGGGGCTTTTTGACGCAAAATACGGCAATCTAGTGACAGTTTTTACAATAAAAGATGGAGAAAAAATAATTTCTCGTGAAATTTGCAAAGGTCCGCATATAGAGGAAACGGGGGTTCTTGGAAAATTTAAAATTGTGAAAGAAGAAGCATCTTCGCAAGGAGTAAGAAGAATTAAAGCAGTTTTGGAATAAGAAAATCATTTAATCGGGGAAACAAGAATTTAAAAAAATTGGCAAGCGGCTGTAAAAAATAATTAAAACAAAAAAACAAAATGTTTTGGAGGACAAAGAGGGGGGCAAATTGTCTTGCGGTGGATTTGGGAACGGAGTATATTAAAGCTCTTGTTTTTTCTGTTGACGAAGAAAAAATTGACATAAAATCAAAATTTAAAGTTAAGCGCGAGGTGAAAAATTTGGGAGCAAATGAAATTATTAAAATTTTGAAAGACTTAATTTATCGGGCAGAGAAAAAAAGTTCTGCAAAAATTTCTTCTTTAACAATTGGATTTTCTGGAAATTTTTTAAAAGGAAATATCACTGCTTATTCTTATTGCCGTCCTAACCCGCAGGATGAGATTATTATTTCTGAAATTGAAAATATAATTCAAAAGTCGCAGTGGAAAGCTTTGGATATTTTGAGAAAAGATTTTTTTTCTAGCGCTGATTTTGATTTTTTAAAGATAGTGGATGCGCAAGTATTGCGGATTATTTTGGATAAAAAAGATGTTGAAAGTCCGATAGGCGGACAGGGGGAAAATTTAGTTTTGGAAATTGCGAATTCCGCGACTTCCAAAGAAAATTATGATATAATTAAAAAAGTAGCAAGCGATTTAAAAATTGAATCAAAAATAGTTTCTTTGCCTTGCGCGGTTGCAAATCTTATTAAGACCGAGGGAAGTATGGAAACAGATGCTTTAATTATTGATGCTGGTTCTAGCGCTACCGTTGTTTCGGTTTTAAAAAATGGTTTAATTTGTTTTTCGGAGTCATTTCCGCTGGGCGGCGAGGCTTTTTCTAAAAAGATTTCTGAAATTTTTTCTATTCCTGCAAGCAGCGCGGAAAAAATTAAAATAAAATATGCGGGTGGAAATTTAAGCGGCGGAGTAAACTTTAAGCTCAGGAGTATTCTAAAAGAAGATGCAAGAATTTGGTCTAAGGCGATAAAAATTGCGCTGGAAAAGTTCTTAAAATTTCAAATTTTTCATCCATCCGCAATTTATTTGCTGGGCGGCGCATCGCAGCTTCCAGAAGTTAAAGAGGCTGTCCAAATAATGGCAGGAGACTTTAAAAATCGTTATGTTCCTGTTGTGGCTTTGTCGGGAGAGATTTTTTATAGTAAAATTAAAAATAGCGGAGAGGTTCAATTAGGAGTTGACGATGTGGCTTGTTTTGGGCTTGCAAGCCTTGCCTTAAATAAACATAATGGATTTATTGAACAAACTCTCAAAAGAGCTAATAGAATTATCCAAGAAGGATAAAAAAGTATAAAAATCTATGGCAGGGAATTTATTTCAAACAATATATGTTTCTGCGGAAGAGGGAGTATCCGCGATAATTGAGAAAATTTTGGCGACAAAAGTTCCCAAGATATTTTTAGCTGTTCCAAAAAAAGCTTTGCTTTTTTCTAGTCCGATAAATTTAAGGATTTTAAAAGAAGAAGCAGATAAGCGGGGAGTTTTATTAACAATTGTTACTTCTGATCAGACTGGTCAATTATTGGCGCAAAGAAGCGGTATTGAGACGGCAGAAACTTTGCTGAATAAAAAAGTTGACAATATGCAAAAGAAAAAGCCGAGAATTTGGATGTCGCGAGGAGAAAAGGATAAAGAAAACTCTTTTCAACAAATTTCGCGCTCAGAATCTTCTTCTTTTGCGCAAAATTTTCAAGAGGCGGGTCAAGTAAAAAAGAAAAGTTTGAAAAATAAGTTTATTTTTGCTGCATGTTTTATGGTGATTTCTTTGGCGTTATTTTTTGCTTTTTTCAATCTTCCGTTTGCGAATGTGCTTATTTCTTGCCAAGTTCAGCCATTCCAAAAAGAGCTGGATTTATATATTAAAGCGGCAGAAAATGTTGCGATATTAGATCAAAAAAATGTTATTTTAGGAAGAGTTTTGGAAGAAGAAAAAAAGATTGCGCAAAACTTTTCTGTTACTGGGCAGAGAGAAATAGAAAAATATGCCGAAGGAGAAATTGAAATTATCAATGAATGGGATTCTTCCAGCCAAACTTTTGTTAAGGGAACAAAATTGGTTTCTGACGATGGAAAGATATTCTCTTTGGCGCAAGCGACGACGATACCCGGGTTTAGCCGTTCTGGGGGGCAAGATTTAGCGGGGAAGGCAATGGCAAAGGTTATTGCTCAAAAACCAGGAATAAGCTATAATATAAATGTGCAGAAGCTGCATTTTAGCGCGTTTAAAGAAACTAGCAAATATGAAAAGGTTTTCGCGAATCTTACAAATGGCGCTTCAGGCGGAGAATTGGGGAAAGAAACCGTTGTTTCACAGGAGGACATTGAAAAAGGCAAAGAATTTTTCGCTTCTCAAATTAAGAATAATTTGAGCCAAGATTTTTTTGAATTGGAAAACGGGCAGATTTTAGTTGAGAATTCAGATAACTTTCAAATTTCTAATTTGCAAATTGGAGCAAAATTGGGAGATGCGGTAAAGCAATTTGAAATAACTGCGAATTTGCATAGGCGGGCATGGGTTGTCGATGAAGAGCGGCTGGGGAGCTTTTTAAAAGAGGCTTTGTCTTCTGAAATTGGGGAAAACGATTTTCAGATAGATAAAAATACTGAAATTGTCTTTTTGGAAAATTCAAAAGATTATTGCAAAGCTAAGTTGAAAGTTTCTGGCATTATTTCTAAAAATATATCTTCCGAAGAGGTTAAGGGAAGACTTTTGGGGAAAGATAGGCAGGAAGCGGAGAAATTGCTTGGGGAACTGTCTTCTGTGAGTGGTTTTTCGCTTAAATTTTGGCCTTTTTGGTCAAAAAAGGTGCCTGCTAACGGCGAGAGAGTAAACATTTTTCTTGACAGAAATAATTATTTTAGTATAATAAATTAGTCTGATGTTAAAATAAATATGAATAGCGAATCTCATAAGGATGTAATCAAAGCCAAAGGGGTTGTGCTGGAAAATTTGCCAAGCACAATTTTTAAGGTAAAATTAGAAAATGATCAAGAAATTCTTGCCCATATTTCTGGAAGAATGCGAATGAACTATATCAAATTGTTGCCGGGGGACAAGGTGATAATAGAAATGAGTCCTTACGATCTCACAAGAGGAAGAATAACCCAAAGATTATAATTTTTTAGCGGTGGAAGGAATAGGGGCAGGAACAATAAAATTAAGCAAAGATTTTAAAAATAATATTATGAAAGTTAGAGCATCAGTAAAAAAAATCTGCAACAAGTGCAAAGTGATTAGACGAAAAGGACGATTGCGAGTGATCTGTGAAACTGCGAAACATAAGCAAAGACAAGGGTAAGTAAATTTTAATAATAATTAAATATGGCAAGATTAATAGGGGTTGAAATCCCTGATAAAAAAAGAATAGAAACCTCTTTAACCTATATATTTGGAATAGGGGCGACTAAAAGCGCGCAAATTTTGAAAGAAGCCGGTATCGATCCAAGCAGAAGAACCCGCACCTTAAATTCAAGCGAGCTTGATACTCTTAGAAAAGTTATTGAAAAAACTACTTCCGTTGAAGGGGATTTAAGAAAAATCACTTTTTTAAATATTAAAAGATTAAAAGATATAAATTGTTATCGCGGGATTAGGCATCAAAAGCATCTTCCTGCAAGAGGTCAAAGGACGAAGACTAATTCTAGAACCGTTAGGGGTAATACTAGATTATCCGCTGGAAGCGGAAGAAAGCCTTCTGGACAAAAAACCTAAACAGTAAACTATTTATTTTATGGGAAAGAAAACTATCAAAACAATTAGCCAAGATGCGAATGAGTTAAAGCTTTCATCTAGCGGTTCAAAAAAGAACAAGAAGAAGGTTATAGTTGGATGCGCGCATGTAAATTCATCTTATAATAATACAATGGTTTCTTTGTCAGACACTAATGGCGAGATTATTAGCTGGTCATCTGCGGGATCTTTGGGGTTCAAAGGCGCTAAAAAAGCCACTCCTTATGCCGCAGGGTTAGTTGCTAAAAATGCAGCCGAAAAAGCCAAAAAGAGCGGACTTAAAGAAATTTTTGTTTTAATTAAGGGTATTGGGACAGGAAGAGAGTCGGCAGTAAGATCGCTGGCAGCTTCTGGACTTCAAATTAATTCAATTAAAGATGTGACGCCAATTCCTCACAATGGATGCAGGCCGCCTAAGGTTAGGAGAGTATAAGTATGGCAAAAATGCTACCAGCAAAATGTGTTAAATGCAGAAGGGAAAAAGAGAAGCTTTTTTTGAAGGGCGATAGGTGTTTTACGGCTAAATGCGCTATGGTGAAAAAGCCTTATGCGCCGGGAATGCACGGAAAGCAAATGAGCAGAAATTCTTCTGAATTTGGAAAGCAGTTAAGAGAAAAGCAAAAAGTTAAAAAAATTTATTCAGTGCTTGAAAAGCAATTTAAAAATTATTATAAAGAAGCTAGCCGCAAAAAAGGTGTTACTGGCGAGATGATGTTAAAAAGCTTGGAAAGAAGGTTGGACAATGTGATTTTCAGAATTGGGGTTGCTAAATCTAGAGCGGCAGCGAGGCAGATCGTAAACCATGGGCATATTCAAGTGGAAAAAAATGGAGTTAAAAGAACAGTGAATATCCCTTCATTTGGAGTAAAAAGCGGAGACAAGATTTATCTAAAAGAAAGCAGTCTGAAAAAAGGAATTTTTAAGAATTTAGATTTAAAGAAAGTTCAGCTTCCGTCATGGATTAGCCTTAATCCAACAGAAAAAGTGGCGCAAATTGTTTCCGAGCCTAGTATGGAAGATATAAATGTTAATGCGGATATGCAGTTAATCGTGGAACATTACGCTAGATAAAAAGTAATTTTGCTCGGTGCTTACAAGCGGGCAAAAGGGAGAAAAATAATGGAAACTATAATTAAACCTGAAGTAGTCAAAATATCCGAGGAAAAACATACGGCTGTTTTTGAAATCAAGCCTTGTTATCCTGGATATGGTTTGACTTTGGGTAATGCGCTAAGGAGAGTTTTGCTTTCCAGCTTACCAGGCGTTGCCATAACAAGCGTAAGGATTAAAGGCGTGAATCATGAGTTTTCTACAATTCCTTATGTTTTGGAAGACATTGTCCAGTTTATTCTTAATTTAAAGCAAATTAGGATTAAAATGGATTCTGCGGAAGATTCTGTTCAGGCGGAGTTAAAAGTTTCTGGTGAAAAAGAGGTTAAAGCGGGCGATATTGAAACAACATCTGGCGTAGAAATTATCAATAAAAATCTTCACTTAGCAACTTTAACAGATAAAAAGGCAAGCTTGGAGATGATTTTAACTATTCAAAAAGGGATTGGGTATATTCCAGTGGAAAAAAACGAAGAGGGCGCTATTCCAATTGGCTCAATTGCTTTGGACGCAATTTTTTCTCCTGTTGTTAAAGTAAATTACGATGTAGAAGATATGCGCGTGGGGCAAATGACTAATTACAATAAAATCAAGATG
This sequence comes from bacterium, assembly GCA_043806975.1. Classification (GTDB taxonomy): domain Bacteria; phylum Patescibacteriota; class Minisyncoccia; order CAYZDR01; family CAYZDR01; genus JAZDGL01. The sequence goes on from JAZDGL010000069.1 coordinate 44,718, forward strand.
GAAATTGAAACCGATGGGACGGTTGAACCTGATTATGCTTTAACCCAGTCAGTTAAAATCTTACTTGAACAATTTCAGTCTCTTTTGGGTGAGAATATTCAAGAAGAAAGCGCTCCTGTAAAAGAAAAATCTGCAGAAGAAGATATTGATGAATATAATGAAACCCCTGGCGCGCTAAAAGTTTCCGAGTTGAATATCCCTAAAAAACTTTTAAATATATTAGAAGAAAATAATATCAAGACCGTTAATAAATTAGCGAGCAAGTCCAAGGAAAACATTTCTAGCTTGGCTGGAATTGGCGCAAAAGGGCTTGATGACATCAACAAAGCGCTTAACGATCTCGGGCTATCTTTAAAGGAATAATTATGAAGCATCAAAAAGCAGGAAGAAAATTTGCAAGAAAAACGGGACCAAGAAAAGCTTTAATTAAAGGCTTGGCTTCCTCTTTGATTGAGTATGAAGCGATCGTTACCACAAAGGCAAAAGCGAAAGAAACATCTCCTTATGTTGAAAGATTGATAAATATCGCGAAAAAGGCAGATTTGCCTGCAATCAGAAGAGCAAATGCCGATTTAAATAAAAAAGCGGCTTTGAAGATTATAAAAATTTCTTCCCGATTTAAAGATAGAAACGGCGGATATACAAGAATAATTAGTTTGGGGCAAAGAAAAACTGATGGGGCGGAAATGGCAAAACTAGAATTAGTATAAGTAAGAAATAATTATGAAAACTATTGTTCAGCGAAAATGGCATATTTTAGACGCAAAGGATAAAATCCTTGGAAGAACGGCCGAACGGGCTGCGGTAATTTTGCGCGGTAAAAATAAAGTAAATTTTACATATCACCAAGATTTAGGAGATTATGTTGTTGTTATCAATGCGGAAAAAGCTAAATTTTCTGGGAAAAAGATTACTAATGAATTTTATAGAAAACATTCAGGCTATTTAGGCGGACTAAAAGAAATGCCAAAAATTGTATATTTTGAAAAATTCCCAGAAAAAGTGATTCGTTCTGCTGTAAAAGGTATGCTTCCTAAAAATAGGTTGTCTAACCAAATAATTAGGAGGTTGCAAGTGTTTAAGGGAGAAGAGCATCCTTATAAAGATAAAATTGTTTAAATATTATGATTACTAAAAAAACCCAAACAATTGAGAATTTAGATATGAATAAAGCAGGAAGGTATGTTTATGGTCTTGGCAGAAGAAAAACCGCTATAGCAACAGTTAGGTTGTATTTTGACTGCGCAAAAGAGCTTAAAGGAACAACTGTTGTTAATCAAAAGCCAATTAGCGAATATTTTTCAGTTTCCGAATTTTTATCAAATATAGGCAAACCTTTTGAAATTGTTGGAATGAATAAGGGCGATATGTTTATTTCAATTCAAGTTAAAGGCGGAGGAAAAGGCGCTCAATCAGAGGCTGCCCGCCTTGCAATTGCAAGAGCGCTGGTTGATAAGAATGAAAATTTAAAGCCTGTTTTGAGGGCAAGCGATCTTTTAACTCGCGATCCAAGAATAAGAGAGAGGAAGAAACCTGGTTTAAAGCGCGCTCGCAAGGCTTCGCAATGGGTAAAGAGATAAAACGGAGCTTTAATAAGATTTTTAAAAAACGAACCGAAAGGTTCGTTTTTTGATGGATCGTTTGGTTGATGGGTGTGTTGCTGAATAGCTGAAGCGTCATCCTGAACAAAGCGGAGCGGAGTGAAGGATCCCGCATTTAAGTTAAAAAAAAGTGATTTCTCGCTCTTTCGTCGCTCAGAATGATGTAAAAAATTATTCGGCAACACGCTCCTTATTCTAAATTCCAGTCAATTTTCCACAGTTTTCCTTCGCTGGCGAAATATGAAATGGGATAATTTTGAAAAATTTCTTGGTTGATCCAAAAGTTTTCAATAGAATCTTTGAGCGGAGCGATAGTATTCCTGCCGTTGTAATAAATTAGCTCCGTGATGTAAAAATTCCCATCTTCTAATAAATATGCGATATGATGACCGTTAAACCACATCGCTTTTTTGATTTGTTTTTCAGCGCGAACAATCAGCTCATTTTTGGGGGCGGAAGAGTTTTTAATTTTGCTAATATCTAGAAAATCTATTGTGTGGTTGCTGTGAATTAGCATTTTATTTTTTTCAAAAATATCTACACTTTTTGCGTCTTCGTGAATTTTAATAAGCCCATTTTTGTTATCCACAAGGTATAAAATGTTGTCTTCAAATAGTAAAAATCTTTCATCGGTTAAAGCTGAAATTCTGTAATTTTTTTCAGGAGAAAATTCCGGCGAAGCTGTTTTTGTGAATTGGGTTTTTAGTTCGGAAGAATTAAAATTTTCAAAAGGGGCAGACCACGGATCTAAAACGGAGTAAACAAGCCCATTTTGTCGGTTAATATAGTAAATTTTATTTTCATAAAAAGTAAAATCAATGGCATCTAAATTTAAAGAAGAAAATTTTCCGTTTTCTAAATTTAGCAAATTTATAATTCCATTTTGGTTTAAAACCGCCAAAATCTGGTTGTTTTCGTTGTGCCAGGCTATCTTTTTAAGATTTTCTTTACTGATCTCATAGGCGAAGCGAACCTGCTTTTCTTTTTGAATCCATACTGATATTCCTGATTTTCCATTGTCTAAAAGGCTCCAAAAAGCAAAATTTTCTTGGTTCGCAGACCATTCTATCGCGTTTTCGTTTATTTCTATTAGTTTTAGGCTGTTGTCAACTCTTGAAACAATTGAAATTTCGTTTATACTTAAATTGATTGCTCCCAATTGTTTTTCGGTTTCTTGCGGGGATATAGCTAGACCGAATTTTTTATTTGGAGAAAGAATAATAGTTGCGGAAGAAAAATTTTGAGAATTTTCAAAAATAGTTTCAGGAAGCGGGTTAAGCGGCAAAAGAAGGATGTCGTCAGCGGCTGTTAGGTAGTAATCTTTAACAAGAAGAGTTTTTTCCCAGTTTGTAAAATTCTCTTTTTCCACTTTTATTTTATATTCTCCTGTTTGCAAATTGTTCAAATAGGCGGGTGTCCGTTCTCCGCGAAGGCTATTATTTACATAAATAAGCGATTGTTCAGGGATGCTTTTAAGCCTGATCGCGCCTGTGGAAATAATTTTTTTGTTATTAAAATCAAAATAATAACCTAATGAGTAGGCTAGAATTATTGGGCAAAAGATTATAAAAATCAGGAAACAAACGATAAATAAAGTTTTTCTAGCTGGATAGTTCATTTGTTTTATTATGCTGTATTTTTGTAATTTAGTCAATAAAAACAAAATTTTATGTCAAAAAAAATTGCAGTTGATTTAGGAACGACAAATACCCTTGTTTATGTCCCTAAAAAGGGGATTGTGATTAACGAGCCTTCTGTTGTGGCGGTTTCCTTGTTGGATAACAGCGTTATAGCGGTAGGGAGCGAGGCGAAGGAGATGCTAGGCAGGACTCCTGACGCGATCAAGGCATCTTGCCCACTAAAAGAGGGTGTAATAGCAGATTATAAGGTTACAGAGGCTATGTTGAGGTATTTTATCAACAAGATTTGCGGGAAAATTCGTTTATCTCGTCCAGAAGTGCTTGTATCTGTGCCGGCGGGAATAACTTCCACTGAAAGGCGGGCTGTACTTGAAGCGGCTAGGCAGGCAGGCGCAAAACAAGCATATATAATAAAAGAACCTGTTGCTGCGGCGCTGGGGGCAGGGATCCCTATAAATGCTCCTTCGGGTAATTTAATTGTGGATATTGGGGGCGGAACAAGCGAAGTGGCAGTTATTTCTCTTGGGGGCATCGTTGCAAGCGCGTCGGCGAGAGTAGGCGGGAACAGGCTGGATCAGTCAATAATTGAAATGATTAAGAAAAAGCATGGCTTGGCGATTGGCGAAAGAACTGCCGAAGAAATAAAAATTGCCATAGGAAGCGCAGTTGCTCAGGAAAATGAGGAAGTTTTGGAAATAAGAGGCAGGGATTTAGCATCGGGGTTGCCGAAAACCGTGGAGGTTTCTTCTGATGATGTGACGGAGGCATTTCAAGATAATCTTAAAGAAATTTTAAGAACGATTAAACTGGTTTTGCGGGAAACCCCCCCCGAGCTTTCTGCTGATGTGATTGACAAGGGGTTGATTATTTCTGGCGGAGGCGCGCTTTTGAAAAACATTGACAGCCTCATATCTTCTTATACGGGTGTTCCCTGTTATGTTGCCAGCGAACCTTTGCTTTGTGTTGCCAAAGGAGCGGGGATGGTGTTGGAGAATCTAGATAATTTTAAGAAGAGTATATTAGCGGGAGCGAGAGGATAATAAAGTTTTCGCAAGACAAAAAAATATGAAAATTGCTATTGTTCACGATTATTTAACTCAATATGGCGGAGCAGAGCGGGTTTTTAAGGCTATCCACGAACTTTTTCCAGAGGCATCTGTCTTTACTTTTATATACGATAAAAAGGCTGTGGAAAAGTTTATTCCGTTAAAAGATGTCCACACTACTTTTTTGAGCAGGCTTCCCCGTTTTTTAAGGAATAGGAGAAGGTATTTTTTGCCATTTTTTCCTGTTTGCGCGGAGAGGTTTAATTTAAGAGATTTTGATGTAGTAATTTCTTCCAGCAGCGCTTTCGCCAATGGAATAGTTGTGAAGCCGAAAACTTTGCACATTTCTTACTGTCATTCGCCAATGCGTTTTGTGTGGGATTGGCATAGTGAGTATAAAAAAGAGCAAAGGAAGGGGTTTTTTACTAACATTGCTATTGATTTTATGTCTAATTATTTAAGAATTTGGGATTTTTTGTCTGCCCAAAGAGTGGATTATTTTATAGCTAATTCACAAAATGTGGCAGATAGAATTAAAAAATACTATCGCAGGGAAAGCAAAGTCATCCATCCATTTTTTGAGCATTCGCATTGCCTTAAAAATAATTGCGGCGGGGATATTCGGGAACCGCTGCCTGAAAGTTATTTCTTAATAATTTCACAGCTTGCTCCTTATAAAAAGATTGATCTTGCGGTGGAAGCGTTTAACAAGTTGGAATTGCCCTTGATTATTATAGGAGATGGAAAAGAAAAAAAACGGTTAAAAAAAATGGCAAATCCGAATATAAAATTATTGGGGTTTGTCCCAGAGGAGGAAAAATGGCAAATTTTAGCTAAATGCCAAGCGCTTATTTTTCCTGGTGAAGATGATTTTGGGATTACGATGGCGGAAGCGATTTCTGTTGGCAAGCCTGTTTTGGCTTTTTCTCGCGGAAGCGCCCGAGAGATTATTCAAGAAGGGATATCAGGGGAATTTTTTGATGACTTTTCTGTTGAATGTTTGGCAGAAGCTGTGAAGCGAATTAGAGAAAAATTAGGCGCATACGATGCGGAAAAAATCAAAAAAACCGCAGAAAAATTTTCTAAAAAAAGGTTTAAGGAAGAATTTATGGATTTTTTTATGCGCGCGACATCAAAACATAAGCCATAATTTATATAATTTATGAATTTTTACGGAAATCAAAAGGCGAAACAAACATTGCTGTCTCTTATAGAAAAAAACTCCTCGCACAGTTATTTGCTTTATGGACCGAGCGGTCTTGGCAAACGGACATTGGCGAAGGAAATGGCGAAAATAATTTTAAAAAGCGAACAAGCGGAGTTCCATTCGGATTTAATTCTTTTTGACGGGTCGGAAGATGCGGGGATTGAGACAATTAGGCAGGTAAGAAAAAGGGTTTCCTTATCTTCGCAATTTGGCGGGTTTAAAGTTGTTTTGGGGTTTAACATTGATAAAATGAGTGAAGAATCTTTAAATGCTTTGTTGAAAAGCTTGGAGGAGCCGAATGAAGGCGTGGTGTTTATTTTAACTGCTTCGTCTGCCATTTTAAAAACGATTGAATCTAGGTGTTTTTTAATAAAATTATTTCCAATTTCAACAGAGCGGATGGAGTCTTTTCAAAAAGAAGCGCTGTTTTGTGTTGAGAAAGGCTTGCTTGCATTAGGAAAGCCGGGCATCGCGCTTAAAAAAATGCAGCAAACGGAGAAAATAAATTTGCAAGTGATGTGTTCTATGGATATTAACGATAGATTCGCGTTAGCGGAGAAAATTTGTAAATCTATGGAAAAAATATTTTTTTTGTTGTATAATTGGATAGGAGAGGCAAGAATTGCCTTAAAAGAAGCGCGCACGCGAAAAGAAATGTCTTTTGCAGCGCAAACACTAAAAGAATTATTAGATTGCTATGGCTTAATCGGGCAGTCGGGGGCTAATACAAGGTTGATTTTAGAAAATTTATTTTTAAAAGTATAGAGGAATTACGCGTTTGGCGCATTTCTTCGTCAAATACTGCGGTGTTTGCTCGCCGTACCATTAAGTACGCCTTTCCCCTCCTTTCGGAGGAGGGGTTAGGGGAGGTGCGGGCTCCTCGCATTTTCCTTGAACTGCACTCAAACGCGTAAGTCCTAAAATATAGGAATTAAATAAAATAAGGAGAAAAATATGCAACAACAGCTATTAAGCGAATTATCACAAGAATTTTCCAAAGTTTTGGAACATTTTAAGAAAGAATTAGCAGGAATAAGAACAGGGAGAGCGCATTCTTCTTTGGTGGAAGATATACTAGTTGAAAGTTATGGGTCTAAAATGCCCTTAAAACAGCTTGCGTCTATTTCTATTCCTGAATCTAGATCAATTACAATTTCTCCGTGGGATAAGAGCGTTTTAAAAGAAGCGCAAAAAGCGATAGAGATGGTTTTGGGGGTATCGGCGCAAAACGATGGAAGTGTTATTAGAGTAAATCTTCCCTTGATGACAGAGGAAAGAAGAAAAGATTTAATTAAAGTTGTTGGGAAGAAATTAGAAGAAGCGAGGGTTGCTATGCGCGGCGCTAGGCACGGGATTATTGATAAATTGGAAGAATCGGGAATCGGGGACGAGGAGGTTGAAGCGGCGAAGAAAAAAGTTCAGGACGAAGTGGATAAGTTTAACAAGCAATCTGATGAGATTGCGAAAAACAAAGAAGAAGAAATAATGAAAGTGTAGAGAATAATTAGTCAATTAAAATAAATTTTTGGATATATTTTTATGTCTATATTTACAATTTTAATTATTATTTTTGGTTTTAGCTTTTTAATTATTGCTCACGAGCTGGGACATTTTTTAGCTGCTAAATGGTCGGGGATGAAGGTGGAGGAATTTGGGATAGGATTTCCGCCTAATATCTTTTCTTGGAAGCCGAAAAAAAGCGAAACCGCTTATTCTATAAATTGGATTCCTTTTGGCGGTTTTGTAAGGATTAAAGGAGAGGATGAAATTTTAGATTCGGGGCAAAAGCCTGATTCGGACAGTTTTAAAGCAAAACCAATTTGGAAAAGAATGTTTGTAACGGTTGCAGGGGTAGTGATGAATATTTTCGTAGCTGTAATAATTTTAAGTTTTGTAGCGGCATTAGGAATTCCGTCGGGGATAGATGATTCAAACGAAAACGCGATTAACCCTCAGGTGCAGATAGTTTCTGTTGGAGAAGGAACGCCGGCGGAAAGCGCAGGCTTGCAAGCGGGCGACATAATTGAAAAAATCAATTTTGGAGGGGATGCTAAAAATGTGAGCAAAGTTCAGGAAATTATTGATATAGCCAATAATTTTAAAGAGAAAGAGATTATTTTCACAATAAACAGGGAAGGATCGCAGCAAGAAATTGCGCTTACGCCAAGAGCGGATCACCCAGAAGAAGAGGGTCCGATAGGGATTGGCTTGGCGAGAATTGGTTTAGTAAGAGTTGCTTGGTATAAAGCTCCCGTAGAAAGCGTGAAGCTTGTATGGGATATTGCAAAAACGATGCTTTCTTTTCTTGGCGATATGCTGGCGCGGATTTTTACGAAAGGACAAGTTCCTCAGGATATTGTCGGGCCAGTGGGAATTGTAGCGCTTTCTGGCAAAATTGTGAAAATGGGGTGGGTGTATGTTGGCTGGCTATTCGCGCTTATAAGCATCAACTTATTTCTAATTAACTTATTGCCCATTCCCGCGCTAGACGGCGGTCGGTTGCTATTTTTAGCGATTGAAAAAGTAAAAGGGTCTCCAATAAGCGAAAAATTGGAGCAAAAACTTCATTTTTACGGGTTTGTATTTTTGATCGCGCTGATGATTTTAATAACGATTAGGGATGTAAGCAGGCTATTTTAATTATGGGAACAAATAAATTTCGCCAATTGAATAATTATGCTTATATAGATGCTGCAAATTTGCATAACGGAGTTTTTAGTTTTGGGTGGAAGCTTGATTATGCCCGATTTAGAGTTTGGCTAACTGAAAAATTTCAAGTTAAGGTTGCATATATTTTTATAGGATTGATTCCAAAATATAAGTATTTATATAAGTATCTTCAAGAATGTGGTTTTACCTTAATATTCAAGGAAGTTGTTTATAATAACGATGGAAAAGCAAAAGGGAATTGTGATGCTGATTTAGTTCTACAAGCGGTATGCGATACCTATGAAAATAAATTTAAACAGGCGATTATTGTTTCAAGTGATGGTGATTATGCAGGTTTAGTAAACTTTCTTAAAAATCGCAAAAAATTAAGAGTAATTTTATCTCCGCACGATAAAAACAAATGTTCTATTTTACTTAAAAGAACGAACTCTTCTATAACATATTTGAGTGATGTTCGTAGATTTTTTGAGCTTAAAAAAGAAAAAGCCCCCGATGCGGACAAAACCGCATAGGGGTCTTTTTCGTAGGTATTACTTATATAATATCAGATAATGATAATATGTCAATGTGGTTAAGTTTTGGCTTTAACAAAGTAAAATTATTTTTATGAGGCAAACTCAACTTTTTACAAAAACAATCAAACAAGCTCCGAAAGATGAGCCGAGCTTAAATGCGCAGCTTTTAATTCGGGCGGGATTTATTGATAAATTAGCGGCGGGAATTTATTCTTTTTTGCCATTGGGGCTAATGGTTTTAAATAAAATAGAAAATATAATTCGCGAGGAAATGAATGCAATTGGAGGGCAGGAAATTTTGATGCCGGCAATACATCCAAAAGAAAATTGGGAGGCAGCAGGCAGGTGGGAAGCGATGGATGTGCTATATAAAATTAAGGATTTTTCAGAAAGAGAATTTGCGCTTGGGGCAACTCACGAAGAAATTATAACTCCTTTGGCGGGGAAATTTATTAGTTCGTATAAAGATTTGCCGAAATATATTTATCAATTTCAGACTAAATTTAGAGATGAAAAGCGGGCGAAGTCGGGGCTATTAAGAGGCAAAGAATTTAGAATGAAGGATTTATATTCTTTCCACCAAAATCAGAATGATTTGGATGATTATTATGAAAAAGCTGCGGAAGCATATAAAAAAATTTTTATGCGGCTGGGAATTGGCGAAATTACTTTTTTAACTTTTGCTTCCGGCGGCGCATTTAGCAAGTATTCTCACGAGTTTCAGACAGTTTCTGAAATAGGCGAAGACACGATTTATATTTGCGAGAAATGCAAAGTAGCGGTGAACAAAGAAATTATAGGAGAGCAAAAAACCTGTCCGCAATGCGGAAATTCTGATTTAACTGAAAAAAAATCTATTGAGACAGGCAACATTTTTAAGCTAGGCGATAGATTTTCAAAAGCTTTTGGGTTGAAGTATTTAGATAAAAATGGAAAAGAAAATTGTGCTTTGATGGGGTGCTACGGAATTGGACTTTCTAGAATAATGGGGACATTGGTTGAGATTTTTCACGACAATAAGGGGATTATTTGGTCAGAGATGGTTGCGCCGTTTAGAGTCCATTTAATTGATATTTGCAAGGGTGAAAAATTTTCTGCTGGATTAAATTCAGAAAATCGCGCTGACAAAATTTATTGCGAATTGCAGGAGGCGGGAGTTGAAGTTTTGTTTGACGATCGCGATATATCTGCTGGGGCTAAATTCGCCGATGCTGATTTGATTGGAATTCCTTACAGGGTGGTTGTAAGTGAGAAGACATTGTCCGAAGATTCTGTGGAAATAAAAAGACGAGATTTGGAAAAAATAGAAATGGTAAAAATCAATAAATTAACAGAAAAATTTAAAATTTAAAAAATACTTATTATGTTGAATAAACTGTTATCTTTGTTATCTCATGACATTGGCATAGACCTTGGCACCGCTAATACCCTTGTTTATGTCAGAAAAAAAGGCATTGTTATCAACGAGCCTTCCGTTGTGGCAATAAACCAAAAAACTGGAAAAGTTTTGGCGATAGGCGAAAATGCAAAAAAGATGGTGGGGAAAACGCCTGGGTATATAACGGCGATAAGACCATTAGTTGATGGGGTTATTTCTGATTTTGAAATTACCGAACAGATGCTTAGATATTTTATTGATAAAGTTCAGAGCGCGAAGTTTTTTTCATTTTTGTCGCGGCCGAGGATAGTAATTGGGATCCCGTCAGGGGTTACGGAAGTGGAAAAGAAAGCGGTTCAAGATGCGGCAATGAGCGCGGGAGCGCGGGAGGTATATTTAATTGAAGAGCCGATGGCGGCGGCAATTGGCTCGCGGCTTCCTATACAAGAAGCAACGGGGAATATGATAATTGATATTGGGGGAGGAACGACAGACATTGCTGTGATTTCGCTTGGCGGGATAGTTGTTTCAAAAAGCTTGCGAATTGCAGGCGATGAAATGAATGAAAGTATAATCCAATTTGTTCGTGAGCAGTTTAATATCCTTTTGGGGGAAAGAACAGCTGAAGCCGTGAAGATAAATATCGGTTCTGCTTGTGAATTGCCTGAACCGATGGAAATGCAAATTCGCGGACGAGATATCGTTACGGGGCTTCCGCGTGAAGCGACTATAACTGACGAACAGGCAAGGATGGCCTTAAAGAAAACCGTAAAGGTGATAATTAGCAACGCAAAGGCTGCCATCGAAGAAACTCCGCCTGAGCTAGTTGCCGATATTATGCACAGGGGGATTGTTTTAACGGGAGGCGGAAGCCTTTTGAAGGGGTTGGATAAGGCGATTGCCGAAGAAACAAAAATGCCGATTAAAATTACCGAGGATCCGCTCACTTCCGTGGTCCGCGGAGCAGGAATAATTTTGGAGGATCTAGATTCTTTAAGGGAAGTTTTGGCGAGCGCGGTTTAAGGGCGTGTTTATAGCTCCCGCAAAACAAATTCCGATGTTTTCTCCCTTAGTAAGGGGGAATTGAAAGGGGTTCTAAAATTTTCTCCCTTTGAAAAGGGAGATTGAGAGGGATTCCGATATTTTCTCCCTTTTTGAAGGGAGACTAAGAGGGATTTTAAAATAAATTTGTTTTGCGGGAACTATATGTTATTTAAACCAAAAAAACCAATTTTAAAATATATATCAATTGCGTTTCTTTCTGTGGGAATAATTTGGATTTTGCTTGTAAACTCTTCCGCTGGAAGCTGGGTTTTTAAAATTTCGCATCCATTTATTGAAACAGGCAGCGATGTTTTTTTATTTGTAAAATCTTTTTTAAAAATAAATCAAATTAGTCAAGATAATATCAGGCTTGGCAAAGAGAATTTAACTCTTCTTTCAGAGAATATCAGGCTAAAAGAAGTAGAGCTAGAAAATGTTGCGTTAAGAAAGCAGCTTAGTCTTCCCGCGTTGGGGAACAAACGGTCGGTAAGAGCGAATATCTCTGGCTTTGATCCGTTTGAGTCTGCAAACTATTTGACGATTGATAAAGGCGCGAAAGACGGAATAAAAAATAATTTGCCCGTTTTGTCGCAAGAAGGCTTTTTGGTGGGGAGAATAGAAGAAACTAATCAAAATTATTCTAAAATTATCACTATTTTTTCTCCAAAAAGCTCAATTGCCGTGATAGACCAAGAGACAAGAAGCGCAGGGGTTTTAAAAGGAAATTTTGGAACTTCTCTCGCGCTGGATTTGGTTCCTCAATACGAAGATTTGAAACAAGGCGATATCCTTATCACATCTTCTATGGGAGGAATTTTTCCAAAAGGAATAGTCGTTGGAAAAGTAGGCGAGGTGGCTTCAAATTCTAATGATATTTTTAAAAAAGCCGAGGCAAGCTCTTTTTTGGATTTGCGCAAGCTTGAAGTCGCGGTCGTTATTTTAGAAGAATAAAATGCAGGATTTATTATTATTTTTAATTTTCTTTTTCGCTTCTATTGCTGATGTCGCTTTTTTTGCAAGTTTTTCGGGAAAATTTCCGATATTTTTATCGCTAGCGCTGGCAATAGTTTTGGCGGCTGATTTTAATGAGCGGGGGCAGTTTTTTTGGATAATGACGCCTGTGGCTGTAATAAGTATTTTTTCAAAGTCATTTTTAAGGATTTTCGCCTATTTTTATTTCGCCTATTTTTTTACCAGGTTTTTATCCAGGAAGATTAAATCGGAGAAGAAAATAAAAATAGCGCTGATTTATTTTTTGCCGATTTTGATATGCGCGCTATGGAATGTATTTTATAGAACGAGCGGGTTTAAAAAGCTGGATTTAGATATTCTCACATTGCAAGCGGAGTTTATTGTGATAGAGTTATTTTTCATTTTTTTGATCAAAAAAATCTGTAAAATTATAAAAATAAAGCGCGATTTTGATGGAACAAGATTCAAACGAATTTAAAAAATATAAAGTGTCAAAGAACAGGGATGAGATTGAAGCGGAGCATGTGATGGCAGAGGCGAATTTAGATGATGACTATGGAGAATTTGAATTTTCTTTGGGCGGAGCTAGAATTTGGAGCTTGGGGGTTTTTATTATTTTGGCGCTGCTTGTATTTTTGGGAAAAACGGCTTATTTGCAAGTGATAAGAGGAGCGATTTATCAGAACGAAGCGCTTGAAAATAAAATAAAAAAAATTCCCGTTGAAGCGCCGAGGGGTATAATATTTTCAAGAGATGGGAGGCAGCTGGTTTCCAATTCAGCAGTTTTTGATTTAGCCGCGGCGCAAAAAACTTTTCCAAAAAGCGAAGCTGGGCGCAATGAAATTATTAAGAATTTGAAAGATTTGCAGGGGGCATATTCCAATGGAGAGGCTTTGAAAGAAATTTCTGACGCGATTTTAAATTTTAATTTGGATAAATCGTCGCTTATTTTATATAAAGATATTCCAAGAGAAATTGCTCTTGCGATTGAAGCCAATTCGGAGAAATTTTTGGGAGTGGAGGTTTTGAGGGGAATTTCTCGTTTTTATATTGAAAAAGATATAATGGCGCATATTTTGGGGTATTTAGGCCTTGTTTCCAAAGATGATTTAAAAAAAGGTTCGCAGTATTTGCCTACGCAGGTTATTGGAAAATCAGGTGTGGAGTTGGTTTATGAGGATTTATTAAAGGGCGAGCTTGGCGTTCAGCTTGTTGAAACCGATTCTTCTGGCGCAAAAAAAGAGAATTTAGCGCTTAAAGAGCCTGAACCTGGCCGCGATTTGATTATTTCAATAGACTTTGATTTGCAGAAATTTATTTATAATGTTTTGAAAATTAGAGCGTTTGAAAGCGAGTCAGATAAGGCTTGCGCTGTGGCGATGAACCCGAAAAATGGAGAAATTTTGGCGCTGGTGAATTTGCCATCTTTTGATAATAATGTTTTTTCAGGGAATATAAACAAGGGCGAATATGACAAGCTGATTTTAGATAAGAATAAGCCGCTTTTTAATAGGGTAATTTCTGGGGAATATCCGCCTGGATCAACCATAAAACCGGTGGTGGGGATTGCGGCGCTGGAAGAGAATGTTGTTAGTAGGAATACAGTAATTCAAGATAATGGCGTAATAACGATAGTAAATCAATATAATCCTGGCGTTGTTTATAATTTTTTTGGGTGGAATAGATCGGGCTTGGGTCCGATGGATATTTTTAGCGCAATTGCGCAGTCGTCAGACATTTTCTTTTATACAGCGGGAGGCGGAAATGGCGATTTTTCTGGCTTGGGGGTGGATAAGTTGAATAGTTATTTTAAAAAATTCGGGATGGGCGAAAAACTTTTGATAGATTTGCCGGGAGAATCTGCGGGGCTGGTTCCCGACCCTCAGTGGAAAAAGAAAATAAAAAATGAAGATTGGTTTTTGGGCGATACTTACCATATTTCAATCGGGCAGGGCGATTTGCTGGCAACTCCTTTACAGGTGGCGGGGTGGACTGCGGCAATTGCGAATGGTGGAGTTTTGATGAAGCCTCATTTGGGAATTTTTGAGGTAGAACCGAACGGCGATAAAAAAGCGGTAGAGGCGGAAGTTTTGCGAAAACTTGACTTAGAAAGTAAAAATCTTGAAATTATAAAAGAGGCGATGCGAAAGTCGGTTTTAGAGGGATCGGCGAAGAGTTTGGCAAATTTACCGGTTGAAATTGCGGGAAAAACTGGAACGGCTGAATTTGGCGGGCAAGATCAAACGCACGCGTGGTTCACTTGTTTCGCTCCCTTTAATAATCCTGAAATTGTTTTAGTTATTTTAGTTGAAGGCGGAGGCGGCGGAAGCGATGTCGCTGTCCCAATCGCAAAAGAAATTTTAGAATTTTGGGCAGATAAATACTTTTAGAGCAAGCGAGGAATTTTTGCGTAAAAATTGCGTTTTTGGTATAATGATATTAAGGAATATATAGCTTTTGTAAAATAATTATATGGTAACTATTTCAATATCACAAAAAAAATTTCAAAAAATGAAAAAACTTTATGATAGATTTTATGAGATATATGGGGACAATGAAACCGTTTGGGATTTAAGCGATTTAGATAATATGCGCGAGATGGGGCAGGAATTTATGGATATTTTCGCTGTTAATTTTAAAGAATAAATAAATTAGTTTTGCGAGAGCTACATTATTATGAAAATAAAAAACATATGGATAATTACGAAGATTTTAAAAACAGATTTAAACTTTTAGCTAGTAAAAATCATCATTTGGTAGTTAATACATTGTCAAATATTTTTACAATGCGGTTGATTGGCAATAAAACACACGGAGATTTAGCGGAAATTGGGATGGTTGAATTTATCAATCAATTTATGTATGACTTTAAAAGTATCCATGTCGGGAAAGATCGTTTTAGAGCAAAAGAGCATGAAGAAGATATTATGATAATAAATGAAATAAATAAAACAGAATTTCCTGTTAGTCTAAAAGCTTATGGAGTTGGTCCATTGCAGTTATCAACTGATAGCCAGCAAAAAATGTTTCCTTTTCTTGAAAAACAGGGGCGAATGATAAAAGATTATGAAAAAGTAAGGGGAGTTTTTAACGCTTCTGAATTTTCTGATTTTGGAGCTATAAATATTATGCCATTGATTTATGATGAAGAAAATCAACGCTGCAATATTATGATATTTAACCATAGAAAAGCGATGTCTGATACGATGAAAATCATATTCGTTGATAGAGGGAAAAAAATTGACTTTTCAACGGGAAAAATTATAGCAGGAAAAGGGAGATCTCATCCTATTTTTATGTTTTTAGATTCAAAGAATAATTATATATGCGAGGTAAGGTATGGAGGCGCATCTGCAAATGCTTTGCAACGCGGTCTTTGGACGCATACAAAAAATGCTGTAAGCTATTTTGATTCGTTGACAAATGGATGGATAGATTATTCGTATAATCATACGCTCGTTAAACTTTTTGGTCTTGCTTTAAATAGTTCTGAAGATGGTCATAAAATAGCCAATGATATATTGCAAAAAGATATTGAGAGGCTGAAAAAGATATGAGTGGGAAGCAATTAGATATTTTTGGAAAGGAAGCATTGATTATCCCAAAAACGGAGGGAATAAAGTATGCAGGTTCAAAACTAAAAATACTACCGTATATTATCCAGCTTTTAAGCGAAATTGGTGAAGTAAAAAATGTGTTAGACGGATTTAGCGGGACGACCAGAGTGTCGCAGGCGCTTGCTCAGCTTGGGTATAAAATAACAGCTAATGATGTTTCGGCGTGGTCAGAGGTTTTTGGTGTTTGCTATTTGAGGTCAGACAAGGAAGATAAATTTTATCAAGAGATTTTAAATCATCTGAATGGTTTAAAGGGGTATGATGGTTGGTTCACGAAACATTATGGAGTTGAAATAAGTGGAGGGAAAAAACCATTTCAAGCGAAAAATACTAGAAAATTAGATGCAATTAGAGATGAAATAGATAAATTAAATTTGATTTGGGAAGATAAGTGTGTTATTTTAACGAGTCTTATTTATGCTCTTGATTCTGTTGATAATACTATTGGACATTACGCGTCTTATTTGGCAAAATGGTCGCCTAGATCGCATAATAATCTATTTTTAAAATTGCCTAGGAGGTTTAAGAATAACCAAAGTCATAAAATAATTCGCGGGGATATTTTTGATGTAATACGGAAAAAAGAATTTGATTTTGCTTATTTTGATCCCCCTTATGGTTCCAATAATGAAAAAATGCCTCCAAGCCGCGTAAGATATTCTTCTTATTACCATATTTGGACTACGGTGATTAACAATGATAAGCCGGAATTATTCGGGAAAGTTAATCGTAGGGCAGACACAAGAGATTTGATAGCCGGATCTGTGTTTGAAGAATATAGAAAAAATGAGAATGGAAATTTTATTGCTATGGAGGCTTTGAGGAAATTGATTCAGCAAACTAAATCTCGTTATATTCTTCTTTCATATAGCTCTGGCGGGAGGGCGACAAAACAGGAGTTGAATGGCATAATTCATGAATCAGGAAAACTATTAAAAGCAGTTGAAATTAATTATAAAGTGAATGTTATGGGAGGGATGCGCTGGACAAATGAATGGGTCAACAACGACAGCCAGCATCATGAGTATTTATTTCTAATGGAAAAAAACAAATAGGGTTTTGGTGTTGGATAAACCGCTCGTAGTTAGTTGAAGGGTTTTTTAACTGTCTGTTTGTTGCATATTTTTCTATTGGTGGTATAATTATTGTAAAGTTAATAAAAAGCAATGGCATAGCGGGAAGAAGCTGTGTTTTTGCATTATTTATAATTAACTAAATAGGGGGGAGGAACAATAAAAAATGAATGAAA
>JAZDGL010000070.1:0-23806 GCA_043806975.1 bacterium
TTCCGCCCGATGAAATCCAGCTAATTTTTGGGGCTAAGGACACGGCTACCCCGCCACAATTACTACTAGATAAAATTTCAAGCGTGGAATTAAAAAACCGTTTTGCTATTATAGAAAACGGCGATCACAATATTGGGCAAAATCACCCTTCCAAAATCAGAGAGATAATAAAGGAATTTGCAAAATAGCAGGATAGAAGGAAGAAGGAAATGAGAGTATCAGTATTTGAGTTAAAACAGATTTGGAAAAATACAGAATTTTGCGGAATTAGCGACAAGGAAAGTTTTGATAAGTTTGATATAGTTTTTATAGGCGAAAAATTTAAGGACACGGACAAAGTTTTATTTTTCGCCACTTACGCGAAAGATGTTGAAAAAGAGGGGTGGTATGAGCAAGAATTTGACCGACATAAAAAATTACCTTGCAACCCAAATTGGGTTTATGTAATTGAGGACAATTCTGCAATTTCCGAGGGCTTGAACTATATCAAAGTGCCGTCTATAAATAAAGCCCTTGAGGCTTTATTTAGGCATATTTTATCCCAAGTCAATCCGTTTGTTTGTGCGATAACAGGAAGCGTAGGAAAAACAACGGCAATTGCAATGCTTGAAGATGTTATATCCGCCAAGCACAAGTGCTATCGAATATATGCGAAGAGAATTACGCCTTTGGTATTATTCGCCAAGATCATAAACCAGCTTGAAATCGGCACCGATTATTTGGTTTTGGAAATGGCGATGTATTATAAATTTCATATCAAGGAACTTGTCAGGCTAATTACACCCGATATTTCTGTAATGCTTAATGTACGGGATAATCATTTTGGGGTTGACGGTATTTCTTCCAAAAAAGATATTTTGAGGGCAAAATCCAAGATAATCGCCAAAAACTCTATTCCTATTCTTAATGTATCAGATCCGAATATCAGAAAGCTTATGCCTCGCAAAAACAACGCTATTGCATTTGGAAATTGTACAGGAATTGAAAGTAAAGCCGCAATCAAAAGTTTACGCAATAATTTTCTTTATATCCAATGCGGGGGCGATGCAATCACTATAAAACCGTTTATTCTAACAGAATTGTGCTTTGACCAAGTCCTTGCAGTTTTAACCGTATCAAGCATATTGAAATTAGACCTGCAGGAAACTGCTTGTATAATCAATAACTTTCATACGAAAGAAAACAGGATACAGAAAATCGAGTTATCGGGAAAAGAAGTATTTTTTGAAGGCGATGCCTCTTGTTGCGGACGGATTCGGGAATTTAGCAAAAACTTTTATCCCGATAGTTCTTTGGTTATTTCCCATTTGGATTTTGGGAGGCAAGAATTAGGCAGGCAAATCAGAGAAATTGTAAAATGTTTTAGCGGATTTTCCAGAGTCCGCATAAACAACGAAATTATCCTTTTCAATGGGAAGCGATTTCCCAAGAATGTGGAATTTATGCCAAAAGAAAAACTTTTGGAAAATATCCCTCCCGAAAGTACAATTTTTTATATTTGTGCAAATTATTTCAGACGAGGGATGAGCTTAGAAAATCTTACGGGATTGCCTTAGAGGCAATCCCGTTTTCTTATGCAATTTTAATCTTGCTTAACAAAAGTATATTAAACTTGACTTTTATAAACTGCTTTGATATAATATTTTTAGATAATAAAAATTACCGAAAAACTATGATAAATATTGCGGATAAAATTAGAGAATTAAGAGAACAAGCGGGATTATCTCCCAAAGAATTGGCAGACCGTTCGGAGTTATCGCCTGCCTATATTTCTAAACTGGAAAATGGAGAATATAAATCATTGTCTTTAACTACCAGCAAACAGCTTGCTGATGGTTTGAGTTTATCTCTAAGGGGGTTTTTAGAAGAAATTGATTTTTTAACAAGTAACCAAAACCGCCCCAGCTTTAAACTTGTAAGCCAAGCATTGCGAAAAATTGGTTATACAGAAAAGCAGGCACGAGAAGTAGAAAATTATGCAAAATATATCAAGCTCGATAGATCTGGAGACTAATAATCTTTATGAATCTCAACAATCCACTTTATACGGAATACCCATAATTTATGCAGACGCTTATTTTTTTAACCGCAAAAAGCTAATATCACAGGCTAAGATTTTGGTTGATACTATTTTTTCCACTTTCGGCAAAACATTGCAATTTCCTTTAAACACAGAGCCGATAGAAAAATTTTTATCAGGATACGAAATCAAATTTACGCCATTTAATAACAAATTGAAAGAAAACCCCAATTATGAGGGTTTTTATTATTTGAAAGAAGACGGGAAAACATTGCAAATTTTCTATAATACACACTGCTCAATAGGACGGCAAAGATTTACAAAAATGCACGAGCTTTTTCATTTTTGCCAATCTCGAGATGAATTTTTTTTAGATATTATTGACGATTTAATAGAAAATGACACCCTTCCTATTGATTTAATAGTACAGCTTGTAGAAAAATCATCAGATAAAGCCACTACTTTTTACCTTATGCCCGAAAACATATTTATCAAGAAATACTACGAATTGGATAAAAGTGTTAAAAAGTTATCAAATTATTTTCAGACTTCCCAACAAAGCGTAATTTACCGATTAAAAGAATGTAAACTAATATAACCACGAAAACAAAAGTACCCTTGCTGAAACAAGGATACTTTGTCAAGATTTATGCAAAGTTAGCACAAACCTTTAGCCAAACTCATATTAGCATATTCCTTTTAAAAATGGAATAGCCGACCTCTTGTGTATAACCTTGCTAAGTCTTTTATTGGCAAGGTTTTTATGTACACAAACCCCCTACTACAAAAACAAAAGCCCGAGGCGAAAGAAAACAAAAACTTTGAAAATCAAAGCTTGATTGATTTTTTTGATTTGCTTTTCAAGATAGACCAGCGATTGAAAAACACGGAAACAAAGGGGGCTGATTTATGATTGACAGCGTACTTTTACAAATGAAAAGCGGATCATATCGCATATTAGATCATAAATATTTTAATGGAAGACGAGCAAAACAAATAGTAGAAAATTTTACAATCTACTCGCATTACCACAAACAAACAAAAGCCGAAAAAGACAGTGGCGAATATATGCCCCAAGTTGAAATTTATTTTACTACTCGTGGTAAAGACATAAACAACCGCACAGAAACACTGGAAATCCAAGTATCTCTTCCAAAATTGATTTACGGAACAAGTCTTCTTGAAATAAGCCATATACATTTACAGAAAATTTATTTAAGACTTCAAGAATGTTTTAAAAAACAGCAAGTCGAAGTTTCTATAGAAAATTTACAAATGGCAATTTTGAAAAGGATTGATTTTTCAAAAAATATTATAATCCCCGATTGGATGGGAAACGCCCAGCAAATTATAAGGAATTTATCCAGTTTTGACCATAAGCCACGATCAGAATTTAAAAAAATAGAATGTGGCAATGATTCGGGCGTATTATATCTAAAATTCTTTAACACTACTCAAGGATATGTTATTTATGCCAAAATGGACGAAATAGCAGAAAACGGGCAAACTAGCATTGAAAAACAAATAAAGAATTCCCCATTTAAAAATAACGTACTTAGATTTGAATTATCTTTAGAGAAAAAACAAAGCTTAGAGGCAAAATTAAGGCAGTACATAAAAGAGAAGAGAAAAGATTTTACTTTGGATGATTTATTTAAAAGCGACGAGATTGCAAAAAATATACTATTGGAAACTTTTGATACAGTTTTTTCCCCAGCCAATACAGGGATAATCAGTTTGGCAGAAATTAAAGAAAGCAAACTTGAGAAAATTTTTGAGAGCAAAAACATACCTTTTGCCAAACAAAATTTAATACTTCGTGCCGTAAATTTGACTACCATATACGGTATAGCTATGTGCTGGAAAAAATTAAGGCAAGAATTGAAAGGCGGGAACTTTGGAAAGACCAAAAAAGAGATAAAAGAAATCGTGGAAAATATAGGACAATTAGAGGTTTTACCGCCTAAAATAGTAAATTTTTTAAGATCGGAACACGAAAGATTTGATCTATATTATCCACAGAAAAATCGTAATAATATTTGTAAATAATTGTTAATTAAGCTATACTGTATGTATTACAACAATATATTACAACAATATCTATACTAAATATGGTATAATGCGGAATAAAAAAAGTAGGAAAAGGTAGGATATAGTACTCCCCTATTTTTAAATAAATTTACTAACAAACCCTAACATTATGGCTAATCAAAAAGACGAATTTTATAATATACAAGAAACCGCCGATTTATTGCGTGTTTCAAAAATGACCATTTACAGGTATATTAAGGCACGCAAGCTAAAGGCTTATAAAATCGGCAAGGAATTTAGAATTGATAAAAAAGAATTTAATAATTTTTTAAATAGTGTAAAAACAAAATAGGCTATGCAAAAATATAATCGCTTTTCAAAAGAAGATTTAATAAAGCTTATTGAGAAACAAGAACAAGAGCTAAAAGCCAAAAAATACGGGCTTGTTTGGGATAGCGAAAAAGAACCCGAAAAGGTTGTTTTGG
This sequence comes from bacterium, assembly GCA_043806975.1. Lineage (GTDB taxonomy): Bacteria > Patescibacteriota > Minisyncoccia > CAYZDR01 > CAYZDR01 > JAZDGL01. The sequence continues at coordinate 4,537 of JAZDGL010000070.1, forward strand.
ATTGCGAGAATAATTTACCGATTTTAAAAAGAATTGCGGAAAAAGAAATTAGAACCGATGAAAGCGATGACAATATTTTAATCGAGGGCGACAATTACCACGCCCTTACTTGCTTAAATTATACCCATAAGGGCAAAATAGATGTTATTTACATTGATCCGCCGTATAATACAGGAAATAACAGCTGGAAATACAATAATGATTATGTGGAAAAAGATGACGCTTATCTGCATAGTAAATGGTTAAATATGATGAGCAAACGGCTCGAAATCGCTAAAAATTTATTAAACGATAATGGAGTTTTAATTTGTGCAATTGATGAAAACGAATTAGCTAATTTATATATTTTATTGTACAAATTATTTTGTAATCAAAATAAAAAAAATAGCCCATATTGTATTGACATTATTTCTGTAATGCATAACCCGCGAGGCATACAGGGAGATAATTTTTCATATTGCAATGAATATTTAATATTTATTTATCCTAATAACGGAAAACAATATATCGCGAATAAATCAAGAGATTCTTATTTAAGAAATTTAAGAGACAACGGAGGGGAATCAACAAGAAACGAGGGAAAAACCTTTTATCCTTTTCTATGCAAAAATAATAAAATTATCGGATTTGGGGAAGTGCCAGATATGGACTTTCACCCTAAATCATCTAACATTGAAAAAAAAGATGGGACTATAGAAATATGGCCAATTGACAATAATGACATAGAAAGAAAATGGAGATACTCAAGAAATAGTATTGAAGAGATACGAGATAAAATTGTTATTAAAAAATCGGGAAAATTTTTACAAGTATTTATCAATAAAGATTCTGAAAAATACAAAACATTATGGATAGATCCTTTATATGACGCCAATGAATACGGGAGCAAGCTTTTAAATAAAATAATCAGTGTTGATTTTCCTTATCCAAAATCCTTGTACGCAGTCAAAGAATGTATTATTGCCACTTGCAAAAACAACAAAAAAGCAATTATCCTTGATTTTTTTGCAGGATCAGGCACAACAGGACACGCAGTATTAGAAATCAACAAAGAAGACAACGGAAAAAGAAAATTTATTTTGTGTACCAATAACGAGGGAAATATTTGCGAAGAAATCACCCATCCAAGAATACGCAATATAATTAAAGGTTATGATTTTAAAGGAAAGGATAAAAAAATTCTTTACGAAAAAAAGCTTACATTTGCCAACCTTACTAAAGATTTTGACGAGACATTGGAAGAACTAAATAATGTCATAGAAAAGAATAAAAAAAATTACGACGAAATCAAAAAAGAGCTCGAGGACAACACAATAAAAATAACGGGCATTAAAAATATTGATAGCTTTAAGGACGGTTTGGGCGGAAATTTACAATATTTTAAAACCGATTTAATCCCAGTCGAAAGAATCGATAAAATCGGCGATAAGCAAAGGCACGAGCTTACAGAAAAAGCAGGACAAATGATTGCCATTAAAGAAAATACTTTTGAAGAATTGGAATTAAATAAATGGTATCAAATTTTTGAAAATAAAAACAAAACAAGAAAAACAGCAATCTATTTTAGAGAGAATGCCGACAAATTCGAGGAATTAGTAAACAAAATTAAAAACAATAAAACCGTTTTATATATTTTTTCCTATGGAGTGCTAGACAAAAAGCTTTTCAAATATTTAGGAAAAAATATTATTGTTGAAGATATACCCGAACCAATTATTGATATTTATAAAGAAATCAATCAAACTCTAAAAGATAAATAAAACACTATGCAATTAAAAGATTTTCAATCAACAGCGATAGACCAATTAAGCAATGCTTTTTTGGAATTATGGAAAACTGGAAAATATAAAATTCCCCTTGTTTTTAAAGCCCCGACTGGAGCAGGCAAAACAATTATGCTGGCGGAATTTTTAAGATGTCTTGATGATAATTACCAATTTCACGAAGACAAAGCCTATTTGTGGATATCTTTCGGGGGTGATGATTCCTACACGCAATCTAAAGACAAGCTATATCAATATTTCAACGAGGGCACAGATATGAACCTTAAAGATGTAAATAATTTAAGCGAAGAAAAGCTTTATAAAAACAATATCTTTTTTATAAATTGGGCAAAGATAAAAGGGACAGACAAAGAATCAAAAAAATTAAGGAAGCCTAACGAGCATACCGAGGGAGAATATGGAATATTTGACGAGTTTATCAAGAAAACCCAAAAAGAAAGAGATCTTGTTTTGATTATTGACGAGGCACACACCGAAACAGACACCACCCTTTATAACGAGGTTATAGATCTTATCGATCCGAGAATAATTATAAAAATCACGGCAACGCCGAAAGATACGCCAAACGCTAGCGATACTTTGCAGAAGAAGGCTGGATTTGTGGAAGTTTTAGAAAGCGATGTAATCGCAAGCGGACTTATAAAAGAAAAAATCATTATCCAGACAGAAGAAGATATAAAAAAGCTGGAAAATAAACAGCTTTCGGAAGACGAAATAATGCTTGAGCTTGCTTATAATAAAAGGCTTGAACTTAAAAAATATTATGAGGAATCGGGGCTTGATATAAATCCTCTCGTTATGATCCAACTGCCTAGCGACTTTAAAGAGAAAGAAGAGGTACAGGCAAATTTGAAAGATCTTGTTTTATCTTATTTGAAAAGCAAGGGTGTAAAAAATAATGAAATTGCAATTTGGCTATCCAATGAAAAGAAAAATCTTGAGCTAATAACTGAAAATCAAAATGATGTTAATTTTATGATTTTCAAAGTTGCCCCCGCGACAGGTTGGGATTGCCCGAGGGCTGAAATACTTGTAATGTTTAGGGAAATCCACAATCCAAATTTCCATACCCAAATAATCGGAAGAATTAAAAGAATGCCAGAAGCCCATCATTACGAGAAAGAAGAACTAAATAAAGCCTATATTTACACTAATTACAATAAAAGCCATATCAAAGATATTAGAAAAACAGATAATGGCAATAAGCCCCTGATTTATTACACAAGGCTAAAAAAAGATATAGATAGAATCGCGATAGAAACCGTATATCACCACAGGACGGATTTTAACACGCTTACGCCTCCCCCATTGTGGCAAAGATTTTTTCTGCAAACCTTAGATAAAGAATATGGGACAAAAATCCAATTTGTTACTGAAAACATAAAAATTGTAAAACCGCGTCTTAATCTTGCAACAACAAATGTAAATAACCAGATTATCGTAAACGCAGAAATTGAAAGTTTTGATAATTTTGTAAATGAAATAAAAGAAAAAGGACAAAATTTAGATTATCATTTTTCGCATTTAGATATAGAGCGTCTTTATAATTTGCTTTGCTTTAATGAGCTTAAAAAGCAAGGCGAAGAAGAAGCAAAATATAATCCCTCAAGATCGTGGGGACAGCTTAAATCAGCCCTTAATGTGTGGTTTGATACAAGGTTTGGACTTGATAGATACTCGTATTATTCTATTATAGTAACCGAGTTATTGAAAGAATCGAGCGAGCTGAAATCAGCCATATCAAAGGCATTAAAAGGTTTTAGGGAAAAATATGAAATAGAAATCAAAGAAAAAGAAGAGCGAGAAACCTTTAATTTAGAACTGCCCGAGCAAGAAATAGGTTTTACCGATGAATACGAAAAAATAGGAAAAATAGAATCCGAAAACAATCTTTTTAATCAAGACTGCGAGGAAATAAAAATCTCTAAAAATGCTTATGAAGATTTTTATTTAAAAAAAGATTATAGCGGAAGAAAAAACGAATTAAGCTTTATTAAATTTTTGGAAACTCAAGCTAATATTATTTGGTGGCATAAGCAAGATAACAGCGGAAGAGATGTTTTTGCTGTTGAATATTACAATACTCAAGAAAATAAAAACAGTTTATTTTATCCCGATTTTATTATAAGAACAAAAGACAAAGTTTATTTGATAGATCCTAAAAATGACATTACGGCAAAAAGCCAAGAAACGGCAGATAAAAACAAAGCCTTGCAACAATGGATAAAAGAAAATCAAGGAAAATATGATTTTGAAATAATCGGCGGAATCGCAATTGAGAAATACCCCGATTGGAAAATAAACCACAAAGAAGATTATATCTATCAAAATAAAAACGATTGGGAAAATTTAACTTTTTAACCGAATTATGAAAGCCATAATCTTAGCCAGAGTATCAACAGAGGAACAAATGAACGAGGGGCAGTCAATCCCTGCACAGCTTGATCGTGCTAGAAATTATGCCGACAGAAAAGATTTGATTATACAGAGCGAACACCATTTTGACGAATCATCAATAAAAGACAAGCGGAAAAAGTTTGAACAAGTTATTGAGGAAATCAAAAAATCAAAGGACAAAGTGGCTTTGATTGTTGAAACTGTTGATAGACTGCAAAGAAGTTTTAAGGAGTCTGTTTTGCTGGATGAATTGCGAAAGCAAGGAAAGCTTGAAATACACTTTATAAGGGAAAGCCTTGTTATACATAAGGATTCCAACAGTTCCGAAATCCAAAGGTGGGATTTGGCTGTTTTTGTGGCTAAAAGCTATGTCTTGCAGATAAGCGACAATGTAAAGCGAAGCAATGACCATAAAATAAAAAACGGCGAATGGATCGGCAAAGCCTCAATCGGATATTTAAATATAACCGATGAAAAAGGGAATAAAGCTATTGTGCCAGATCCCGAAAGAAGCCCCTATATTAAAAAGATTTTTGAGATGTACTCATCGGGCAATACCTCAATGCGGACGCTAAAGGTACAAATGGAACAGTTAGGGCTTAAAAGCAACAATAAACCGCCAAAATTTTTAACTGCAAGCACAATAGAGCATATTTTAAACAATCCTTTTTATTATGGAGAAATGCGATTAAAGGGCAAACTTTATCCGCATAGCTACACGCCTATTATTTCCAAAGCATTATTTGATAAAGCCCAAGAAGTTAAAGCTGGATACCACAAGAAACCCTATAAATTCGCCTCTACGCCGTTTGTTTTTAAAGGACTTACCAAATGTGCCGATTGCGGATGTATGATCACGGCAGAGGCTAAAAAGGGGCATAGCTATTACAGCTGTACGAACTACCACCGAATGCACGAAAAAAGAATTTATATCAGGGAAGAAAATCTATTATCCCCCGTTTGCGAGGTTTTAAAAAATATTCGGCTAACAGACAGCCAAATTAAGGATATTGTTGAGGGATTAAGAAAAGTGAACGAATCCAAAAACGAGTTTTCAAAGCTTGCTTTGGCAAACTTGCGGAAAGAATACGATCAAATCGGCAACAGGCTTAGCGGATTGGTTGATCTTAGACTTGACGGCGATATTGATTCCAATGCGTACGAAACCAAATTAAAAGAATACAAAGCAAGACAGCAAGAATTGCTTAATGAAATGCAGAAATACGATGACGCCGATGAAAACTATTATATAACCGTAAATACCGTGCTTAATCTTGCCCAAAGGGCTTATGAGATTTTTAAAAGTTCTGGAGTAGACGAAAAAAGGCAATTATTAAATTTCCTACTTAAGAACTGCGAATTGAAAGACAAAAACCTCTTATTTAAGCTAAAAACACCGTTTGACACGGTGCTTTCAGCAAGTAAGTGTACTACTATGCTCCCGGGGTCGGGTTCGAACCGACGACCAATTGATTAACAGTCAACTGCGCTACCACTGCGCCACCCGGGAATATATATTTTTCAAAAATCATACCTCCCCTTAATCCCCTCCTTATAAAGGCGGGGAAATTAAAGAAAAAAGGATTGGAGCCGAGGAGAGGGATCGAACCTCCAACCTATGGTTTACAAAACCATAGCTCTGCCATTGAGCTACCTCGGCAAAAATAAACTTAATTTTATAAAACCGTTGTTCCGCAAAATAAATTTATTTTAAAAACCCCTTTCAATTCCCCCTTATTAAGGGGGAAAATATCGGGATCCCTCTTAATCTCCCTTGCTACGGAGGGGAAAATATCGAAATTTATTTTAAAATCCCTCTTCTGCCCAAGGCAGACCGCCTTGGGCGGTAATCTCCCTTTGAAGTCGAAATCCCTCGCAACCTCCCTTACTGCGTCCCGCCGAAGCCCATAGGGCGAAGGGGGATCAAAGGAAGAAAATATAGCAATTTATTTTGTGGGAACAAAGATAAACCAATGTAAATGTAAGGTTCGTTCATCCCAATCTAAATCTTCCTCACCTTTCTTGTCCTTAATTTTCGGAGCATCATTTCCGCGTTAGAATCAGCAGGATTTATTTTCAAGATCTGCCTAAAAGCATCCCGAGCGTCATCAACATTATCTTTCTTAAAATACAAATTTCCCAAATTCCTATAAGCCTCAAGATCGCGAGGATTTTTTGTAATTGCAGCAATATATTTCTCTTCTAAACTTCCCTCTTCCTGAATAACTGTTTTCTCAACCGCTTTTTCATTTATGCTAATCTCTTCCGAATTTCCAGCGTCAAAATTATCTTCGGGCTTAACTTGAATCTCAATTCCTTCGCGCCTTAACTTCACTTTTTGAGAATGCTGTCTTAATCCTTCCGCCCATCCAGTTATTTTGTTTTCAAGTTTTAAGAAAAAAACTTTTAGCTTCCTTAAAAACTTTTCTGTTATATCTAGAAGTTTATGAAAATGCTGGCTATGCTTAACCCCTTTTATTTTAAGCCAAACTTTATTTGCAAATCTTGGAGTTTTAGCCTTTTTATCTCCGCTCACATCGGAAACTTTCTTCTCTTCCAGCAAAGAAAGCTGAGGGATTTTTCTTGCAATGACTACGATAATGCCTGCAATTGAAATTATGATTATGGTTTGAGGGATCAAATCAAACATCAATTTATATTATTTCGGGACAAAAACTTATTTTAGTTAAACTTCAAACCTGACAAATTGTTCAATTTTAATGTTTTCTCCTATGCGCGTAATCGCCCCCTGAATATAATCCTTAATTGTTATATCGGGATTTTTTACAAACGGTTGCGCCAACAACTCTTCTTCGTTTTGAGGATTCATTGCAACTATATGCATTGCAATATCGCGAACCATTTTCTGAAATTCCTCGTTTTTAGCAACAAAATCGGTTTCGCAGCCCACCTTTAATAGCGCCCCCATTTTCCCTGAACCGTGGATATAAGAGGAAACAAGCCCCGCCTTAATTTGTCTTTCCGCCTTTCTTTCTGCCCTTTTTTCTGCCTCGCCTTTCAAAATTTCCAAAGTTTTCTGAAAATCTTCTCCTGCTTCTTCGTATGCCTTTTTGCACTCCGTAAATCCTGCTCCTGTTTCTTGACGCAGTTTTTTAATTTCTTCAATATTCATTATTTTTCTTCTGTATTTAATTTTATTAACCTCGCTTTGATAATTTCAGCGATCAATTTAATTACCGCGATCGCGTCATCGTTGCAAGGAATTGGCCAATCAATCTCATTTGGATTAGCATTTGTATCAACCAAGGCAATCACAGGAACACCCATCATTTTTGCTTCTTTAAGGGCAGATTTATTTTCAACCACATCAAAGATAAACATCGCTCCCGGAATTTTTTTCATATTTCTTAAACCGCCTAATTTATCCTCAATTCTGCCTGCTTCTTTTTTGAAAACTAAAATTTCCTGCTTTTTGAATTTTGAATCTGCGCTTTGGACTATGCCTTCCAATTCATCTAATTTAGCTATTCTTTTTGAAATGTTTTTAAAATTCGTGAAAGTGCCGCCAATCCAGCGATTAGTCACATAGGGCATTTTAAGATCTTTGGAAAGCGATTCTGTAAAGTCTTTTGCTTGTCGCTTTGTTCCGACAAAAAGAACTTGGCTGCCAGATTTTAGAATTTTTTCCATAAAATCAAGCGCAGAATCCAGCTTTTCTTTGGTTTTCACTAAATCAATTATATGTATGCCGTTTTTTACAGCAAAAATATAAGGCTCCATTTTAGGGTTCCACTTGGATTTTTGATGCCCAAAATGAACTCCTGCCTTAAACATTTGCTCAATTACATCGGCATCGGAAGCCTTGTCATAGTTTAAAACCTCTGTCATATTTTTTTCTTCTTTTTCGCTAATTTTTTTCATATAAGCTTATCTTATCATAAATCGGAAAAAATGCAAGGCTTGCAAGCGGCTGTGGAGAAATCAGCAAAAATTTTCCCTAAAAAATACGCAAAAAGCAACGAATACTCTCAAAAAATAAGATAGGGGGCAACACTTAATACGCAATAATTGCCAAAATTGTAAAGTATGCTATAATGAGAATGCTATGAAAAATAACATTCATCCAAAATATGGAAAAGCAAAAGTAGTCTGCTCTTGCGGAAATACTTTTGAAACCAGCTCCACCAAAGAAAGTATTCAAGTGGAAGTTTGTTCCGCTTGCCATCCTTTTTATACGGGAAAGCAAAAAATTATAGATTCTACTGGTAGAGTAGATAAGTTTAAGCGCAAAATGGAAGCCGCAAAAAAAGAACTTAAAACTACAAAATCAGCAAAGAAAAATGAATCTAAATAAAACACAATTAGATCAAGAGCTGGAACAAATAACAACAGAATTATCCGATCCAAAAGCGATCACAGACCTGAAAAACTTTCAGAAGCTTAGTCAGCGCCATCATTTTCTACAAAGCATAATTTCTAAATTAGAACGGCTTGAAAGCATAGATAGGACTTTAGAAGAGAACAAAAAGCTTTTAAGCGGCGACAGTTCAGAGTTAATTTCTTTAGCCGAAGAAGAAAATCGGCAGCTTGTTTTAGAAAAAGAAGAAATTAAAAAGCAGCTAGACAAAGAAACGGGGAAAGGCGCACAAGAAGATCGCGATGTTATTATGGAAATTCGGGCAGGAACGGGCGGCGACGAGGCCGGTCTTTTTGCGTCTGATTTGTTTCAGATGTATTCAAAATTTATCGCGATGAATTCTTGGAAAATGGAAATTTTAAATTCAAGCCTCAACGAGGTTGGCGGAATTAAAGAAATCGTTTTTGAAGCTTCTGGCAGCGGGGCTTATGAAAAATTGAAATTTGAAAGCGGCGTCCACAGGGTGCAAAGAGTGCCTTCAACAGAAAAAGCAGGGCGAATTCATACTTCCACAGCAACGGTGGCAGTTTTTCCGGAAGCGGAAGAAGAAGAAATCGCTATTTCCCCCAATGATTTGCGAATTGATGTTTTTCGCTCATCTGGTCCGGGAGGTCAAAGCGTAAACACAACTGACTCCGCCGTGCGAATCACCCACTTTCCTACCGGACTTGTAGTTTCTTGCCAAGATGAAAAATCCCAATTAAAAAACAAAGAAAAGGGGCTAAAAATTTTGAAATCGCGCATTTTAGCGAAACAGGAAGAAGAAAAACGGCAAAAAGAAGAAAATTTGCGCAAAAGTATGATCGGATCCGGCGACCGCAGCGAAAAAATCCGCACATATAATTTTCCCCAAGACCGTCTTACCGATCACCGCATCAAGCAAAGCTGGCACGGACTGGAAAAAATCTTGGAAGGAGAGATTGAAGAAATCGTTGACGAGCTGGAAAAAGCGGAAAGAACCGAAGCAAAGTAAATCAAAAATCAAATATCAAAAATACATATAAAAGATAACAATTGTCGAAATAATTTTTTAATGATAAATTTTTAAAAAATAAAAAACCGGATTTTCCGGGGGAAGGAAAAAAATATGAAGAAGCCAATAAAAATCATACTAATAATTACAACTGCAATTGCTATAATAGGAATAGGAAGTTTTATCTATATCAAATACTTTTTTGAACTTGATTTTTGTCATTGCGTGGAAGTCGCACAAGTTCCTTATGCGAAATACGATATGCTCCCATTGATCACCCCACTAGAAGAAGGATATAAAAAATATTTTAATATTAACAACCAACCAAAATATTTAATAATTCCAGAAGATATTAATTTGAAAGATTATTTTTATTGTAAATATGATACAGACATCATTAGCTGCCCTTATAGTTTTTTTGATTACTTTCGCCTGAAAGACAATACTACAATAAAATGCGGATGTTTTAAATGAAATTTTATTCGATATCAAATTTTAAAAAATTTTTATTTTTTATACGATAATAACCGCAGCAACATATCTTATACATTTTTGATTTTTAATTTCCAACATGGCTACCCGCGATTTACTGCAAAAATCTTCTCAACTTCTTAAAAAAACCTCCACCACTCCCCTCTTGGATACAGAGGTTTTTTTATGTGAGGTTTTGGATAAGCCGAAAGAATTTGTTTTGGCGAATCCGGAATTTGAAATTCCGGAAAAGCAAGAGAAAAAATTTTGGGAGATGGTTGAGCGGAGAAAAAAAAGCGAACCGGTCGCATATATTATAAATAAAAAAGAATTTTACAGTTTAGATTTTTTTGTTGATAAAAATGTTTTAATCCCGCGGCCGGAAACAGAAATGATAGTGGAGATGGTTTTGAAGATAACCGTAGGGGCAATTCATGAATTGCCCCTACCAAAAAATAAATGTGTTGATATTATTGATATTGGAACAGGTTCGGGATGTATTATTGGAACGATAGCGAAAAAACTTGTAGGGGCAATTCATGAATTGCCCCTACCAAAAATGCATTTTTTTGCGATTGATAATAATTCTGAAACGCTTAAAATTGCGAAGAAAAATTTTGAAAATTTGGGAATTGAAAAAAATATAAATGTTTTAGAGGGGAATTTGTTGGAACCGTATTTAGAATTGGAAAATCCCCCTACCCCCTTTACAAAGGGGGTAATAGGCGAAAAATTTTCCGCCTCTACGGAAAAAATTATCCTTACCAATCTTCCCTACCTTAATGAAGAAGAATATAAAAACTGCGCGCCGGATGTAAAATTATACGAACCGAAAAACGCTTTATATGGAGGCAAAGATGGATTGAAATATATTAAAGAATTACTTCTGCAAATTAAAAAAGCAAATTTAAAAAATTATTATTTGATTTTAGAAATTTCACCAGCGCAAACAGAATTTTTTAAAAATAATTTTTCTGAAATTGAAATTAAAAAAGATTTATTTGGGATTGATAGATTTGCGATTTTGAAGTCATAGCAAAAAAATTCCGCTATTATAATTGCAACCCCCTCCTAACCTCCCCCTTGCCAAGGGGGAGAGAAAATAAAAAATCTAAAAACACCCTCATATGATAGGTGTTTTTAGATGCATTTTTATTTCTTTTTTGCTTTTTTCGCAGTTTTTTTCTTCGCAGCTGGCTTTTTCTTTGCAACGGTTTTCTTTACAGCAGTTTTTTTTGTTGCTACTTTCTTTTTTGTTTTTTTTACTGGCATCAAACTCACCTCCTTCCTTATTTTATTTTTATTTTTATTTTTATTGTCCTTTACTTTTATTTTATAACTTTTAATTTTATTTGCAATAGAAAATTATTCGCAAACCTGTGTAAAACTTTTTTATTTTTTATTTTTTCATCAATAAATTAAATTAAAAAATAATTTAATTACATAGCAAATTCAGTAGCAAGCTACTGAATTAAATTTTTTGCCACATTACCCTTATGAATAAATCCCCCTTAATCCCCCTTTCTAAAGGGGGAAACCAAAAGGGCGGAAAATTTTCCGCCCCTACAATTTGTTTTTAATCTGTTGATTTTTGTTTTTAATCCGTTGATTGACGAATAATTTTTGATTTAGCTTCCATATCTTTCTGCTAATTTCAAAACTCTTTCTCCATACCAAGCAAGCTTTGGATTATCCCAATTGCTTCCAGCTAAATACATCATCGCCGCTTTAAATTCTCCTTCGCGAGTTTTACTTGCGGCGCCCGTCCTTGCAAGACGCAAAGCCGCCGCGACAAAAGCATCTTTTATATCCCAAGGAGACGGCGGATTATGCCCTGTAAGACTTGCGATTTCTGCTTCATAGCCAAGCCAAGTTTTCGGCATCATTTGCGCGGGTCCCATCGCTCCGCCCCATCCTTTATAATTTGTAGGCTTTTTTGACACAGGAGTTGTGTCTGGATTCAGCCCCAATTTTTTCACAATTAAAACAAACGCATCTCGCTGATCCGAGCTCATATCTTTTTTATAATTTCCAGATCCAACATTATTGCCAAGATCAGATTCAACTTTCAAAAGCCCCAGCAAAAATTCCGCGCGAACTCCTGTTTTTGAAGAAGCAAACCGAGCCATATCCAGCGCTTCCTGCATTGACATAGAAACGCCAGCGCTTTTTAGAGAGAAAATCTCTTCTCTCAAAACATCTTTCATTTTTTGCGCGTCCTGAAAATTATTTTGCAATTCTATCTTCTTTTCATTCGCTTTCTTAACAATTTTATTTTTATATTCCTTGTCCGATTCAAGCGCAGATTTTTGCGATTCGTGCATCGCGAAAAGAAAATCCAACTCGCCTTGCTTTTTTTCCAAAGCTATTTTATTTGTTTCTAAATCAAATTTTTCTATCTTAATATCTTCCAGCGCATCTTGAATTTTCTTTTGAACATTTTGAACGGACTCCAAGTCAGACCAAAAATCAGTTAAATTTTTTCCCGAAAGCAACATTTCTAAAACAGTAGTATTATCGCTTTCATAAACCAGTCTTACAAATTCTTTTATATCGTTTTTTTGCCGAAAAATTACGGCCTCTTTCCCCTCAATATCTTTTTGGACATTTTCAATATCCAAATTAACCTGTTCAATAGAAATTCTTGTCTTTTCCAATTCCAAATCAGTTTTTTCTATATTCCCTCCCAATATATCAATTTCCCTCTGCAAAGTTTTTACTTCGCCGTTCTTTTTCTCAATTGATTTGCCTAAATCAGAAATTTTTCTTTCCACCTGCGAAAGCTCTTGCTGTTTTTGCTGAATTTTTTCCTGATTCGTCTGGCTTTGCGCGCTCGGAAGGAAAAAAGAAAAAGAAAAAAATAATTGAAAAACAAAAAGAAAGATAAAAATCTTTCCAAAAATATTTTTTATTTTTGTTTTAAGAGACATAGATTTCAAATTCCTTTTGTTTCGCAAATTTATTTTACGCTCGCCTTTTCCGAAATTGCTTTTTTCCCAGCCGCCAGCAAATGCAAGTCTAAAACTTCATCAGAAGTTATTCCCTTCTTCCCCCTGAATTTCTCAACATCTTCCAGCGACATATCCGTCATAATTCCAAGCGAAGCCACCCCGAAAGCATCGTTAACGATCGCGATCATAACGGCTCCTTTGCAATGATTGCAGACAACAAAAAGCAAGGGAGAATTGTCTCTTTTTTCAATCATTTGAGCAGAAATTAAATTCATTTTTTTGCCGCAAAGAGGACACTTGTCCGCAAAGCCGTCAAAGTTTATATTTTTTGGAAATTTATTGTTTCTCATATATTTAAGGTTATCACAATGGCAAGATAAGTCAATCTTTACAAAAATGGTTTCACAATAAAATTATAGTTTCTGCAAAACAAGTTTATTTTAAAATCCCTCTTCTGCCCAAGGCAGACCGCCTTGGGCGGTAATCTCCCTTTTCAAAGGGAGAAAATACCGAAACCCCCTTCAACTCCCCCTTATTAAGGGGGAAAATTCCGAAATTTGTTTTAAAATCCCTCTCAATCTCCCTTGCTGCGTCCCGCCGAAGCCCATAGGACAAAGGAGGATTAAAAGAAGAAGATGCAATGATTTGTTTTGTGGCAACTATATTTTTTAAAAATCAGTTTCTAGCGGATTTATTTTGTGGATTACTACGCTTTGCGCGATCCCTAGCGACGCCATTACTACCATTAAATTACTCCCTCCAAGGCTTACCAGCGGAAGAGGAATTCCTGTGATAGGCATCAAGGCGATATTCATTCCAATATTCTCCAAAACATGGGTAAAAATCATAAGCGCGATTGCAATTGATAGAAATCTCGCAAAATTATCATTTGCTGTTAAAGCTATCCGCAAAATTCTAGAAAGTAAAACCGCATACAGCGCCAGAAGGAAAACCGCGCCAACAAGCCCCATCTCCTCCGCTATATTCGCAAAAATAAAGTCCGTGTGCCGTTCCGGAAGAAAATTTAACCTGCCCTGCGACCCATTTCCAATGCCTTTCCCCCAAATTCCGCCAGAACCGACAGCAATAACAGACTGAATAGCATTATAGCCCCGTCCGCGCGGATCTTCGTAAGGATTTATAAAAGTTGTTATCCTGGCTTTTTGATAATCTTTTAACGCAAATTTCCATCCCAAAAAAGAACTTATCAAAGCTAAAAAAATTAAAATTGCCATATGCCTTTTCCTTATCCCCGCAGTCAAAACCAACCCCGCCCAAATTGCAAATATAACAAAGGCAGAACCAGGATCGGGCTGCAACAAAACCAGCCCGACTGGGACAAAAGTGATAAAAAGCGATGCAACCACATATTTAAACTGGTTTAAATTTTTAAAATTCTTGGAAAAAAATTTTGCCAGCACAATAATCATCGCAAGTTTTATAAATTCAACAGGCTGAAATCTCCAAGCGCCTATTTGCATCCAACTTTTTGCCCCGTTCACGGTTTTCCCCGCCGCCAAAACCGCCAGCAAAACAATAACAGAAAGAGAAAACGCCAAGAAAGAAAACTTTTTCAAAAAGCGATAGTCTATCCATGAAAAAAATAAAAATAAAAAAATCCCGGCGCAAGCCGAAAATAATTGGCGAAAAACATAACTTGATCCCGACTTGCTATGAGTAGCGCTAAAAATCGCCAAAATTCCTACTGCCAAAAGAAGCCCAGCAGAAATTATAATAAAAAAATCCAGTTTTTTAAATTTCTCAAAAAAAATTTTCATTTTCAGAGGCTTAATGCGGAAGCTATAATTTAAAATCTTTCTTCACTGCTTTTTCCTGAAATTTTGATATTTTCTTTATCCATTATATTTGAAGAAATTTGCGCTGAAAAATTTCCAGCATCTTCGCTTAAATAATTCGGCCAAAAAACCTTAAATGCCCTCTCCTCGCCTGAAAGCAACAGGTCAATTTGGGCGCAATTAATAGCGATGGGTTCTCCTGCAAAATTATATACAATTATATCAACCTCCACTTTTTGCAAATCAAACTTGCCCCTATTTAAAATAACCGCGGAGACAGAACTTCCTTTAATAGTTTCGTCCTTCGCTTCAAACTTTTTATTTTGCGCCGCCAGCCCCGCAGATTCTTCTTTGGAAAAATCAACCCAAACTGTTTCAGTTATTTTTAGATCGCCCTCAGACAATTTTTTGCTTTCTCCTATGATAACAGCAAACTTTTTTTCAAGCGGCAATAGATACGCCTCTTTTTTTGTTTTTCCCAAAACTAACTTTATTTTTTGCGCGCCAAGATTTTCGTTCGGATTGCGCAGTTCTACCAAATAATCAGATAATTTTCCGCTTTTCGCCGAAGCAATTTCTTTAAAAGATTCAACTTGAATTTCCTTTTTACCCCCCGTTAAATCAAGCGGAATAATTTTATCCTGTCCTATTTTAAAAATTAAAAAATAGCCTAAACCAACAGCGCATACGACCAAAAAAATAAATAAAATTCCATAAAAAATTTGTTTAGATAAACGATTTTGCATAATTTAATAAATTAACGCGCCGTCTCCAACTGTTGCCAGCTCTAAATCAATCGCGTTTATTACATTAGTCCATTTAAATCCCCTGGAAAGAAACGACTGGGCAGAAGTAAAGCCTCTTTTCTTTCCTCCTGAAATCATATAGATTGTCCTATTCGTCCCTTTCACCAAAGTTCCATCGGGAAAAGAAAGATTTGGACCAATAGGCAATTTCTTATCATCAGCAGTCGCTTTTACAGTATCTTCCCATTTAAATTTATTAGAGGAAAAAACAGCCGGAGTAGGGATTCCTCTTAATTTCCCGTCCACAATTTTAAAAATTGTATTATTTTTATCACCCATATTTATCAGTGTTCCTGAAACATGCGCCCCCGCTAATTCCACCAAAGGACCCTGCTCATAATTTTTTAGCTCGTCTTTCCCGATAGAAACCAATTTATTCCAAGAATATCCCAAAGAAATAAACGCGCTAGGGTTGGTCATCCCCCTAACTTTTCCATTCTCAACTAAATACACCGTTTTTTCAACAAGCAAAACCGTCCCATCGGAAAATTTTATATTCTCAGAAATCGGATATTTTTCCATTTCCGTTTTGCTCTCAATTTCAACTATATTGCTCCAGCTAAATCTTGTTTCAAAAACTTTTTCAGAAGGTATCCCCTTTCGCGACCCATCTTCAATATACCACACAGTTGGATCATTCTTTAATTTTAATAAAACTCCGTCCGGATAAAACTTTTCTCCAGAATTTTGATTTTGGTTTTGGTTTTGGTCTTCATTGTTTTGATTTGGGACAGGATCTGAATTTGTAACAGAAAAATTAATTCCATCACTCAAAACATTCCCGACCTTAACTTTAATTTGATAATTCTGCCCGGCTTGCAAGTAAGCGGGAACAGCAAATTTTATGGAAGTATCCGACCAATAATTTATAGAAGCCCTTACGGCTCCAAAATAAACCGAACCCTGAGTTGAAGTAAAATTTTTCCCATAAATCGTGATTTCGCTGCTAACTTTTCCAGATGAAGACGAGATTGACGAAATTTTCAACTCTCCTGTATCTTCTTCCTCCGCATCCGCTTCTTTTGCCAAAACCGTAAAATCGAACGGACTGCTCTGCGAAGTCCCCACTTTTACAATGATCTGAATTTTGCCCGCATTTAAGGTTTTAGGAATTTCAGCTGAAATTCTTGTTGCTGACCACGATTTAATCTCGGCGTTAGATGTCCCAAATAAAACCGAACCAGTCACAGAACCAAAATTTTCCCCATCAATAGAGATAGAATTTCCCGCCCATCCCGAAACAGGATTTAGCGAGATAATTCGCGGAGTTAATTTTTCTTCCTCCATAACCGTAAAAATAACTGCATTTCCCGTAACATCGGTTTTCACCATTACTTGGATTTTTCCCAAGGCGACAGAGCTGGGAACAACCACCACTATTCTAGTGCTAGACCAATCGCTTATTTGAGCGGAAATTGAACCAAAATAAACTGACTGGGGGACTGCGCCAAAATTTGTTCCGCTAATTGTAATGGAAGAACCCTTATAAGCTGCGAGCGGAGTTAGCCCTGAAATATACGGAAAAGTAACTACCGGAGGCGGCGCCGGCGAATTAGTGCCCCCGGAAGAAGCCGCGCTAGTTGTAAACATAAAGTCAGAAGAAGTTGAAGAATTTCCCGTCGCATCCTTAGAAATCACGCGAAAATGATAAGTTGAGCTAGAAGAAAGCCCCGAAAGATTTGCACTATGATTTTTAGAAAGATTTGAATCCAATGTTGTCTTGCTTCCATATTGAATAGTTTTTCCATATTCAACCTGCGAAGTAGCAAACTCATTAGTAGTCCACTTTATAATGGCGCTATCCGCATCAACATCTTCAGAACTTACAGCAGTAAATTCCGGACCGCCAGCATCAAGAGTAATTGTATCCGAAAAAGAGCTTGACCAATTTCCTGCGCTATCTTTAAACCAAATATATACTGTCTTTAACCCGTCTCCGGAAGACAAGCTCCAAGCTTTGCTGGTTTTATAGCTTTCAACGGTTGCGCTTTCAAAACTATCAGTGTTAGAAATTTTTATCTCTGAAACGCCGGAAGAATCTGTTGCTGAAATAGTTAAAGTCGTTGATTGCAAAGCGGTTGATTGCGCTCCTGAATTGATTGAAATCGTCCCCGTTGGAGGAGTAATGTCCACCAAGTCAACCCCCCCGATAGAAACAGCAGCAGAATTCCATGTTCCATTAACATAATTACAACTTGAACCGGAAAGATTGCAAATTGCCGTATTTGAAAAAACAAACGAGCTTGCGCCTGGAACGCTTTTTGATCTGAAATTTAATGTCATTAGCCGCCCCGATCCAGAAACCCCGCCACAAGATACGCCTAAAAACGATATGCCAACAACAAGTTTCCCCGCGGGATTTTCTCTTACCAAAAAAGCAGTTTGGCATCCCGCTTTGGAAAGAAATGTCCCTTGCGTCGCATTAACAAAGGTTATTAGCGAAGAATTAAAGGTTAAATCAAAACCTGCGCCAAATAAATTTGCCGCGCTAGAAATATCCACACCCAAAGAAAAATTGGCATCTTGACTAATTGATTGGCTTGCAGGAGTTAAACTCACCGTTTCCGCTAAGACTACTTTATTTTTAACAAAACATCCGAAAAAAACAATAACACTAAAAAAAAGCACCTTAAAAATTGATTTTTGTTTCATATTGATTTAAAAGATTAAATGAGGCGACAGATTATACTTTTATTCTAGCCCCCTAAAAACAATTTGTAAACTAAAATTTGTCAAAATTCATTAAAAGCTGTGGAAAATATAGATAAAAAATAAAAAGCCGAGAGTTTTTACCTCATCGGCTTTTGGTTTTTTCAAGAAAATTCTTCAAATCCCTCTTTCATCTCCCTTCCTGCCTAATGGGCAGACCGCCTTGGGAGGTAAAAAGGGAGAAATTAGGGAGTATTAAAAATTCTCCCAAACTGGGGCGCAATAACCCCTAGGTCAAAGAAATTTAGCGTCCCATCGTGATTAAAATCCGCCTTTTGCGAATGAGTTGCAGCAGGAAAATCGGGAACATCCACCGCGCAATTTATTGTTAGGTGCGAAATCACCGTATTTAAGGTTTCCCATAAATACTTAAATTCAGCATAATCTTCCCCATCCACCATTTGCTGCTCTGGTGGAACACCGTCAGAAGAATCTCCAACAATATTGCCACAAAAAGCGGCAACAAGATTGGAATAATCGCTTTCAAGATTAGCGGTGTCGTAGGCGGTTACGCAAAAGACCACCCCCCTCTTATAATCCGCATCAGAAATTTTTATACAATAAGAACTTCTAACGGCGGGAACATCTATTGGGACACTGGCCGACTGGTTCCTGACTACATCAAAGAGGCTTGCATACCTTCTTGCCGTCAAATCCTCCCAGGAATAAGCAGCATAAAGGTGATAGCCCGCTAAATCTTGCTCTGTATTGGCGTTCCAATTCAGACAGAGCGTTACATCCGCCGCGCACTGCGCGACAGGCCAAAAGCATACCGTTAAAACAACAATCAAACCAAGCAAAAAAAATTTTATTTGCTTTTTTGGCATATAAAAACACCCCCTTTATTTTTATATTTATTTAAAAGAACATTTTTCAATTTTTCAATTTTAATTGACAAAATATGAAATAAATTGTATTATTATGTTATCATAAAGTTTAAAATTTGCCAAATTTTAGAAATTTTTTGAAGTTTTTTTGAAAATTTAAAAAGGAGAAAAAAATGAA
>JAZDGL010000071.1:0-3368 GCA_043806975.1 bacterium
ATTGTGAGCCGCGAGCTGGGAATTCCGTGTATTGTCGGGACGGAAAATGCCACCGAAGTTATAGCAGACGGGCAGCCGATTACAGCAAGTTGCGCAGATGGAGAAATTGGAATTGTTTATGATGATATTTTGGAGTTTGAAATAGAAAGAACCAATTTGAGCAAAGTTAAAAATACGCGGACGAAAATAATGATGAATATCGGCAGTCCAGAGCAGGCATTCAACCTTTCTTTTATTCCGAATGATGGAGTTGGGCTGGCGCGCGAAGAGTTCATAATTAGCGAGCATATTAAGGCGCATCCGCTGGCTTTAATAAATTTTGAAAAGGTAAAAGATTCTGCGGCGAGAAAAAAAATTGAAGAAATCACTTACGGATATAAAAATAAAACTGAATTTTATATAGATAAACTTGCGGAAGGCATTGGAAGGCTTGCCGCCGCTTTTTATCCAAAAGATGTTATTGTGAGAATGGCAGATTTCAAGTCTAATGAATACGCGTCTTTAATTGGAGGGAGCGCGTTTGAGCCGCTGGAACAAAACCCGATGATAGGCTGGCGCGGAGCTTCTAGATATTACGATGAAAGATATTTGCGGGCGTTTGAGTTGGAATGCAAGGCGTTTAAAAAAGTTCGTGAAGCGATGGGGTTAAAAAATGTAAAGATAATGATTCCTTTTTGCCGCACCATTGAAGAAGGCAAGAAAGTGCAAGAAATTATGGCTAAATTCGGGCTTGTTCGCGGAAAAGACGGACTGGAAATTTATGTTATGTGCGAAATTCCTTCAAATGTGATTTTGGCGCGGGAATTTTCTAAGATATTTGATGGATTTTCAATTGGATCTAACGATTTAACTCAGCTTGTTTTGGGAGTGGATCGTGATAATGAAAAAGTGGCGCATATTTACAATGAAAGGAATGAAGCCGTTAAGACGATGATAAGCCAAGTGATAAAAACCGCCAAAGAATGCAAACGGAAAATGGGATTTTGCGGACAAGCTCCTTCTGACTTTCCTGATTTTGCCGAATTCCTTGCCAAGGAGGGGATTGATTCAATTTCTTTAAATCCAGACACGATAATAAAAACGAGAATTATAATTGAAAAAGCCGAGAATAAGCGGTAGCTACAGCTATTGCAAAACAAACTCTAATATTTTCTCCTCCGCAGTAAGGGATTTCAAAATAAATTCCGATTATTTCCCCCCTTAATAAGGGGGGATGAAGGGGGTTTTGTAAATAAATTTGTTTTGTGGTAGTTACATAAATTACTAAATTAGTTTTTATGCCTAATCCTGATTTGCTAAACTACATTAGAGATGCAATCGGCAAAGGATTTCCTAAAGACCAAATTAGAGATGCTTTATTAAGTTCGGGGTGGAGGATGGACGATATCTCAGAGGCATTTGCGCTAATAAATCAAGGGGAAAATGCTGTAATAGAGGAAAATGTCCCCTTGATTTCTAAAAAGAAAATTTTAGCCGCATCTATTTCGGTGGGAGGTTTTTTAATAACCGCAGGGGCAGTTTTAGCGGGATTTTTTTATTATAAAACATTGCCTGCTCGAGCGATTGCCGCTTTAAAAGGTAATTTAGTAAATGTAAAATCTGCGAAATTTGATTTTAAAGTAAAGATAAGCGGTTTAGAGGAAAATTTTGGCTGGGAAGTTAATTCAAAAGGCGGGTTTGATGTTTTGGACGAGGCGAGCCCAAAACAGTATGCGATTGCGGATTTTAATATCAGGTTTCCCAAACAAAAATCCGCAAGTGAGTTTTTGTTAAATATTGGCGATTTAAAAGGTAAAATTGAGCATCGGCTAATTGGAAAAAATTTTTATTTTAAGCCGGAAGCAGGCGATGTAAAATTTTTTGGATTTAACCTTGATGAGCTTTTAAATCAGCTTGGGATGAAAGATAAATGGATAAAATCTGATTTAGGCAAGCTGGAATCTGATCAGATTTTAAATTCATATATCCCCGATGAGGATTTTCCTGTGCAAGAAAATCCAGCGCAAAAAAAAGATATTGGCGAAAAAATTAAAGAATTGGCGGAAAAATACGAATTTTTAGATGCTGATTATATTGGCAGCGAGGTTATTGGAGGGATTAAAATTAAAAAAATTCGCTTTGATTTAGATAAGGGAAAGCTAAAAGAATTTTTACTAAAAGCGTCAGAGCAATCAGAACAGGCGATTCCGATGGTTTCTGACTATGAAGACAATCGAAAAGAGGAAATTGAAAAATCTGTAAATTCAATTGAATCTGCAAAAGGAAGTTTTTGGATAGGACAGGACAATTTTCTGTATAAAGCAACTTTTGATTTGGCTATGGACGATGAAGAGGTTGGGAAAATGGATATGAATTTGGAATTTCAATTTTCTGATTATAATAAGCCGATTGAGTTGGAGGAGCCGGAAAATTGGATTGCTGTGGAAGAAGCGATTGAAAAGATTACAGAATATTTTTTTGGAAAAACACAAATGTAGCTTACGCAAAATAAATTCTGTGTTTTCTCCCTTTGATCCCCCCTCGCCCTAAGGGCTTCGGAGGGACGCAGCGAGGGAGATTGAGAGGGACTCTGATATTTTCTCCCTTTTTACCGCCCAAGGCGGTCTGCCTTGGGCAGAAGAGGGTTTTTAAAATAAATTTGTTTTGCGGCAGCTATATTATTTAAGGGATCCCTCCACTCGCCTCCGCCTGAATACAGGCGGAGCTCGGTCGGGATGACATATAAGGCAGTGAGCAGCTTCGTTGCGGTATTGTTGTAATACGCCAAAATGGGATTGAATAATCTCATTTTTTGTTGTAGAATAGAAAAGTAAAAGTTGAAGGGGGAGAACCCCTCTCCACCTTCAAAAAGGGGGAGTTGGAGGGGGTAGAATTTCCGATAAATTTCAACTTTCAGTTATAGTTTTCATAAAATAAATTTTGATTATTTCTCCCTTTTTACCTCCCAAGGCGGTCTGCCCATTAGGCAGAAAGGGAGGCTGGGAGGGATTTTAATATTTTCTCCTCCGCAGTAAGGGATTTCAAAATAAATTCCGATTATTTCCCCCCTTAATAAGGGGGGATGAAGGGGGTTTTGTAAATAATTTGTTTTATGGGAGCTATAACTGCCGAAAAATAAATTCCGATATTTTCTCCCTTTTTAAAGGGAGATCAAGAGGGATTTTAAAATAAATCTGTTTTGAGAAAGCTATAAGATGGAAAAAGGATTTTATTGGAATAATTCGTTTTATGAATGTATAATCGTAGATTTTCCCCGTCAGCTTGCTGCGGGGTTACCTTGCAGGGAAGAGTTCGAGAAACCGTAGGTTTATCGAACATAATCAATCTTCCTTGCATACCTCGACAGCTTGGCTGCGAGGTAGTTGATT
>JAZDGL010000072.1:0-2548 GCA_043806975.1 bacterium
CTGAGTGAAAAAATTTTTCCATCATCGCAAAAAATTTTGCAGGCGCTTCGTCTAGATACCTTTGAGAATCAACTTCGGAAAGATTCTTGATAGTTTGGCTTGTAGAATCCATAAATAATTTTATTTTTTATTTTTTACATATAGCTCCTGCAAAACAAATTTATTTTACAAAACCCCCTTCAATCCCCCCTTATTAAGGGGGAAAATATTGGAATTTGTTTTGCAATAGTTATAGTCACCGTGTGTTTTGTTTGGCGAATTTCTGTATTAAACACACAATTCCTGTTTTGGCGCTTTTTCGTGCCAATCCGTATTTTTTTGATAAACATTTCCAACTTCTAAAATCGTTTTTTCATCCATCCATTTTCCAAAAATCTGCATCCCAATCGGAAGGTCTTTTTCGCCCTCAGAAATAAATCCACAAGGAATTGCAAGGCTTGGCACTCCCGCCAAACTTGCCGCCGACAAATAAATATCTTCTAAATACGCTTTTATCGGGTCGGCTTTATGTTCGCCAATTTTATAAGCCGTATGCGGGGCGACGGGAGCAAGCAAACAATCCACCTCTTTAAAGGCTTCCTCAAAATCTCGCCTTATAAGCGCGCGAACTTTCTGAGCTTTTAGATAATATGCGTCATAATATCCATGGGACAAAGCGAATGTCCCTAGAATAATCCTTCTTTTTGTTTCAGGATTTAAACCTTCGGTTCTGCTCTTGGAATAAACTTCAAATAAATTGCCCGCCTTGTCGCTTTGCTTTCCAAACCTAATCGCATCCATTCGCGAAAGGTTTGAACTAGTTTCGCAAGATGCAATTATATAGTAGCATGCCACAGCATATTTTGTATGGGGAAGATCCACTTCTTTAAATTGCGCTCCTAAATTTAGCATTTTTTCCATTGCGCATTCAATTGCTTTTCTAACCTCTCCATCTATGCCTTCTTGAAAATACTCTTTTGGAATTCCTATATTCACGCCCTTTAAATCTTCTTTTTGCAAAGAATAATTTTGGATCGGCAAATTTAAGCTGGTCGCATCGTTTTTATCCCACCCGGCTATTGCGTCAAATAAAAGCGCTAAATCCTCAACGGTTTTTGCCATAGGTCCAATTACATCTGTTGAAGAAGCAAAAGCCGAAAGACCGCTGCGGCTCACTCTCCCATAAGTCGGTTTTAGCGCCGAAATTCCACACCAGCACGCTGGATGTCTAAGACTCCCTCCCGTGTCGGTTCCCAATGCCGCAGGCGCCTGATCGGATGCAACCGCAACCGCAGACCCGCCGCTTGACCCCCCAGGAACGCGCTCCAAGTCCCAAGGATTATGAACCACGCCATAATCAGAATTTTCATTAGCGCCCCCATGCCCAAAAGAATCGCAATTAGTTTTTCCAATTATAATCATCCCCGCTTCTTTCAGCCCATTTACCGCAAAAGCATCGTAGGGAGCAATATAATTTTCTAAAATTTTAGATCCAGCCGTTGTCTTGACCCCTTTGGTTAAAATTAAATCTTTTACTGCAATTGGAATTCCTTCCAACTCGCCGATCGCCTTGCCATCTTTAATTTTTTTATCAACTTTTTTCGCCTCTTTCAAAGCTTCTTTTTTGCAAACAGTAATAAAAGAATTTAATTTCTTATTTGTTTTTTCAATTCTAATTAAATAATCGCGAACTAATTTTTCGCAAGTAATTTCACCCGAGACCAATTGTTTATGTAATAAAGAAAGCATAAAAAAATCTAATTTCTAATTTTTAGGTTATTCGCCTAATTTTCTACATCACCTTTTTAACTCTGACAAACCGCCCTTCTTTTTCTGGAATATCTTCCCACAAAATATCCTCATCAAATTGCCTGCGCAAAGAATCTTGCGAGTCTTCCCGCATTTGAATTTTTTCTTCCGTAAAACTCCCTTCATCTGCGCAAACCGAAAAATCGTCTGCTTCTTTAAGCAGCTCAAAATAATTTAAAATATCTTCCAGTTGCTTTGAATATGTTTTTTCTTCTTCCGCGGTTAAATCAATTCGCGATAATTTCGCAAGATGTTTTATATCCATAAAAATATCAAAAATAAAAGGCTTATTTAACTATAACTCCCGCAAAACAAATTTGTTCACAAAACCCCCTTCATCCCCCTTATTAATGGGGGAAATATCGGAATTTATTTTGCGATAGTTATGATTAACAAAGAAATGTGCCGAATGCGTAAATTTTATAATTTAGCAAATTCATCTTCCCCGATAACTTTTACGCCTAGCTCTTCCGCTTTTTTCAATTTGCTCCCCGGCTCATCGCCCGCCACGACGAAATCAGTATTTTTGCTCACTGAGCTTGAAACTCTCCCGCCAAGCTCCAAAATCTTCTTTTTCGCCTCTTCTCTAGAAATTCCACTAAGCGAACCCGTAAGCACAAAAACTTTTCCTTCAAGTCTTTTTATTTTATCATTTATTTTAGGAAAAAACAAACTAATCTGCTTTTCGCCAAACTTTTTTATCAGCTGGATATTTTTTTTATCTTTAAACCACCCGCTCGCCGATTCTGCAACTTTATCC
>JAZDGL010000073.1:0-4498 GCA_043806975.1 bacterium
GGATTTTGATCAGATGATGGCTGACATTATTTTGAAACAGAATGAACGGGAGGAGCAAGTTAAAAAAATGCTTGCGGATTTTCGCCAAGAGGAGGAAGAAGTGGCTATAAAAATGCGGAAACTTTTAGATAAAGGAGAAAAAGTTAGAATCAGGGATTTTAAAAAAATGATGAGTGAAATAAAACGCGAGCAAGATAAAAGGACGCGAGAAACAAGCGCTTCAGTCATAGAGGAAATTCAGAAAATGCGAGAAGATGTTTATAAAATGCTTGATAATTTTAAAAAGGAACGGCATTCAGTAGCGGTCGCATGGCATGAGACGCTCAGTTTTTTTCATCAAGAAAAATAAGTTCAATAAGTAGCATGAGTTTACCTAATTGTAACTACCCAGCTAATTCCAAAAGCGCCATCTGCTAAAGGAAAATATTGTTTTCTACAAAATTTAATTTTTGCAGTGTAATTACTTTTTGTGTAAAAGTAAAGTTTTTTAAGCAAATGGCGCTGAAAACAACCTGAGTAGTTACACCTAATTTAATTTCGTTCCGTTATTTTAAATTTCTTAATTTGACTGAACGAAGCAATAATAAATATGTCATTAGCAACTTCAATGAGAAATCTTGTGGACGACATCCATGCTTCTAAAACAGACAGGCATACTTTTGTCAAAGATATGTCAAATGAGGTTAAAGAACTTCTCGTCGGATTTAATAAGGAACAGGAAAATTTAGTGAAGGAACTTAAGGAAATGGCAACTGAAGTTAGAAAATTTTTAGCTAACGGAGAGAAGGCGAGAAAAGAGGGTGAGGCAATGAGAAAAGAGGATTTTGCGGCGATGATGGGAACTATTACGGCATGGCAAAAAGATGTCCGTAAAGATGCCCAGAAATTGGTTAAAGAGTGCGCGACAGACTTAAAAAAAGCCAAGGAGTATTGGCTTTCTTTATCAAATGTTCAAGGAAAACAAGAAAGTCACGGAAAGCAGGGACGCACTAAAAAAGAATAAACGGAAGAGAAATAATGCCTGCTATAAAGCAAGAATTTAAAGACCGCTTTATGAATTCCTAATTTCACAGGAATGACATATCGGGTTTTTAATTCCATCATCCAAATGCCTTATTTACCTTCATCAGATGAAGAATCATATCTTATACAACCCAAGCCTTTATTCGGCTTTGTGGAAACCCCATATATACAGGAAATAACCCAAAGGGCCATTAATTACATAAAGGCGGGATTTCCTCTTCATTTTCGAGGTGTTTCAGGTACGGGAAAAACAACTTTTGCCATGCATGTGGCAAGTAAAATAGGCAGACCTGTGATTTTAATTCATGGCGACGACCAGTTAAACACATCTGATTTAGTAGGAGGAGAACACGGTTATCGCTATCGCAGTTTGGTGGATAATTTTATTTCCCGCGTGCGTAAAACCGAAGAAGATATGACCAAACGTTGGACAGACAATCGTCTAACCATTGCTTGCAAAAACGGACATACTCTGATTTACGATGAATTTACCCGTTCCAGGCCTGAAGCAAACAATATTTTTCTTTCAGTTCTGCAGGAGAAGGTAATGGATCTTCCAGCGAATCGCGACGGAGATGAGGCGTATTTAAGAGTGCATCCGAATTTTGCCGCGATTTTTACTTCAAATCCGGAGGAGTATGCGGGAGTGCATAAAGCGCAAGATGCTTTGCGGGATCGAATGGTCACTATTGATTTGGATTATATGGATCGCTCAACAGAGATTGCTATCTGTCAAGCAAAATCAGACATGTCATACAAGGAAGCAGAGGCGATTGTTGAAATAGTACGAGGACTTCGAGATTCCGGCGAATATGAGTTTGCGCCAACAGTGCGAGGCGCTATAATGATTGCCCGTTCCTGCAAATCGCAAGAAGGCGCCAAAGTCGCTCATAAAAATAAAGTTTTTCGTCAAATATGCCATGATGTCCTTTCTTCTGAAACCTCCCGCTTAGGCACAAGGAACAATCACGCAAAGGTCAAAAAATTAATTGACGAGCTTATCGCCAAACGATGCAAAAGCAAAAGAGGTCTTTCGCTTAGCGCTATTTGGGGATGAGCAGTTATTATTAGTATATGAAAAAAATAAAAAGTTTGGGAGATATAGCAAATTTATACGACCTCAAATCAATTCCTCGGACAAGAAAAAGCGCGAAACCGCAACTCGCCACTACGGCTGTGCTTGAACTATGCATGGCGCGAAACGAACGGGATCGTTTAGCAAAAGAAAAAATGCGTATTTCCAAAAGAAACGGGCAAATAGATAAACGTTTAAACGAGATAAATATTGAGATGGACACTCTTGCGAAAAACGCGCAAAAAAAGTTAGCGGAAATTCGCGGCGAGATGAATATGCCCGCCAGCGAGAATAGGCAGACGGGAATTGCCGGAGCGGCGGCAAAGAGAGAAAGTCAAACCCGTACAATGACATTAGATTATTAAGCCTTCGGCGCAACCTTTCTACCGAGCTTCAGCTCGGGTCGGGGTACTTTAGTGCCACGAGTCAGTAAATCTTTAACAGGGCGCTAAACCCCGCACCTTTTAGACGATATACTTATCCACGATATCCTTAGGAATGAAAAAATCATCTCAATCTATGTTTTTTTCGCCTAAAAGGTGCGGGGTAAAGTACCCTAACCCGCCTTCTGCCAAAGGCAGACAGGTAAAAGGCGGTAGAAAAAGCCAAAATATTCAAATTCCTGTACGCTAAATTATGATAAAAATGTTATCAGAAAAAAAATTTAAATGCTCTTTTTGCAAAGGGACAGGCGTTCATCCTTATGCGCTTCTCGGTAAATGCGCCTCTTGCCGCGGCAAAGGCGAGGTAATATTTAAATGCCCGACTATTCAATGTCCTTCTTGCAAAGGAAGCGGGAAAAGTTTGAATTCCCCTAGACTTGCCTGCCTCCAATGTAAAGGGATCGGTGTTATTGAGGACACGAAAAATAAAAGCAATTTAGCAAATACGATGGGGGAACGGATGAAAGAAATTGCGGAAAGATTAAAGCGGACGCGAAAAGAGATAAAAAATAAAGAGGCAGAAATAAAAAACAAGTTAAAGCCGGCGCAACTTTATGTGAAAAAAATGAGAAAAGAAACTATATGGATAGGAACATTAGTCAACAAAATAAAAAAAATATGGACATCCATTTAGGAAAAAAAACAATAGGAAAAAAAGAATCCGCTTTTTTCTCGCAATTGGCAAATGGAATCTCGACATGTATTGGCAATTTATTAAAATTCGCGGCGCATCTTGAACAACAAGGCAAATCAGAGTATATAGAACAGAGAGAAATTACAGGAAAAACAAGGAGCGGGAAAGAAATAAGAGGCGCCTATGGTTGCAGAATAAAAATCGGTTTGGATAAGATTCAACATCCTCGGACAGAAAAACATAAATAAATATTACTATTTATGGCATTAAATGAATTACTAAAAAAACCGTTGCAGTTTATAATGTTCGGCGGCAAAGGCGGTGTTGGCAAAACAACCATGTCCGCGGCTTCTTCGTTAGTATTTGCAAAAACTAAAAAAGTTCTAATTTTCACCACTGACCCCGCTCCATCGCTTGCCGATAGTTTTAAGCAAAAAATCGGTAATGAACCGACTGCGATTAGAGGCGTTAAAAATCTTTTTGCCATGGAAGTTGACGCGAAGAAAGTTCTTGAAGAATTTAAAAAAACTTATGGAGGAGATATTTTAAATATTTTGCAAGAAGGGACTTATTTGGCTGACGAGGAGGTGGATAAAATTTTCTCGCTTGATATTCCAGGATTGGATGAGGTAATGGGGCTTAAAAAAATCACTGACTTTATGGAAAGCAAGGAATACCAGCTTTATATTGTTGATACCGCCCCAACCGGACATACTTTAAGATTATTGACTCTGCCTGAACTTTTAGACGATTGGATTAAATTTTTGGCAGGTCTTCGTTGGAAATACCATGCAATGGTAAGACAATTTGCGAAAGAGGAGCGATTTGAGAAAACTGATAAATTTCTTATGGAAATGAAAAAAACTGTAAAAAAAGTCAAGGAACTTTTAGAGGATTCTGAAAGAACGGAATTTATTACGGTAACAATTCCAGAAGGCATGGGGATTAGAGAAACAGAAGATTTAATCGCAAATCTTGAGAAATTCCATATTCCTTCGCGGCATATTATTATCAATAATATTTTTCCAGACAAAGATAGCAATTCTTTTATTGCGCAGCGAAGAAAAAATCAAGAAAAATATATTGCAGAAATTGAAAAAAAATTCTCTAACCATAAAATTACAAAAATTGAATTGCAGCCAAATGAAATTCAGGGTACTGAGTATCTTAAAAAATTAGGAGCAAATTTATTTTCTTGATTACTGAATTTTGTCAAGTTAAATTGAATAAAAAATAACTTATAAAATTTATTCGATTTATCTTGCGAACATCAGTAAATAACAACATTATGACTGATTTTATAAAAATTGGACATTGGTCATT
>JAZDGL010000074.1:0-11294 GCA_043806975.1 bacterium
GAACGGATTTTTTTATTTATTAAAATAGTAGAGAAAAAGTAGATGGGAGAGGCGACAAGTATTGCTGCTATTGCGAATCTTATCGCGCTGGCATCGTAACGACCTTGATAATAAGGGGCTAAAATATCGGGGATTCGTTTATTGATGATTTGAAAAAAGATGGATCCAGTGGAAATCGCCATAAATCCCAGAGAAATTAAAGAAAGCAGATAAAGAAATGTATAAAAAGCGCTATTGCTTTTTGGTTGTGGTTGTGTTTGAATGTTGTCCATAATTTAAGTTTATAAGTTGGTTAATTATTTCGTGTTTTGTTAAAGATTAAAAAAACAGTTGTTAAAATTGATGATAAAAATAATCCGCTGATCAACAAAAGGATACTTATAAAAAATAAAATTTCGAAGGAAGATGGAAAGCTGAAAAAAGCTCCAGATACAGATGTTGTTGAAGATTTTGGAGGAGCAAAAATAATAGATGTTAAAATTAAAATTATTCCTGGAAGAGCAGCAAAAAACGCAGATTTAATATATGTGGCTAGAATTTTAGTAGTATTAATTTTTATGCTGTAAGCGATTGAAGATGTTAAACAAAATAAAATTAAAAAACTGACCGCGAATATCTTCATTCCCGCTAAAAATGTCTCAGAATTTCTTACTATAAGCATAGAAGGGATAGATAAAAGTAAACTAACGGGAAGCGTGTAAAGAACTATTTTTTTAAAATTGATTTTTTGGTTCATACTAAATTAATTTAATCTTTTTATAAAAATTAAAGAAATAACCAATCATTGCAATATCTAAAATAATAGGAATAATCATCCGAAGATCTTTTTTTCCCGCGTAAATATTGGTGGCGATTAATAAAATTACAATAAAAATAAGACCATAAAAAGCCCATCTTTTTTGTTTTTTTAAACTTATTGCAATTATGATTTGTCCTACTCCTATTAGTAATGAAATAATTCCATGAGCAAGATTTAAGAGTAAAATAGGGATACCTAAAAGAATGTTTAATATTCCTCCAAGCATTAACAAGAAAATTAAAATATTTGCGATTGTAGGATTTTTAATTTGGTTATTTGATTCTTGATTTATATTTTGCATAAAATTTACATTTACTTTTTACTTTTAATTTCCTCTAAAATCTTTTCAATAAATTCTTCTGTTTTTATTGCGCCGAGGTCGCCTTCGCTGCGGTGTCGGATAGAAACGGAGCCGCTTTCAACTTCTTTTTCGCCCACAATAAGCATATAGGGGACTTTGCTTTTTTCGCTTTCGCGAATGCGTTTTCCTAGCGTTTCATCCTCATCTTTTATTATAACACGAATTTCTTTTTCACGCATTAAATTTGCAATTTTCTGTGCATAACTTCTGTATTTTTCGCTAACGGGTAAAATATGGACTTGTTCTAGAGATACCAGGCTGGAAATGTGCCGGCAAAGTGTTCGGTAAGCACTCCGATAAATCTTTCAAAAGACCCAAAAAGCGCCCGATGCAACATATAAGGCCTTTCTTTTTCTCCTTTTTCATTGAATTCAGACCAATTTTTCATAATCGAGATTGTTCCTTAAAAAGATGATGCAAGGCAAATTTTTTTTTGGGGGGGGGTTGGTTGTTTGTTCTGCCTGCGTAAAAGAATCAACCAGACCAATCCCTAGGATCATAGAAGACCATTCCTGGTATTCCGCGACATTCCACTTCCTTCTTGACTACATCATCGACGATAATGGCGCTGACATTCTCCGCAAGTCGGAATAATCTGAATGGGGCGGCTCTTTTCTCGTCTATAACGAGACTGTCAAAATCTGCATCGATCATTTTCGAATCCGATGTCCCCATGAGCACTGACTTCTCCATATCTGCTGCAGATACCACACCAACAATATTGAAGGCTTTGTAGTTAGAATATTCGCGGCCGGTTACTGGATCTCGAATGATTGCTTCGAATAACTGTAAATTGTTTACACCCACTGCCTGCAAGGCCTCAATCAAATCGTCCCGCATAATGGGGTATTTCATTCCTTCGTACATAGCTACGAGGTTTCCGGGCCGATCTGGATCAAGTGTATAAGTAAGTGGAATTGGTATATTTTTTACTATCCTTCCGTGGAGCCATGGCGGATCTCCCAATTTGGGACCACCCTTCATTGCCGCGCTCGGAAAGACTCCTTCGCAGGTCATCACGTAATATGCCATTGATGGATCTCCTTTAGATATTTTTTATTAACTCTTGTTTTCACTGCAGATCGGGGAGCTTCTCAACGATTTCGCTGGCATCGTAACGACTTTGATAATAAGGGGCTAAAATATCGGGGATTCGTTTATTGATGATTTGAAAAAAGATGGATCCAGTGGAAATCGCCATAAATCCTAGAGAAATTAAAGAAAGCAGATAAAGAAATGTATAAAAAGCGCTATTGCTTTTTGGTTGTGGTGTTTGGATGTTGTCCATAGTGTTAAATATCAATTAGTTATTTTTTTAAGCAAATATGATTGATTCCAAATAATAGAACCAAAAATAATTGTACTAGTTAGTGATTTTAAGATAAATTTAGCGAGCAGCTCTCCTTCAAAAAAATTTGTAATCAAAATAATCAAAGTTACAATTCCATAAATCAAAAATATTAGAATAGTGAAATAAAAAAACCGTTTATTTTCACAGCCACTCTTTATAAGAGCATTGATTTTTTTTCTAATGATAAAAAAAATCGGAGTTGCTACCAATAGAAAGGGTAATGCTAAATCTGATAAAAACATCTTTGAAGTTTTAAAAAAAGGATCAGAAATGTAAGTATCAATTAGATCAAAGCCAATATTTTTAAAAGAAAAAATTATCATTAGCAAAGTAATAAATGAAATTATCTGTAATAATGCAAAATATGTAGAGATATTGTTTTCTTGCGTATTATCCATCTTATATTTTTTCTTTAATCTCCTCTAAAATCCTTTCAATAAATTCTTCTGTTTTTATTGCGCCGAGGTCGCCTTCGATGCGGTGGCGGACGGAAACAGAGCCGCCTTCAACTTCTTTTTCACCCACAATAAGCATATAGGGGACTTTGCTTTTTTCGCTTTCACGGATGCGTTTTCCAAGTGTTTCATCCTCATCTTTAATTTTAACACGAATTTCTTTTTCTCGCATTAAATTTGCGATTTTCTGTGCATAATTTTTGTATTTTTCGCTTACAGGCAAGATGTGGACTTGTTCAGGGGAAAGCCAAACGGGAAACGCGCCGGCAAAGTGTTCGGTAAGCACTCCGATAAATCTTTCAAAAGACCCAAAAAGCGCCCGATGCAACATATATGGCCTTTCTTTTTCTCCTTTTTCATTGGTAAACTCCATACCGAATCTTTCCGGAAGATTAAAGTCAAATTGTAAAGTGGAGCATTGCCATTGCCGTCCCAAAACATCTTTTATCTTAAAATCTAATTTGGGTCCGTAAAAAGCGGCTTCGCCTTCTTCTTTCGTATAGTCCAATCCCTTTTCTTTTGCGACTTTTTCCAAGACATTTTGAGTAAATTCCCAACCTTCGCTGTGCCCAGAATATTTCTTTGTATTTTTCGGATCACGCAAAGATAAATACACTTTGTATTCTTTAAAACCAAAAGTTCCTAGCATAAATTTTATAAAATCTATAACTCGCGCGAGTTCTTCTTCTACCTGCTCTTTCGCGCAAATTATATGGGCGTCGTCTTGCGTAAATCCGCGCACTCTTGTGAGTCCGGAAAGTTCTCCCGATTTTTCGTAGCGGTAAACTGTTCCCGCTTCAGCCCATCTTATAGGGAGGTTTTTGTAAGAATAAGGTTTTGACTTAAAAAGTATAGTATGAAATGGACAATTCATCGGTTTTATCAGGTATTCTTCTGATTTTTTGTCCGAAGTTTTTTCTTCTTGCGATTCTTCCAGTGATTTTCCCACTTCTATGGGTGGATACATACTATCGCTATAAAATCCCCAGTGTCCGGATGTTTCCCAAAGTTTTCTACTGCCAATATGGGGACTTCGCACTAGTTCGTAGTCGTTTTTTAGATGTTCTTTATACCAAAAATCCTCTATTATTCGCCAAAGCATTGCTCCTTTTGGGAGCCAAAGAGGGAGTCCCATCCCAACAGACGGATCTATTATAAACAATTCCAATTCTTTCCCCAATTTTCTATGATCTCGCTTTTCCGCTTCTTCGCGCATTTTTAAATAATCTTCCAGTTCTTTCGCGGTTTCAAAGGCAAGCCCGTAAACGCGCTGGAGCATTTTGTTTTTTTCATCGCCTTTCCAATATGCGCCGGAAACTCTATCTAGCTTGAAAGATTTTTTGTCAATTTCGCCAGTTGAGTCAATATGCGGACCGGAGCATAAATCGGAAAAATGACCTGTGCGGTAAATTGAAACCTTTTTAATATGTTCTTTGGTTTTTAAATCGTGAATTAGTTCTGTTTTGTATTCCTGCCCGATTTTTTTAAATGTGTCCGACGCTTCGTCAACTCCCATTTCGCCTTTTTCAAAAGGGAGATTTTCTTCAATAATTTTTTGTATTTTTTCTTCCAAAATAGGCAAGTCCTCTGGGATTAGCGTTCTTGGAAGCTCAAAATCATAATAAAAACCGGTCTCTATTGCCGGTCCAATACCCAATTTCGCCTCCGGAAACATTTCCAAAACCGCCATTGCGAGGATGTGGGAGAGAGAATGCCTTTTTATTTGAAGTTTGTCTTGTTGTTCATTTTCCATATAAAAGCATTATAGCAAAAAAGAAATCTCAGCGCAATTTAAAATTATTCCTCCTTGGCCGGTTTTTTATTTTAAAATTCTGCCAAAATAAATTTCGGTTTTTTAATCTTTAAAAGCAGATTATTTTATTCTTATTCCAGTCCGTTTTATTTCATCCGCGATGGGGCTAAGTCCCTTTTTAAATTCTTCTTCGGTAAAACCGTGAGGTTCTATTCGGAGGTCAACTAATCTAGCATATTTCCATAATAGTCGTTCATTTTTATCCCAGTTTCTTTTTAGTTTGTCAGAGATTATTGCAACATCAATATCGCTGTATTTTTTAGCTTCATTTTTAGCATATGATCCATAAAGATAAGCAGCTTTTATTGGGAATTTTTCTTTTTCTAATTTTTTCGTGAAATCAATGATTATGTTTTTTATATTATTTGGCATAATTTTTTATATAATTTCTTAATTTTTTTCAAATTGTCATGGGTGTATTCTTTGTCGCAAATTTTATAAAACTTAAATTTTGCGTCCGGATATCTGGTTCGCATATTAAATCTGTTCACTTCGGCCAAAAAATCTAGTTCATCAGAGGTTAAATTAATCTTTGCCAGTTCTGCCAACATAAGAAGGTTGTGGGAATAAGGAGCCTCTTTTTCGGTTTCTTTTACAACCAACGCTTTTATTGCCTTTTCTAAAATAATATGTCCGAAAAACAAACTAGCGTCATATCTTTTTGACTCAAATAAAGCTATCATAGTATCGTAATCGTGCTGCGAAGTTTCTTCCCAATATTTGACGAGCTCTTTATTTGTCATAGTATGATTATATCATTATTTGTGGGTTTTGTGAATGTAGGAGTTCCCACAAAACAATTATTTTAAAAATCCTTGCTTTATTTTTATGCGTTTCGCGTTGTTAAAATTCATTTCTAATTTCTATCTTTATGCTATTTGTGTTTCTCCCTGGGATTGTGCTGTTCCAAGGGGGGAAAAAGGAAATTTCGGCGGATTGGATTTCGGGGAGGCTTTCTAGATATTTTATCGCTTCCTGTTTTTCTAGCCCGATTAGCTGTTCTTTTTTTATAAAATCTTCGGGGAGTTTGAAAGTGAATAATCCTGTAAGCCGCGCCGAAACGGTTGATTTAGCATTTTCCCAATCGTTTTTTGCTTCTAAAATTCTTAAAGAATCAAGCTTGGCATTGATAAATTCTTCAGAATCTTTTTCAGTTTTATTTTTCAGGTCGGAAACTAGCAGGGAGCTAAAAATTTCCTCGTTAAAAGCGATTGCCGTAATTCTTCCTTTCAATTTTAAGTTAAATTCCGATGTTTCCGTCTCCAATTGGATGTCGGAGCTGCTTTCTAAAATTTCTTCTTTTGACAAATCTTTAAAAATAATTTTTGATGATTTTTCCAGTTCTTTTAAAATTTCTGTTCTGCCAAAATTGAAAAAGTCTGTTTGGCGGTCTTCTTGCGCTTTTTGAATATCTTCTTGCGTGAGGAGGTTTCCTTTATCCAACCCCCCTTTCATTGCTTCGGAGCTTTCGGCATAAACCAAGCTTTGCATAGAAGTAGAGAATTTAATAAAATTAAACTTTTGCGGAGGGATATTGCCTTTTGTCCCAGAATCTTTGGCGATAACTGCTATTTCTGTTTTTCCTTTTGCTGGGACAATTATTTCTTGGCTGGTTAAAAAAGTTATTCCGGCGTTTTTTTCTCCTTCTAACTGGCTTTCCACTAAAAGATATTGCTGGGTATCGCGATTATTAAAAATTGTTATTGTTCCGCTGGCTTTTTTAGAAATGTCTTTGACTTGAATGGATATTTTTTCGTAGGTTTTTTCAAATTCTTGCGCGACTAAAACTCCCGGAATTGTGGAATTAGCTAAGTCAATGTCGCTGGTTTGAGTGTCTATTGTTATTGTTTTTTCGGTTGATTTTTCTTGCAAAGACGGCTTTAAAGTGATTGTGGCTTTGGAAAAAGCAAAATAAAAAATAAACCCCGCCAAGGCTATGGTGATAATTATGATTAAACTTGAAAATTTTATAAAATTTTTTCTGCGGCGCATAAAAATAATTTTTAGCTCATTTCAATTATATCACTTCCGATTGTTTCTTTCAAAGTGTTGATAAAGGCGAGGCTGTGTTTAACTTTATAAGGCGTTGCAAGATTGTTAAACGAATCTCCGCTGGGAATTTGAATGATAATTTGGGATTGACCTTTTTCTTGGGTTTTAAGCAGGTTTTCAATTTTTTTAAGCGAGTGGATGCAGTTGCTGTTTTTAATTTTTATGGTAATAAGACTTGCGTTCTCTTGCGGATCTTTTATGCTGTCGGTTGCATTTTCTGTAGATAATTCAGATAAATTTTTTGCAGTATTTAAATTTTCTTTGTTTATTTTTGGCGTATTTAATTCGGGGGTTGCTGTGGAGCTTGCTCCGTAATTTGCTCCGTAATTATCCGAATTTTTTTGTGAAGAATTTTCGGGCGCACTTTGCGAAGGCGGCTGTTTTTCTCTTTGGCGGAATAGGTTTAAATCTTCGGGAGTGATCAGCCGGGCTTTTTCGCAGAGGATCTTTTTTTCTCCGTCTTTGTCGTTGATTTTTCCGCGCGCGATCACAACTGCGTCTTGCGCCCAAACCGTTTCTGTCTCTTGGGCAATTTTAGGAAAGACCACCAGCTCAAATTTTCCATAAAAATCTTCTAGAATTATAAAATACATCGGCTGACCGTTTTTAGTGATAATTTTTTGCACTTTTTGAATAATTCCTCCGACTGTAATCATTGATCCGTTTGCGATTTCAGGAAATTTTTTAAATGAAACGGTTTTTTTTTCAAGAAAATTTTTGTATTCTCCAAGCGGATGTTCTGAAAGATAAAATCCCAGCAGTTCTTTTTCCCATAAAAGTCGCTCTTTTTTTGGCGCTGGCTCGGCAGGATCAAATTTTATTTGGGCTTTTACGGAAGAAATGTTTGCAAAAGAGTCAAAAAGATTTCGCTGCCCAACTTCTTTAATTTTGTGGATTTCCTTTAAAAACCCTAAGATTTTCTCTATGTTGGAAAGAATTTTATTCCTTTCCTCCAAACAGTCCAATGCTCCTGATTTCGCAAGACTTTCTAAAGATTTTTTATTTAAGTCTTTTGTATGGACTCTTTCCAGTAAATCGGAAAGCGATTTATATTCTCCGTTTGCGAGCCGTTCTTTTACGATTTCTCCAACTACATTTTCGCCGACATTTTTTATCGCTGAAAGTCCAAAGCGAATGGCTTCTTTTCCGTCATTTTCTACAATTCTAAAATTTCCAAAGCTTTCGTTGATGCTAGGCGGCAAAACCTCTATTCCCATTTGTTTGCACTCCGAAATTTCTATTGTGATGCGGTCTAAGTTGTCGCGGTCGCTTGCTAAAAGCGCCGCCATAAATTCTGCCGGGTAATTAGCCTTTAAATAGGCTGTTTGATAGCCGATTAAAGCATAGCAAGCGGCATGGCTGCGGTTAAATCCGTATTCGGCAAATTTTGCCATATCATCAAATGTTTCCTGGGCAATTTTTTTGGGGATATTATTTTTTTCGCATCCTTCCACGAATTTTGATCCCATTTTTTCCATCATTTCTGCGATTTTCTTTCCCATTGCCTTCCTTAATGTATCTGATTCTCCTCCTGTGAACCCAGCCATATCCTTGGAAAGCTGCATAACTTGTTCCTGATATACGATCACCCCGTAAGTGCTTTTTAGGGCGTTTTCCATAGAGGGATGCCGATAGGCGATTTTTTTCTGACCGTTTTTGCGGGCGATAAATTCATCAACCATTCCTGAATTAAGCGGACCGGGGCGGTAAAGCGCCACCATAGAAATTAAGTCCTCAAAACATCCAGGTTTCAACATTTTTAGATATTTTTTCATTCCTGATGATTCAAACTGGAACACTCCTGTCGTTTCTCCTCTGTGGAAAAGTTTGAAAGTTTTTACATCATTAAAAGGGATTTTTTCTAAGGCGATTTCGGGATTTTTTTCTTGTCGAATGATTTCTAGCGCCTTTTCTATAATGGTAAGGTTTGCTAGTCCCAAAAAGTCCATTTTCAAAAGCCCGATGCTTTCAATATGTTTCATTGAATATTGCGTAACAATAGTGCGATCGTCTTGGCTGGCAAATTGGCGGGGGACATGGTTATCTATATTATCCGGGGTGATTACTACTCCGCAGGCGTGAGTGGAAGAGTGGCGGGCAACTCCTTCCAGTTTTTTTGCGCTATCCAAGAGTTTTTTAGCTGCTTGGTCGGTATTGTATAAATTTTTCAAGTCTTGCGTGCCTTCTATGGCTTCTTTGAGTTTCATCCCGGAGGGGATCATTTTGGAGATTTTATCGCAAAATTGGTAGGGGTACCCCAGCGCGCGTCCAGAATCGCGAACGGATCCGCGCGCCGCCATTGTTCCGAAAGTGATAATTTGCGCTACGCGGTCGTCGCCATATTTTTTGCGAGTATATTCAATCACTTCATCGCGGCGGTTGTCGGCAAAATCCAAGTCAATATCGGGCATACTGATTCTGTCGGGATTCAAAAACCGCTCAAAAAGAAGATTGTATTCCAGGGGGTCTAAATCAGTGATGTTTAATAAATATGCGACAATGCTTCCCGCCGCTGAGCCTCTTCCTGGCCCGACAATAATTCCGCTTTGCTTTGCCCAGTTAGTATAATCTTCTACGATTAAAAAATAAGAGGCGAACCCCATTTTTTTAATTGTAGAAAGCTCAAAATCAAGGCGGTCTGTGATTTCTTTGCGATTTTTTTCCGAAGGATATTTTTTATCAATGTTTTTTAGACAAAGTTCTTTCACGACATCATCGGCTGTGGATAACTCGCATTGCAATTTTTCTTTATATAACCTGACATCAACTTCTGGCAAAAAATTTTCTTTAAAATTTAATTCAACGGCGCACATTTCGGCGATTTTTTGGGTATTTTCAATTGCCTCAGGGGTATCTTTAAAAAATTCCGCCATTTCTTCCGGGCTTTTCATTGAATAATCTTCGCCGAGCATAGAAAGGCGGTTGGTGTCGGAAACTTGTTTGTTTGTTTGAATACAAAGGAGAATATCTTGGGCGGTATTGTCGTCTTTGCGGACATAGTGGATGTCGTTGGCGGCGACGACGGGGATGCCCAATTTTTTCCCCATTTTAATAAGATGTTCGTTGATTTCATTCTGCCCTGGCAATGTTGGATGCGCTTCCAGCTCCAAGAAAAAACATCCTGGCGCAAAAATTTGTTTGTATTGCAATGCGGCTTCTTCCGCTTGATTATATTCTTTTGCAAGTATCTTTCGGGAAATTTCTCCCGCTAAACAGGCAGAAGTTCCGATAAGCCCTTCTGCGTGATTTTTTAGCAGGTCTTTGTCAATCCTTGGTTTGTGGTAAAATCCTTCCAAATGAGCTTTGCTGGTGAGTTTAATTAGATTTCTATATCCAAAATTATTTTTTGCAAGCAGCAGCAGGTGGTTTCTCTTTTCGTCAATTTTTGGCGTTTTATTGTGCATTCCATTTGGCGCGACATAAACTTCTACGCCAAGAATTGGTTTAATACCTTTTTTCTGCGCTTTTTGATAAAATTCAACAATTCCATACATTGATCCGTGGTCGGTGAGCGCTAAACTTTCCATTTTTAACTCAACGCAGCGATCAATTAAGTCGTCTATTTTTGCAAGTCCGTCTAACAGGGAATAATGCGAATGAGTGTGGATATGGGTAAATTTCATAGGAAATTTTTAATTTCTGGTTTTAAAGTATTTGATTGCCGCTATCAAAATATATCCTGCTAAAATAATTAGTCCTGCGGGGACCACGATCTTAAATGTAATAAATCGCACAAAATTTACCGCTGATAAAGTGATTTTTTCCCCAAGTGATGTTTCGGATAAAAATAGCGTGCCAAAGCAAAATCCAGCAAAATAAAAAAACCATTTTTTCACGGTTCCTTGATAAATTGAATTTATTTTATGGGCAATTTTTTTAAAAAATCCTGAATTTCCGCCTAATTTTTCCAATTCTGAAATTGCGCCGTGGATATTTTTAATTATTTCTTTTGTGTCCTCTGCTGAAATATCAAAACCGGGGTGGCTGATAATTTTTTTAAACATTGCATTGGCGCGCTCAATTTTTTCCGAATTTTTAAAAATATGTTTTGCTTTTTGATATTGTTTTAGAACATCTTTGCCTAAAAATCCTTTTTCGCAAAGCGCTTGCGAAAAAATTTTTTCAGTTTCAATGATTGCCATTTTATAGCCGGAAACCGTGCCTTCATCTAGCGCGGCTTCTACAAACGACCAATTTAGATTTTGTGTTTGTTTTTGCATGTATTTATTTTTATGGATTAAATCATTGTGGCAAAATAAATTCCACGCTTTTCTCCCTTTGAAAAGGGAGATTTCTGCCCAAGGCGGTCTGCCTTGGGCAGAAAGAGGGATTTTAAAATAATTTATTTTGCGGTCAACTCTGTTTATTATATACTAGATGCGGGGCAAGTGAAATCTTGACATATAGCAAGATATGTTTTTCGTTTAGTTTTTTGGATAATTTTTGGATAAGCGGTATAATTA
>JAZDGL010000075.1:0-2180 GCA_043806975.1 bacterium
TCGGCGCGATGCTCAAATTTCTAATTGCGCTCAGCGCAGAGAAATTTGGCAAAAGGTGAAAAGTGCGGTGGTGTGATTTTATCGCTACGCCGCTCCGCTTTTTTTAAAGCGGTGGTAAACCCTGCCTGGCGCAAGAGCAAATCCTTCTTCGCTCCTACGGAGCTTTGAAGGAAAAAAGTGGCTCGCTTGAGTTCGCAAGTAATTGCGGACCTAGATATATGGCTATTCAAAATCATTGAGGAATAAACCCCTCTTAATCTCCCCTTGAAAAGGGAGAAGGATTTGGACAGAATCCGGCTTATAGGTTTGCCAAGGATCTATTTAAAATTTTTAAAGTTAGGACTTACGCGTTTGGCGCATTTCTTTGTCAAATGTTGCGGTGCTTGCTCGCCGTACCATTAAGTACGCCTCGCTCCGCTCCTCGCATTTTCCTTGAACTGCGCTCAAACGCGTAAGTCCTAAGAGTATTGAAAAACTGAATTAAAAACTTGATAGGCAATGTTTTTGTTTAAAAATTATGAAAAAGTCAGAACTTATTTTTACAGCAGTAAGAGTGCCGATTGATTATTTAATGTTTTTTATTTCTGGGATGCTGGCATATTTAGTTAGAAATAGCGTTGTGATACAAGAAATCAGACCTATATCTTTTGACCTTCCGTTTAATAAGTATCTTTTTTTAGTATCAATCGCATCTTTTTTCTGCGTAATAATTTTTGCTTTTCTTGATTTATATGGCAGCGAGCAAAGATTTAATACAAAAATAAACGATTTATCTAATACGCTAACGGGAATGTGCGTTTGCGCGATGTTTTTACTTTTCCTTCTTTTTATAAGAGGCGAGATGTTTGTTTCCCGATTTATCGTGATTGCGACTTGGATGTTCGCGATTTTTTTTGTTACCTTGGGAAGAATTTTTATTAGAAATTTGCAAAACTGGCTGGCGATAAAGTATGGAATTGGAGTGCATAAGGTTTTGGCAATCGGCGTAAATGGACACGGGCGCGCGGTAATTAAAGAGATGCAAGAAAACAAGGCGCTTGGATACAAAGTCATCCAAGTATTGAAAGATTTTACCATAAAAGACCTTGAAAAAACACACGAAATCAATAATCTAGACGAAATTATTCAATGCGATCCCGAGCTTGATAAAAACAAGTCGCTGGAAATTGTGGAATTTTGCAACCAGCGCCGAATTGCTTTTAGATACATCCCCAATC
The DNA here is from genome assembly GCA_043806975.1 of bacterium. GTDB lineage: Bacteria > Patescibacteriota > Minisyncoccia > CAYZDR01 > CAYZDR01 > JAZDGL01. Next base: position 1,218 of record JAZDGL010000075.1, read on the forward strand.
TTTTCCAAACTTTGGCAACTAACGCCAATATCACCACTTTTAGCGGCGTTCCGGTGATAGAAATTCGCCGAACTTCGCTGGATGGATGGGGGCAGATTATAAAGCGGGTTTTTGATATTTTTGGCTCGCTTATACTTATCGTTCTGTTTTCGCCGATCTTAATTATTGCGGCAATAGCGATAAAACTGGAATCCAAGGGACCAATTTTCTATTTAGATTACCGCTATGGAAAAAATTTTGAAAAATTTATTTTTTACAAATTCAGATCTATGTATGCTGATTTATGCAGCGGAGAAGGTCCATCTGCGACAGAAAAGGGGAATGCGATGCTAAAAAAACTTGATCATTCAGAACTGAATACTAGAAAAGGCGCTATTTTAAAAATAAAAAGCGATCCGAGGGTAACGAAAGTTGGAAAATTTATCAGAAAGTTTTCCATTGATGAACTGCCGGAATTTTTTAATGTTTTAAAAGGGGATATTAGCCTTGTCGGACCTCGCCCTCATATGTCTTATGAAGTGCAGAAATACGAAACTCATCATAAAAAAGTTTTTGAAATCAAGCCGGGGGTTACAGGCATGGCGCAAGTTTCTGGTCGGAGCGATTTAGATTTTGAAGAAGAAATTCAGCTGGACGCTTATTATATAGAAAATTGGTCGCTATGGAAGGATATACAAATTCTTCTTAAAACTCCATTCGCGGTATTTAAAAGAAGAAAAGTAGAATAAAAATCAACTTATGCGCGTTGCTCTCGTTCACGAATATCTTGTTCAATATGGCGGAGCGGAGCGAGTTTTGGAAGCATTGAAAGAAATTTTTCCGAAAGCTCCGATTTACACTTTAATTTATAATCCCAAAGAAATTGGAGATAATTTTAAATATAGCCAAATTAGAACTTCTTTTTTGCAAAAAATTCCTTTTGCAAAAAGATATTACAGATTTTTTCCAATTTTAATGCCGATG